>CANRLM010000011.1 GCA_947631435.1 uncultured Akkermansia sp.
CATCCCTCTATCTTTTGTCAAGCTCTATCTGAAAATTTTTCCCTCTTTTTTTCTTCCCCTCCTCTCCTCAACCCCCTCCTTCCCCGCCTGCCTCCTGCTCTCCCGCCTCTTTTTCCCCTTCCAAAAAAAACAATGAATACCTCGCTCAGCTGAGGGAAAAATGAAAGCCTCGCGTGCGCGGACGCGTAGTAATAGTTGATGAGACAGACAAGGGCAAAAGCAAAAATCTTCGTTACTCTCCTGATAGCCGCTCTCGGACTCACGGTGGAACCGGCGCACTCGCAAGGAGAAACCGGGCAGGAACCCGATCAGCTGCGCCAGGACCCGCAAATCACGGCAGGAGAACTCGACAGCGGTATGCGCTACGTGATACGTCCGACCAAAGAGCCGACGGGGCGTGGATCCGTGCGACTTTTTGTCAATGTAGGATCATTGAGTGAAAACGAGCTTAACACGGGCTTTTCCCACTTGCTTGAGCACATGGTGTTCAACGGCAGTCGGAACTTCAAGAGAGGCGAGCTCATACCCACAATGCAGAAATTGGGTCTGGGTTTCGGCGGGGATGCTAATGCCTACACAGGTCTGCGTGAAACCGTTTACATGCTCGATCTGCCCAACCTGCAGGACAAAACCGTAGATACAGCCATGACCATCATGCGTGACTTCGCGGACGGAGCCACGCTTGAAGACAAGGCGATCAACAAGGAGCGAGGTATCGTTATCAGCGAACTGCATGCACGAGACTCCGCATCGATGCGCGCAGGGTTGAGCTACATTGCGCAGATAACGGAGGGAACTCGGGTGGCAGAATACATGCCCATCGGCAAGGAAAAAGTGCTGCGCCACGGCACCGGAGAGGAGGTGCGGAAACGTTACCATGATTACTACGTACCAAGCAACATGGTGCTCATTTTGACCGGTGATTTTGCACCAGAAACAGCCAGAGAATGGGTCATAAAACATTTTGATGGGATGCAAGCACGACCGCAGGGCGAGATCCCGCCCATAGGCGATCTCGTCCCCTCCACCCAAAGAGAAAAACTCATCTCCAACCCGGAGCAGGCAGACTGCAAAATCATGGTCTCCATCGTGCGTCCTTTTCTGCAACAGCCAGACACCGTAGAACAGCGGGTAAAAGACCTGCCACTGGAGCTGGCTTGTGCCATGCTCAACCGCCGCTACAGGAGACTGGAGCACAAGGCAGATGCTCCTTTCCTGGCCGCAGGAGTGGAAGAAGAGGATCTTTTTCAGGTTGTGGAGCTGGATGGGTTGAGCATCGCGACCAAACCGGAAGGCTGGAAGGAGGCACTGCGAAAAGGAGTGGAGATGCTGCAGCAAGCGCTTAAATACGGCTTCGAGCCGGAAGAACTCCGAGAAATTACCGACAACATGGAGTCGAATTTCCGGCACGAAATCGACTCATGGGAAACAGTGCCGGCTAACGCCATGGCAAACCGCCTGGTCGACGCTCTCAGCAATAACCGGGTGATGACGACACCGGAAGAAAATCGTCGCGTGCTACGCGGAGCTGTAGAACAAATCATGGCTAACCCGGATCTTTGTCGCAAAGCACTGGAAGAAGCATTCGGCAACCTTGCGGAAGCACGACTCACGCTGATGGGGAATCTTCCAAAAAATGTGACGGGGGAGGAACTGCGAGCAGAGTACGACAAGGCACTGCAGGCTGCGGTAGAGCATCCGTCCAGGGAAGCGATAAAACCTTTCGCCTACGACACCATCGGGATGCCGGGCGTTGTTATGCAGCGCAAAGATTTGAAAGATCTTGAAACGACGACGCTCGTTCTCTCCAACGGAGTACGCGTTAACCTGAGGCCTGTCGATTTTCGCAAAGGGAGTGTGCATGTTACGGCTGCCGTAGATGGTGGGCTTTTCGCACTGCCGGCGCAAGCTGGGCTGCCCAACATGGTGCAGGCAGTCATGCAGCGCGGAGGACTTCGGGAACACAGTTACGATGAACTCGAGCAAATCTTCGCCGGGAAAAACGTCACGATGGACTTCGGAGTATCTCCCACCAAATTTCTCTTTTCCGGAACGAGCTCGCGGGAAGATCTGGAGCTGCAGTGCAAACTGCTGGCAGCGGCTATTCTGCATCCCGGGTACAGGGAGGACGGAGAATTGCTGCTGAAACGGAGTCTGGATAACCGCTACAAAACTCTGCAAACGACACCAACCGGCGTGTACAGCAAAGAATCCCTGCGCGCCCTTTTCGGAGAAAATCCCCTCTTCATAATTCCGGAGCGTGCACAGATTGAAGCACAGAGCGCCGAAGCTGTACGTAAAAGCATGGAGGGACCTCTTGCCAAAAATTACCTGGAAGTAAGTCTTGTGGGAGATTTTGCTGTGGATGAAGTGGTGCCGATTTTGGAACGCACTTTCGGCGCAATGCCTCCGAGAACGGCACAGCCTGTGCCCGTGGAGCAAGTCAAACGCCGCGTCAAATTCCAACCCTGGGGACAGCAGCTCTTCATTCCCTACCCCACTGATTTGGACAAAACCGTTGTATCTCAAGTGCGGCCGGCCGGAAACGGACGTGACCTTCGGCGCAACAGGCGACTACAGCTGCTGGTCTCCATCGTGCGCAACAAACTTTTCGACGGTTTACGCGCAGCGATGGGCGAGAGTTATTCTCCCGTTGTATCATTGCAGACAAATGAGGACTTTGACAATGCTGCCTATCTCGCCACGATCAGCTATGGGGTAAAGGGCAACAGGGCCAAGGTAAACGCGGCGATGGAAAGCATATGTGTAGGGATGGGGCAAGGTAACATCAGTGACGAGGATTTCGAGTGTGCGAAAAAGCCCTTCCTCGCGGCCACGCACAAAATGCTCATCACACCGGAGTATTGGGAGAGAAACCTCATCGATCTGCAGGCAGAGCCACAACGAGCGGCGTTGATGCACGACATCGTGAAAGACATTGAAAGCATCACCGCCGATGAAATCCGCGCTCTCGCAAAAGAAATTTTTGGCACAGCAGATACCACCAACTTCTATTTTGTGGTTCCCGAGGATTATGAGAAAAGCGATGAAGAGGAAAACGCATCCCAGTTTCCCGTGAAAAAGGAGGAAGCCCCCGCTGTCATCCAGCCACAAGAGGGAGAATATGCAGTGCTCACCACCAGCGCTACGGCAGCGATACCTGCATGGAAGGAGGTTATTGAGACCCTGCTCCAGAAGTACAAACAAAGCAATCTTATTGAACTCCCCCAGATAGAAGAAGAGGCCTGCGTGACAGAGTTAAGGGAGAGAAAGCCTCGGTACGTTGCCGTCGTACTACGACCGGAAGAGGTAACGCGTGAGGTGATCAACACGCTGCACTGTGCCACGCGGCAAATTGATTCGGATCAGTATGGAGACTGTTTGTGGGGGATCATCACCGGTTACAGTGCGGAGGATGCCCTGCGTATAGCCCGAGCCAGGGAACCGCTGATCTGCAAAAAAATGTTGGCTCTGGGGAAACCGGATTTTTCCCGCATGCAGGAAGCTTATTGTCTGGAGGAAGAAGAGGGGTTCCCCACCATCGAAAAGCGCGCCGGCGGAGAACCGAAGGAAACGCGCCATTCGACCAATACTCCGGAAGGGCAAGATATCCTTCAAAACGGGCTACAAGGACGATTCTCCTACCAGCTTTCCACTCAATCTCCGGATCTTCTCATCACGTCGGGACACGCTACTCCCTTCAATTTGGAGATGCCCTTCTGCAAGGGGCTCATTTTTTCGGCAAATAATCGTTTCTATGAAGTGGATTGCCAGCACCTGATTGCCTTCGCCAGTGCACGCCAGCCGGCTATGAGCGGTAAAATCGGAGCTCTGCAAAGTCTTGTGGAAGCCATGCACTTCCGGAGCATTGAACCGGACGCAAAGCAGCGCGTCTGGATCGCACCGGGATCAGGGGCTCTCGGTGACGCCAGAGGGTGCACCCAGAGCATGCCTGTCACGGCGATCTCCGCTTACGGGTGCAACCAGTTTGTGGGGTATACGGCAACATCCTGGCATGGAGAAGCGGCCGGAGTTCTGCTACACCTCTTCATGAACCACACGAATGAAACCACCCTGGCAGAGGCCTTCTACCTGAGTAATCAACTACTCATCGAGAAAACTCTACGCCTCTGTCCGGACTTGTTGCACGTACGTTCCAGGGAAAACGAACTCGGTCCCGCTCTCCAGCAAGATTTACTGGCTGCCAATATACGACTCACATCACAACAAGCCCACGATGCCGTAGGGCTTGTGCAGGAACGAGACCTGCTGGCCTTCTACGGTGACCCGGCATGGCCGGCCCTTGTCGATAGCTCGCATATTGCGGCTCCACTGAATGTGGAATGGGGGGAGGAACAAATCTTGCGTATCACAGCCCGCCGCGATTACAGCGGCCCGGTAGCGCTGAGATACCCCTCAGGGAAGGAACGCGGTGCATGGGCAGACTGTAAGCTTGATGATGCCACCGTGACGGACGACTTCATCCTGATTCCTTTCCTCAGTCTCAAAGCGGGCGAAAAAAAGGAGCTTCAACCCGTCAAAAAGTAGAGATTCTGAGAGGATCGGCCGAACGATCTTCTCAAGAACGAGTAACTTGATGGATCGGGGCGATCGGAGCATAGCGAAGTAGCTGAGCATCACGCATGTCAATAGCGTATGGAGCAGCATATTTGAACCATGCGCCGGTGTTAACGATAGTGCGATTTTTAACCGCCCAGCGACCGGAGCGATGAAAATGCCCGAAGATAAATAACTGCGTTTCCGGCATTAACCGCTGGCACCAGTCCTCTGCCAAACCACCACAGGAGAGCCAGGCTCGCAGGATGCGCAACGGACGGGCTGGTGGCCAGAAGCAATGGTACAATTCCCGCGGCAAGAGCCGGGAAGCCTGCAACGAAGCGGCATTCGAAAACTGCAACGAACCGAGTTCGAACGAAATCCGTCGCGCTAAAGCAAGTCGTTCCTCCACAGGAGCATTGAGCGCAACCTCGTCCACCATACGGCGAATTGCACTTTCACGATAAAAGAACTCTCGACTCCACGGGGCAACTCCTCGTACGAGTGCATGTCCATGCAACGCTACCGCTCGCCCATCCCAAAGGCGCAGCATCTGAAGTTCTATGTCCGGGTCATGATTTCCGGCGATCTCAATCAACTCAATTCCGAACTCTCGACATATGCGACGAAACTCATCACGCAGAGCAATCCCCTTTTCACGAAAAGGAGAGCACGGGTGGGACTCCGCCGTGTCTCCACACAGCACAAGTATATCCACTCCGCGCATGCTTTCTGCGAGCACCACGGGCTCCGGAGCATGAGAACGCGGGTGCCCCCAGTGCATATCCGAAATGACGCGCACAGTTCTACCCGGGGGTGGATCGATATCTACAATGCACGGCATAATCAAACAGAGGCGTGAGAACGTTGGCGCACGGCCTCATACAAACAAATCCCGGTCGCCACAGAAACGTTTAAACACGGAACACTGCCCGCCATGGGGATACGCACGAGGAAGTCACAAGTCTCCTCCGTAAGGCGGCGCATACCTCCCCCCTCCGCCCCCATAACGATGGCGATACCGCCACGCAAATCTGTGTCGTAAAGTAAACGGTCTCCCTGATCAGAAGTGCCAACCAACCAGATACCAGCTCGTTGCATGGCCCTGAGCGAACGCACAAGATTGGTCACCTGAATAAAAGGAACCTTCTCCGCCGCGCCTACAGAAACTCTCAAGACGGTCTCTGTGATCCCCACGGATTTGTCCTTCGGCGCGACAACACAGACCACTCCGGCTCCGTCCGCTGTACGAAGAATCGCGCCGAGATTGTGCGGATCCTGCACGCAATCCAGAACGAGGAAAAGCCCTGTCGGATGTGCGCTCAGGAGTTCGGAAAGCAAAGCTTCATCCCCTGCAGGGATGGCAATCTGCGTGGGGTTGAAATCACGAAGGGGAGAGACGTGTTTATTAGCACGCGCTGTGTGAGGATTGTACTTCATGCACGAGGGAAGGAGAGGAGAAGTTGCAAAGCTGCAGAGGCCGCGAAGAAGCCGAACGATCCGGTGATAACCGCGGCAGAACCAAGTCCTGCTGAACAGGTAATGCCGCCGAGTTGCCCCTCCTCGCGCTCCGTGCCCACAGAACCATCGCACTGCGGAAACACAGGTTTTTCCGTCGAATAAACGCAAGGGATCCCGAGCTCCGCACCGCGATCCACGACCGGCATACCGTATTCCCTCCGAAGTAATTTGCGCAGACGGACAAGCAGACCATCGCAACTGGTGCGCGAGAGATCCGCCACGCGGATATCTTCCACCCTGCGGCGTCCACCCGCACCCCCGCAAGTGACAATAGGCACGCCACGCTCATAACAAGTAGCAATTAAATGTGCCTTGGCTTTCATTGAATCAATGGCGTCTACGACAACATCCGGCCGGCAATCAAAAAGTGCTTCAGAGCGATGGGAAGAATAAAACTCCGGGATGGGAAAAACGGTGATGGAAGGATTGATGTGGTTCAAACGTTCGGCCATCACCTGCACTTTCAACCGTCCGATGGTGGAATCTAACGCGTGAATCTGGCGATTTGTATTTGTAATGCAGAGCTCATCCATGTCCATGAGAATGAGGGTGCCTACGCCACTACGCGCCAGAGCTTCAGCCGTCCAGGACCCCACCCCCCCAATACCGACCACCCCTACACGCGCGGAGGCAAAGCGTTCAGCCGCCGCCGCGCCATACAAACGCACAATACCCCCGAATCTATCTGCATCAATCATCTGCCTTCTCTACGGTAAGAATCAGGGGACACAACGCCTCAGCACGCCCGGTCTCCACATCAACATCCACCATGGCAGCGCAAACCAGAGCGGGCCATTTGCCGACAGGCAACTTGCCCGGGAGCCCATTCACGAGGCTTTTGAGCGTCTCTGCAGCATCACGCCCAATCACGCCATCTTTGCTGCCGCACATACCGACATCAGTTATATAAGCTGTACCCCCCGGCAGGATGCGCGCATCTGCAGTAGGCACGTGTGTATGCGTGCCAAACACAGCGGATGCCACACCATCCAACCTATAGCCGAGAGCTACCTTTTCCGCGGTTGATTCCGCATGAAAATCCACCAGTAGAACCGAAGCGCCGGCAGTACGCAAACGCACGGCTTCCTCGTACCCGACGGTGAAAGGATTCAGAGCTCCGGGACGCATCAACGCCATTCCCTGCAAACAGAGAATACCCACCTGCCCCCCCGGAACCGGGAGCAACAGACTACCGCAGCCGGGCATGCCGGGTTGGAGATTAAACGGACGCAATACTCGGGAAAGTTCGTGAGCACGGGCGATGTATTCCGCCCGATCCCACGCGTGATCTCCCAATGTCATCACATCTACTCCACCGTCCAGGAGTTCCTGCACCAGAAGCGGGGTGATCCCACGACCCGCGGCGGCATTTTCAGCATTCGCTACCACTAAATCCGGGGAATACTCGGCGCGCCATTCTGCGACAGCTCGGCGAAGAGCCCGACGTCCCGTCCTCCCCACAACGTCGCCTATGAAAATGATCCTCATCCTTGTTGGAACGCACAGGGCACCACGGTAACGGGAATACGCGCGGCTCGCACAAGACGGGCAGCCGTACTCCCCAACAGGATTGAAGAGAGGAGGGAGTGATGACGATTCCCGATAACAAGCAGCTGAATACTGTGCCTTTCACAAAAACGGAAAATGCACTCAACAATGTCATCCGCCTCCTCCGCCTTACCATAGACCGGGATATCCCATCTCCGACTGATTTTTTCAGCGGCGCAACGAGCACGGTTGTTAGATATCTCCAACAGGGTCGCATGATGGTGGGTTCCCTCCCCTTCCTCGACTTCCCCTGCCATTGCTCCCTTCTCATGCGAGATGCAGCCGGCAGCGTCAATCATGCACGGTTCCACTGCGTGGAGAAGATACATTTTCCCTCCACTCCGACGCACCAGATCAGCCGCAAAATCAACCACGGCGCGTCCATCGCTCGAAAAATCCGTAGCTGCCAGCACTCTAAGCATGCGTGCATTCTACCATCATCCCGAGCCGACAAGCAAGATTTTTCTCGCCCCGGCCCCCGTCGCCGGTTCACTCTTGTCTAAAAACACAAGCATCAGTTTGTCCAGCAATACAAAACAACGTACCCATGCGCCTTTCTGCAGCGAAAAGACAAGCGCGTGATTCATCTTCTGGACCAATCGCTTTTTCCGACGTCCAAAAAAAAGATTGAAGAGGTGGCAGAAAACTGATAAAAGAGAGGGGTGGAGATTGTTTCCTGCTATTCTTCCTCGCTCTATGAAGAGACCTTACCGTAAAAGCCTGGCTGCCTTTACCCTCGTTGAACTGCTCGTTGTCATCACAATCATCGGGATTATGATGTCGCTCGCCACGACTGTGCTGCGTGACCCCGGTACGGGTCGCACGCTGGATTCAGGGCTTGACCTGATTACTAACATGATACAGGAAGCCCGGGCTACGGCACAGGGAAACGACACATACGCTCGTCTCGTGATAGCTGATGATCCCAAAGATACGGCACAGGATTCCCGACATCTGCGCTATATGGTCGTGCAACGCCTGAAGCGGGAGACGAAGGAAAATGGAATCTATGATGCCTCCACCATCGATACCTCGAATGGAACCTGGGTTTCAACCTCCTCGGGCAGTCTGCTGCCTGCCGGCATCTATTTTTCTCCGACGTATAGCCGCACACTCGGCTGGGCGGAAAACGCCGGTGCTAAAGCAGCGGTAGGAACCACACGTTTAGGAGCCAAGGCCAAATCTCGCGTTTATTACTTTGAGTTTGACGAAAAGGGGCGTTTTGTCTCCCCCGGGGCCGGGCCGTCTTCCCCATCGCAACCTCAGCGCATCGTACTCATCCGCGCGCGCCGGGGAACCGGTCGCAACTCAATTGACGGACTTGTGCCGCTGCAGCTCGATTCGAGGCGGCGACCGGTCGGGGCCAAAGGCGTTGTTATCTGGCCCTCCGGTTACACGACGCCCATGCGTACCCAGGAACAAGTATTCCAGAACTAATCCCTTATCAAGAAAGCCTCCGACATGAAGAAAAGAATCCAGAGCCACTGCATAGGGTTTACGTTGATGGAAACCCTGCTGGCCGTCGCTCTCGTAGGCATGCTCATATCCATCTTTTTGACGGTGTTTGTGCCGGTTCGTGGTATGATTCAGCAAGCTCTCACAAAACAGGAATCCGATCGCGTGATAAGCATTCTCCGCGCTGAGCTTAACACCGTGCGAGCCAATGAGAGGACCTACGACGCCAGAAGCGTAGGCCCGGAAAAATACGCTTCACCCTTTGACAAGGGCTTCTATTGGATTCTCTCCTGCAAGAGACCTTCGTCTGCTATCGTGGTATTTTCCTACCGGGCCAACACGGCATCCTCACTGAGAATAGACGGTACTTATCCCCCCATCCCTTTCAACAGGAGCCGTCCCGGCGGCGACACACAGCTTGTCTCCATCGCGTGCCCTATGAACAGCACGATTCATAAAAACGATATCCGACACGCCGTGGGACCGGTCTTCCTCGTCAAACTTACCCAGCTTGAACCGGAAACCAAGGGTGCTTACAAGCTTGCCAAGACGCCGGGCACCATCAAAGGTGCATCCACGCCTGACAAATACTTCTCTCAGGACAACACAGACACGCAGTGGGGGGGTGTTATCTTCTGCCGAGCGGATTTCTACCTCATGAACCCTCCGAACCCGGACCGCTACAAGAATCGTCCATGGTCACGCATCGGACGCCCGATATTCTCCACTAACATCTCAATCCTACGCTGATTCTTCCGCTATGCACGCTAAAAACCACAGGCACACCGGGCAACGTGGCGGCTTTACGCTGGTCGAACTCATCACGGCCATGGCGATCACAGCTATCCTGGTCGTGGTGATCATGCAGCTCACGAACCAGGGTATCGACTTATGGAAAGCTATACGTGAGGATACAAGTACCGCAGCATCGGCTCGCGTAGCGCTGCAGAGCATCAGCGAAGATCTGGAGTCTATCCAGGTCCGCGGCTCGGGCAAAGACACCCAGTGGCTGTACGCGGAGGTTGACTCTGCCATTCGAGGTGTACCAAAAGGACTTTCAATTCCGAAGTCGGCGCGCATAATCTTCTTTGCCTGCCCGCCGGACCGCAATCCGGCCGTCGGGTCCACGTCTTCTATGCGCAACAACTACCGGAACCTGCTGGCCGCCGATCCTGATACGCAAGGAGAGGTGGGCACTGTTTGCTACCGCCTCAAATTCCGTGATCACATCTTGAATCTGCCGAGTCGAAACGGAGATACAACCTCCTTCCCTCTGTTCGCCCTCTATCGACAGGTCGTTTCTCCCCGTAACACCTACGACAACATACTCGGTTCTAACAACTTACAAAGCTCTTACAGTCAGTACGAGCCATCCGAAGACAAAAATTTCCTCTGCGAGAACATTGTGGAGATGAACATCATTTTCAACGTGGAGTATGCGAGTCAGGGAGGCGGCTCGAGCGACCAGCCCCTGTACAGCTCCATCAGCGTGCCGGTGCTCTCCAGCGCTGCGCGTGGTGCCAAGCGCCGTTTTCAGCTCTATGGAGAATATGCTGATACCGAGGGAAATCGGCTTGAGCGCGCCCGCATCGTCTCAGCCGAGCTTTCAATTACCGCGCTCACCGAGGAGGGAGTTGCACTTGTGGAGCAAGTGCGTCTTGGACAGCGGCGTCCCCCTGCACTAGAGGACTTCTTTTCGAAATACACTCGCTCTTACTCCCGCTCAGTACCTCTTCCCCAGCCTCTTTAAGCAGCATCCCACCTCGATTCCCTGCACTGTGACTGCCCAGGAGATACAGCTTCCTTTCTTGCGTGTATGGATGGACCCGGTTCCGCGCCGGGGTTACGACAACATGGCGACAGATGAGCTCTTACTGCGACGACAGGAGGCGTGGTTACGCATCTACGGATGGGCAAAGCCTGCGGTGAGTTACGGCTATTTTGACACAAAGGCTGTCGCCAGTAAAATTTTCCCGGACGCCGTGGAATATATCCGCCGCTGGACAGGTGGCGGCATTGTGGACCACCGACATGGCATAACATACACACTCACCCTCCCTGCGCCACCGAAAGAGGCCTCTCCCTATCCTCCGGCATCACGTCTCTACGCGTGGATTCACGGAGCCCTCGCGCATGCCCTGCGGCAAAGCGGGGTCGAGTGCATCCTCTTGCAGGAGGATGCTCCGGATGCCGGCAGAGCCTGCTGGGCCAGTCCCGTAACAAGTGATATTGTGAGTCCTGCCGGTCAGAAACTGGCCGGTGCCGGTCAACGCCGCCACCGCGGAGCAGTGCTTCACCAGGGCCTCATTCAGCAGTGTTCTCCCGGTCCCGGCTGGGAGCGTATCTTTTCAGAAAGGCTTTCGCAGGTCGTTGAATTGACAAATTCCTTCACCCCATGGTTCGGCTATGAAACAGAACTTGCCGAGCTTTGCAACGCGAAATATTTAGCCCCCGATTGGGAGGATGAAACGCACGGGCGTCGGAAGCCTCGACAATCATGACCCATGCTTCCACAGATTGGAGGATGAACGTCGCCGCTATTGTCATGGACGATGCTTGCAATGTCCTCCTCGGCGCGCGCCCGGAGCGCAGTCCCTACCTGCATTTCCCCCAGGGCGGTGTCAAGGATGGCGAATCCATGCAGGAAGCCCTCTTTCGCGAGCTCCGGGAAGAAATGGGAATTTGCTCCGCACATCTCCTGGCGGAATACCCGGGACTCCGTTACACCTACGGCAAAGGAAACGAAAAACGCGCGCGCTGGCTGGGACAGCAACAATGCTTTTACCTGCTCCGCGTGCGAGGCATCGCCCCGGTCGTCTCCTGCGACAGCAGTGCAGAGTTCTCATCTGCCCATTGGGTACCGCTTACAGAACTCACGCCTGAGCGCTTTGCCCCCTCCAAACGAGCTGTCGCACAGCGCGCACTCAACCATTTTTTCCCGAATTTTCCTCTCTCTTCGCCACAGGAACAAATCCTCTCCTGCTGCACGCCGGAACGTCTCTACCTCTTCTCTCCGCTCGCGCAAGCCCTACCCGCGTCGGGCACACCTCTCTTCGGCGGTGGGAAAAAAGAAGCCCTCCTGCATCTTGCTTCCCAACCCCTGCTGCGTCCCGAGAAAAAACAACGGCTGCTTGTCGTGCTGCTCAGCATGGAGGGCTGTGGTATGCAAAAAGCCTTGCGACGTGTTGCTGCTACACTGGATCCCCTCACCACGCGTATTGTTCCCACTCCGGAACGATACGCTCTCTATCCGGCAGCCGCTCTACCCCTGCCGGGCGAGATTTCCCTGCTCGCGGCAGGTCCGTACAGCGCCGCCTTGCGAGAACCCTCCGCTCCCGCAATTGCTGCACTTCTCGATCTTGAAAATTCCCTCCTCGTCGGCGGGCATTCCCTTCTCAAAATCGCGCTGCATATCTCCCCTGCCGGGCAGCAGAAGCGCCTGCAGAAAAAAGGAAAACCTTTCTCCCCGCAGAGCCATGCCGCCGAGCAGGCTTCCCTCTTTTCCCTCCTCGCCGCCTCCTCCGCTCACTCCCCCTGGCTCCTTATCCCCGCAGACCTCTCATGGTACCGCGACTTCCTCCTCCATTCCCTCATCTCCCGCGCCCTTTCAGAAAATTTTTCCTCCGCGAATCGCATATAAATGCTTGCACTCTTTCCTCCCTTCGCGTAAAATGTCCCCACTTCGCGGGGCATTAGCTCAGTTGGTAGAGCGGTTGCATCGCACGCAACAGGTCAGGAGTTCGAATCTCCTATGCTCCAGTCTTCGTGCCGAGTGCCGATGATGGACTCTTTCACCCTTTTTTATCCCCGGGGGTAGACGCGAAGCAAACCCGCAACAAATGCGCCACGCTATGAAAAAGATACTGGGCACTATGTGCGTCCTCCTGGTTGCCTCTTTCGCTGTGCAGCCCCTTGCCGCCGTGGCGGCGGACAAGCAGAAGGGCGATGAAAAAGCTGAATCTTCGGCGGAGAATGCGGAACTCCCCGCTGTGCCGGCTTCCCTGAAGGACAAAAAATTCGTCCTCCCGGTCAAGCTCAATACAAAAGCCAGCATCTATTTCATCTACAAGTCGCGCAGCACGTGCAGCATCTGCGTCGCAGAAGCCCCGGAAATCGTGAAAATTTACCGCAGCATGCATGGCAAAAATGCGGAGCTCGTCATGCTCAACATCGATGCGAACAAAGATGCGGCCACCAAGTGGGCAAAGAGCTCCAAAATGAAATTCCCCATCGTTGTCCCCGGAGAAGGTAAGGGCGTCCCCTTCCCTTACACCGGTCCGAATCCGTTGCCCTTCATGGTCGCTGTGGATGCGGACGGCAACAAGCTCGGTGAAGCCAATGGGAGTGACGTGACCGCCTTTTTGGCTGATTGGCGCAAGATGGTTCGCGATCTCAAGAAGGAGAAGAAACTTCAGGCTAAGGAAGAAGCTAAGCGAGCAAGAGAACAGCAAAAGGAGTCCGACTCTGAAGAGGAGAGCTGACTCCGGAGCGCCGTTGCGCCCCGGAATAAGCGGTCGCCCGGTGGTCAATAGCGTTTTCCCAAAAATCTGCAAGTCTTTGCGGGAGACGACGCTGCAAACGCATTAGGAAATTCGACTACGCTCCCACTCCGCATTCCCGAGCCCGGCGCGCTGACTGTCAGCTTCGTACTTCGAACATGCCGGGCAAGGAGTTAGTAAGCCCTTGTAAAGAGCCATCATCATGATGGTCGCCGGTTGCCATGATTTTTGATGCGCATAAACAATGCTCTCACTCAAAAAGAGTATTTTCTCTGTTGACTGACTTCTCTCAAATGCGTTCGCCCTGAGCTGGCGTCCTTCTTGTACCTCCCGTGTTGGATTTGATTTTGCAATCCACAGAATGTGGAAACAGCAATTCAATCGGCTTGAAAAATAAGGAAAGGGGGCGTATAATGGCGCGCAGCGAATCATGATAGCTTATATGTTCCTATCAAATGAAGTGCTCAAACAGGCAATGAGTCTGTTCGAGAAGGGTGGTGTTCTGATGTGGCCTCTCTTAGCGTTATCTTTTGTTGCTCTGATGGTTATCGTCATTAATCTCTGGACTACACGAGAGGGAGCGATTCTACCTCTGCGACTTGTTTCGCTGGTAGAAACACGCATACGTCGAAAAGACTACGCGGGACTCGCGGATCTGTGTGAAGAAAACGACTCAAGTTTCACGCGTACACTGCAGGTAATCATAACGTTTCTACAACGTAACCCACGCTCAAACATCGATGAGGTAAGGGAGGTGGCGGTGGCAGAGGGTTCTCGCCAGGCGAACGCACTCACCCGGCAGACAAGCTGGCTGGCGGACATCGGCGGCATTGCTCCGATGATTGGCTTATTGGGGACGGTACTGGGGATGATGCGAACATTCACAGAGATGGCGGCAGGTAATTTTGAGGGGGTAAAGCAGATGCAGATGGCCAGTGGCATCTCGGAAGCTATGATCACCACGGCCGGCGGGCTGGCGCTGGCCATTCCCTGCATGCTTTTTTACGTACTCTTTCGTAATCGCATTCAGAAACGAATCGCGGACATGGAAGCGGCCATCACTCACGTGCTTTCGCTTATATCCGTGCAAATGAACCGGGAGCGGCGACCGGTGGAATCCATCCAGCCGATGATGAACAACTCGGAAGTCATAACGAAGGCAGAATCGCTGAGCAACTATTCCCAGGAATCCATTCTACGCTGATGAAATTCAATGTGAAGATGCCTGATTGCATCGGATTTCAGCTCGCACCGATGCTGGATGTTGTATTCCTGCTGCTCATTTTCTTTGTCGTTACTCAAAAGTTTATCCTCAATGAGCAGGACCTGAAGGTAAAAGTCCCCACGGCGCCCAAAACAACCGAAGAGGCATCTCGCGCTATTGACGAGATTATCATCAACGCGCGAGAGGAGAATGGTGAACTCATCATCACCATCGACCGGGAGGTTTTCACGCGCGATAAACTGCTCTCGATGCTGCAGCGCATGATTGCGGTGAATCCGAACCAGCCCGTACGTATCCGCGGCGATGCCGAGATGCGTTGGCAGAAGGTCGCGGATGTGATCTCCACCTGCTCTCAGGCCGGAGTATGGAATGTATCCTTCTCCAAGCAACTTCCCTCCCAGGCAAAATGATCCCTTTCTTCCCGCACACCCGCATGACGATGCCCAGTTCATCTCCCAGTCTCTTGCTTCCTATCATCCTGTCAACGATCGGCGCAAACCTGCCTGCTCCGGCGCAGGGTGCCTCGCTGAAATCTGATCCTCAAGCGGATTCCCTTGCCATAGCCGAGCAACTCTACAACCAGGTTCGTGGACAAACTGACGGAAGCGATCAGAAACGAGCGGATCTTCAGCGTGCAGCTGCCCTCTTTGCTGATTACCTCCGTAAATACCCTAAAGCAAAGGATCGCGATAAAGCGCTCTATCTCCAGGCTATCTGCCAGGAAGAAGCCGGAGAATCGGCCACTGCCAACGTCTTACTCGGACAACTGGCCAATAACTTTCATGGTGAATATGCCGCCGCAGCCGCTTATAAACTCGGCATTCAAGCGGCTGATCGCTCCATTTGGAACAAGGCTACCGGTTATTTCCGCATCGTAGGTCGCGAAACGAGTCGGCCTGCGTTGCAACAGGACGCTCTCTATCGCCTGGCGCGCACTCTGCTCGAGCAGAATTTGCGCTCTGAAGCAGAGGGGATCCTCACTCGTCTCTGCTCAGCAAATGGGGTGCAACCGGGCATCCTGCAGGCAAGTCTGCTGGCACTTGCTCAACTCAAAACAGAACAATCGAAGGATGCAGAGGCCTATTCTCTTTTCTCGAAGCTACTGGGCATGAAAAATTTGGAGAAACCGGTACGCGGCATGGCAACACTTCAAGCTGCCCGTCTGGCCTCTCAACTGGGACGAGACGCTGAAGCACAAGCGCTCTACGACCAGATCTCAGATACCGAGGACATGGCACAATATGCTGCGGAAGCTCAGCTGGAAGCCCTGGTACGCATGTATAAGAGCAAGGATTACGAGGGAATATTCAAAAAAGTCTCCAAAAATTATCACCCCCTGAAAGACCCGGAAAAGGAGGCACGACGCGCGCTCATCGTCGGTCAGGCGTACCTGGACCAGGAGATGTATCAGGAAGCAGCGGCATGGTTTGAGATGGCAGAGCGATACCAGCCGGGCGGCGTGGTAGGAGCTGATGCCGCCTATCGCCGTATCGTATGTGCTCAACAAATGCGATCCGACAACCTGCTCTCGCTTGCCCATAAGTTCCTGAGCACTTACGCCGTGCCGGGATCTCCGGCGGCGAATCTCGCCAGCTGTGACTGGGTGCGCTTCACGTATGCCGACAATATCATGTCGGTGGATGCTGAGGAGGCAGCCCGACAGTTTGATGCACTACGCATCGAGCAACTGCCGAAGGAGATACAAGCGGATGCCGAATACAAAAAAGCATGGTGTGCCGCACAGGGAAATAGCTACGACCCGCTTCCCACTCTCAACCACTTCATCGCCACTTACAAACAGGACCCCCGCTTGCCGGATGCCTATGCACTGCGCGGCTCCATTCTGGCCAACCAGGAGAAAATTGGCGAGGCTCTGCGAGATTTTGATTACGTGCTGCAGCACTACCCGAATTCCCAGGCCGCACTCGTCTGCTGGCAGAAAGCGGCCCAGGCCAGCAAGAACGACCCGCAGCGCATGATTCGCTATTACGAAGGCCTCCTCAATTGCAAACAGCGGGGAGTTAAACCGGCAGCTCTCGCAGAAGCCCATTACAGCATTGCCTTCGCTCTTTACGGAACTCAGCCGGAAGCGGCGGTCCCTCACTTCAAGGAAGCCGGCTCCATTGCGCCGGATATCTACGGATCGCGTGTGGAAACAGCTCTCGTACAGTGCTACTTTAAGATGCAAGATGCCGATCGTCTGAAGCGTGCCCTCTATGGGCTGAAGCAGACAAACCCCGCGTCTTACAATGCTCTGCCGCCGGGCATCCTGCGCTGGTGCGGCTGGATGAGTTTCCAGAAAAATGACTTTGCCGGCGCGGAGCGCCTGCTGACGGATGCTATCGCGCGCGAGCCGAAGGAGCAATACACCGCTCCGGATGGCAGCAAACAGGAGCGACCGAAAGTCGAACCAATCGTCTGGAAACTCCTGGCTCATTCCCTGCTGGAACTCGGACAGTACAAGCGAGGACTCGAAGCTGCCCGCAATTACATTGCTCTGGAAAAACAACCCTACCGCAAGGCCGAAGGAATGCGCGATCTGGCACGGCTACAACTGGAATCCGGCATGCTTCCTCAGGCGCGCAGCACCTGCGAGCAGGCGATTTCTCTGGGCATTGATGGCCCCATCAAATCCTCACTGCTCATCACCATGGGAGACACTTGTTTTGCCGGAGGACAGTATGAGGAGGCCTCGCGCTACTACGGACGAGTAGCAAATGTGGTAAGTGATGCAGAACTCAAGCCTCTGGCCACTTACAAGCTTGCGGCGGCTCTCCAGCGCAGTGGCAAGAGTGTCGAAAGTTCGCAATACACCGAAGCCATGAAAACGGAATTCCCCCAGTGGTCTCCCCCGGCAGACGCACAACGCTTGATCCGTAGCGCAAGCTCAACCAAAGACAAATAAGGCATGTTTTTCTCACGGGAACAGAACCGGCATAAGCGCTGGTACCATCTCCTGAGTTTAGAACGCAAGAAAATCAGGGGACTCATGGCGGGCGGAGTATTTCTTGCCGCTGTCCTGCTGACCATTCTGATCGTCTATTCCGTACGTGCAGCGGCGTATGACCCGGAAAGACTCATCAGCAGCCTTCCCGGCTGCACGCTCTACGACAGCAATCAGCGTCCTGTAGCAACCCTGACGCAGCACGATAGCGCCCCGGTGACGTGGGGAGAACTGCCGCCGCATCTCGTAGAGGCTTTCCTCGCTCGAGAAGATGATTATTTTTTTAAGCACCACGGTGTCGTTTACTCTGCCCTCGTCCGTTCTGCCCTGCGCAATTTACTCGCCCTGAGCTACAGACAAGGCGCCTCTACCATCACCATGCAGCTTACGCGACACGTCTTTGATCTTCAGGGCAAGACAATCGATCGCAAGTTGCTGGAAATCATGTTAGCACAACGATTGGAGAATCGCTACGACAAGGCCACCCTGCTCTGTCAGTATCTCAGCCGCATCTACTTCGGGCAAAACTGCTACGGTCTTCGAGAAGCGGCACGCACCTACTTCGGAAAGGAAATCAGAGAACTCAATACTGCAGAATCCGCTCTCCTGGCAGGCATCGTCCGCGCGCCCTCGCTGATTAATCCCGTACGCAGCATTAAACGCGCAATAAAAGCCCGCAACGAAACCCTGCAGCGCATGCGCGAGCTCGACTACATTTCGCAGGCAGAATATGAACAGGCTGTAAAAGAGCCTGTCACCCTGGCACAACCCTCAGCCCAGAAGACGACCGAAACTCTCACCTACCCGGCCATGTGGGCTAATGCGGAGCTGGATTTGCTGCCCGGTATCTCCCGGGAAAGAGGGCATGGACTATCTGTTGTAAGTTTCCTGCAGGAACCTGTCCAACGATATCTGGAGCAGGCCATACGAGAAACTCTTGACCTTCTGGAGAACCCGGAGGTTCCCCTCCCCGCTGCGTGGTCAGCGGAAGGTGATGCTGCAAAAGCTTTCCGGAAAATCTTTGCTACGACAAAACGACCGACTAATCTGCAACGCGGCGATACCCCCCCACAGCAGGGAAAAATCAGACTGCAAATATGCTCGTTGATCGTAGATGCGCGATTGAATCACCGTGGCAATGTCCTGGCAGTCACGTGCGGACGCAACTCCTCCGACAGCACCAATTACTGGCTGGATGAGATCATGCCCGGGCGAATCATAGCCCCCTTCATTTTCTACAGCGCCTGCCTGCCCGGACGCAACGAGCAACATATCGTGGCTCACAGTGCAAAGGTTACCGGCTCTCGCCTGGGCTACGGCGCCGTAAGCAACACACTGAGCTCTCTCCTGCCGGGGGTGGCTCTGCCCGGCAGAGAGAATGAGCCGGCTCTCTACGACGGTCTTTTCCGTGTACGCAAGATCGATATGGCGAGGCTTCTCTTCGCGCTGCAGAACACAGGTCGGGATTACCCACTGAGACTTGTCTCCACTGTGTGGAGCAATGGGCAGAGGCTGATCTATGCTGCCGATCGCGACACCCCACCAAAAGAGATTTTGCGGCGTGAGGGGGCTGTGGCTGTCTCACACCTTCCTCCTTTCCACTACAGTGAGGGGTTGCCTGTCACCCTGCATGAAGAGCTTCCGGAAAGCAGCGGGTATTGGAGCATGGTGTGCAATGACCGTGGTGTGGCTGTGATCCTTTGGTGTGGCGTACTGGACGCTGCCGGGAAACCAGCGGAAACAACGCCTCAATTCCGGAAGCTTCTCGGTCTCGCAACGAAGAATCTGGCGGAGAACCTGCACAGTACCACCCGACAAATACTACGCGAAGCGGCGAAAAAACCATGAGTAATTACACCCGGGAAATGGAGAGTGCGGAGCGAGCTGCTCGTTTGGCGGGCGGGTTGCTGCAAGAAAGCTTTGGCAAAGAACTTATCGTCGATGTCCGTAGCGCTCACGACATTAAACTGCGGATCGACAAGCAGTGCCAGCAAATTATTTGCGACGCTCTGAAGGCAGATTTCCCTGATTATTCCTTCCTGGGAGAAGAGGGCGGTGAAGGCGGAGAAATTGAATGGATCATAGATCCGTTGGATGGCACAGTAAACTACTACTACGGGCTGCCGCTTTTCTGCGTGAGCATCGCTCTGCGGGTGCACGGCGTGCTGCAGCTCGGTTGTGTGTATGCCCCTGTGACCGGGGAACTTTACACCGCCTTGCGAGGACAACAGGCGATGCTCAATGAACAGCCAATTCACGTGTCGTCCCGTCGACAGATGGCTCAAGCCATCGTCTTTGTCGGACACGGCGCGCACGACCGATCCGGCGAGGCAGGAATACGCCGTTTCGCGCACATTTCTTCGCAAGTTTGCAAGGTGCGCATTCTCGGCAGCGCAGCGCTTTCTCTCTGTTACATTGCCGCCGGCAAGCTGGATGCCTACGTCGAGCAGAGCATCCACCTGTGGGACTTCGCCGCGGCTCAAGTCATCCTGGAGTCCGCCGGCGGAAAGTTGGAATACGCCCCCAGCGAGTGCGAGCCGCTCAGCGGAGCGGTGATTGCTTACAATGGACTACTGCCCATCCACGAGGCTCTGGAAATGTCTTCCTGATCGCGGCGCATGAAAAAGGCATCTCCCCGTCCCTGCAAACAAAGACCGGCGAATTCGCGTGAACTCGCCTGGCGCGTGTTGTGTTACTGGGGGGAAAAGACGGGGGAATTTGCCGATACCCTCATCCATCGCGAGGGGGAGAATCTGGCGGCACCGGATCGCGCCCTTCTCCAATCAATCGTGCTGGGCACGCTGAGGAACCTGCGACTTCTGGACCACTGGCTCAACGAATTACGCGACGAACGGCACACGGAGAAAGATGTGCGCTGGCTCCTGCTCAGCGCTCTTTGCCAACTCTTCATCCTGCACCATCCGGCATACGCCGTGGTCAACGAAACAGTGAAGCTCGCCCCGGCGCGACTGCGCCCTCTCATCAACGGCGTGCTGCGAGAGTCCCTTCGTCGCCGCGAACGATGGGAAGTTGCGCTGCCCGAACTTCCGCCGGCCGTACGCTACTCCATGCCGGATTGGCTCGCCGAGCGCTGGCTTGCACGTTTCGGCGAGCAGGAAGCCGCTGACCTCCTCGCTCTCATGCAGCAGCCTTCACAAGTTTTCCTGCGGCTTAATGCTCTCAATCCGCCTGCATCCGTACCGGAGAGTTGGGCCCCTCTGGCGGACGCGCCGGGCTGGTATCTGCTGCCTGAGGGCGTCCTGCCGCGTGAATTGTTGACAGCCGGGCAAGTCTACATTGCCGATCCCTCAACGCGGCACAGCGTCGAACTTCTCAACCCGTCTCGCGGAGAAAAAATCCTGGATGCCTGCGCAGCGCCCGGCGGCAAATCCGCCGGCATCCTCTCTGCCACGCGCGGGCAGTGCAAACTCGTAGCAACGGATTCCGATGCCCATAGATTGCCCATGCTGAAGCGAAATCTGGACCGTGCGACGTCGACCCTGGAGCGCCCTGATGTCCGTGTGCAGCAGTGCGATTGGGCCCTGGGATGTCCCGCTGAATTTGTCTCATCGTTCGATGCCGTTCTGGCGGATGTGCCCTGCAGCAACAGCGGCGTTCTTCGGCGACGCGTGGATGTGCGCTGGCGCATCACGCCCGATGAACTGAAGAAAACGCGCGATCTGCAGCTCACCATCGCGCAAAATTCTATGCGTGCTGTAAAACCCGGCGGGCGTCTGGTCTATTCCACCTGTTCCATCGAGCCGGAGGAGAACCATGAACTCGTGCAGCTGTTACTTGAACGTCATCCCGGCTGGCAGCTTGTCGATGAGCGTCTCGTCCTGCCGCATCGTGACCACACCGATGGAGCGTATGCCGCCCTGCTCCGTGCGCCCCGCATAGATTAACCGTCTACTCGCTTACCTCATGCCGTCTCCCACACTCACGTTCCTCGGCTGGGACGCCCCCACCATCGATCTTTTAGCGCAGAATTTGCTCGCCCTCGAGCAGCAGGATGCTGACGTCTTTCGTCGCGCCACGGTCGTCATCCTCACGGCCCCTGCCGCGCGGCATCTCCGCGAGCGTCTGGCTGAGTTGGCAAGCCGCCCGATCCTTCTGCCGCGCATCGTGCAACCCGGAAGACTTCTGCCGGAGCAAACGGCGTCCGAATACGATCAACTCATCGCCTGGGTCGATATCCTGAAAAAACTGCCGGAGGAGGCATGTCCGAACCTCCTCGGCAAACGATATGGGAAGATGAGTACGATCCGTGCTCTCGGCACGGCGAGGCAGCTGCTGCGTCTGCGTTCCCTGCTGGAGCAGGAAGCCACCACACCGGAAGTCGTGCGCGACACCCTGCCGAAAATCACCGATGATGAGATCGACAACTGGTCCATCCTCGGGGAAGACGAGGGCGAGCGATGGGATGAATTCTGCTCCCTTTGCGCCGAAGTGGACAAAATCGTACCACCCGAGAGAATTCAGCAGGCGCCGCCGCGGCCGGCAAGTGAGAGCAAAATCATTCTCGCGGCCCTGCCGGAGCTGTCCTTCCGTCTGCGCAGAGTGCTGGAAGACGTGTTGGCAGAGCGTCCCGGGCACGTGGAAGTGTGGGTAAATGCACCGGAGGAAGAACGAGAGAATTTTGACAACTGGGGCATCCCTCGCACTGACCATTGGCTGCATCGTCCTATCGACATCCCGGAAGAATCCATCCCCGCGCCTACCGATGACGCACAATCCTTTGCCGAAGCCGCAGTGCGAGAAACGGGAGGGGCGAATTCCGACGAGGTGACACTCGGCCTCTGCGATCCTTCGTTTTCATCGGCTCTTTGTACGGCTTTTGCGCATGCTAAACCCGTGGCCTGGGATTTACAGTTGAGTGCGGGCCGAAGACTCACCACGATCGATGCGGCCCTGCTTCCTGCCCGCCTGCTGCACTACATCAGCACGGCAAAAAATCTCCGGCTCAGCTCCGGAAAAGATGCCGAACTCAACAACGCCGATTCGGAATATGTCAGCGCATCCGTCGAGTTGCTCCGCAGTGCAACGCTCCAGCGTAACACCCCCGCCGAAGCCTCCATGGATGAAGCCCTGGATAAAATCATCTCCAGAAACCTGCCGGGCACCGTTCAGCAGCTCATGGATCTGCTGGACAAGGAGAACGCGGATTGCAAGGAGACGGCCGAGCGCATCCTCTCCCTGGCGAATCAATTCCTCAGCGCCGAGACACTGCAGAAAGCCCTGCTCACCCTGGCCGATACCATTGACCGCGCATACCCGGATTCTCCCGACATCACCATGCTCACAGAGTCCATGCGCAATGTAGCACGCGCCTGCCCGGAGCATCGGACGGAACCGGAACTTGCTCTGCTCCTGTTGCAACACAGCGCGGAAAACGCAACCTGCGCACCGGTCGAGCCTGCGGCAGCAGAAAAACCTGTGGTCAAGGTTTTCGATTGGATTGACCTGCCTTGCACGCGCGGGAAGAAACTCCTGCTACTCGGATTGCACGAAGGATGTGTGCCGGAGGCGGGAGGCAACGTGAATTTCCTCACCGACAAGCTCAAGGAGTACCTGAAGCTCCCGACCCGGGGAAGCAGAGAAGCGCGTGATGCGTTCCTGCTCACCACCCTGCTGAACAGCCGCCGTGATATCGCGAAGAATGTGCGTATCCTGCTTGCACGACAAGGGACGGATGACACCCCCATCGCACCCTCGCCGCTGTTGCTCCGCTGCAGAGATAATGCCGAGTTGGCAGAACGCGTGGAGCGTCTGTTCAGCGACGGCGGAGCGACCGAACCGGAAAAAGCGTACGAGAATTTCTCCTTCCGCCCGGCATCGAACGCCGAACCCTGCATTCCGAAGGAACCGGAAAGCATTGAGCTGCTCGCACCCGGTGTGGTGAACCCCTTTGCAGCCGGTGCCGCCGGGTCGCGCAGCTTCTCACCCTCCCTTATCCGGGACTTCCTCGCGTGTCCTCTGCGTTTCTGGCTCAAAACTCTCTACAGACTCAACCCCGGTGAAGCCTTCACGGAAAGTGACCGCGAAATCGGAACCGACGTGTACGGCAATATCCTGCACAGCATCCTGCGTCAACTCACCGAACAATTTCCCACCCGCCCAATCGATCGCACTCTCCCACAGCTGGAGCAGGATCTGTCACGCCACGCACTACTCCTGCTGCAGGAGGGATTCCGTGAGTACTACACGGATGAGAGCGGAACCTTGCCGGTCTTCCTGCAAAACCAGTACGAAACCATGCGCGAAAGCCTGCGGCAATTCGCCCTCCTGCATGCCCGTGACCTGGAAGACGGATGGTGCGTCAAAGAGGTCGAGTGGGAGGTCTGCCCGACCCTTGATCTGCCGGATGGCAGCCGGGCCCAACTGCGCATGAAAATCGACCGCGTGGATTTTCAGCCCTCCACAAAAAAATGGCGTATCATCGACTACAAGACCAACAGTACTCCCCCCGATGACAAGCACCTCGCAAAGATAGGAAACCCTGAACGCTACGCCGCTCTCTTGCCCGGAATACCTACGGTAGATGACAAGCGGTGGGTGGAAGTGCAACTGCCGCTCTACGCCTATGCCCTGAAAAAGGAAAAGGAAACCGACCTTTCCCCGGAACTGGCGTACTACAACCTCCCGCGCGGCAAGTCTGTCGCCTGCAACAGCTTCAAAAGCGGCACAGAAGATACCATCCTCAGCGGATTGGAATGCGCAAGGCGTGTCATCCTCTTGCTGCGGCAGGGCAAGTGCCTCATCTCGATGGAGGATCTGGGAGAGTCTTCACCCGAATACGCATCGTTCGGAACCCCGTCCATCGACAAAAACCTGCGCACAATCTGCGGTTTACCAGCCATCCCCTTCCCGTCATGAAACCTCTTGTCACAGGCAGCTACATTTCCGCCTCCGCCGGTACAGGGAAAACCTACCAGCTGACATCGCGCTTCCTCGCGCTGCTGTTTCTCGGCGCACCTATCTCTTCGCTCATCGCCGTTACCTTCACTCGAAAGGCCGCGGGCGAATTCCGGCGGCGCATCTTCCAGGCACTTGCCGAAGGGACCTCCTATGAGATGAAGTCACACGCCGCCGGAGAGCGCAACCCGGTCACAGCGCGCATCTGGGAGACATGGACTCATCAGGAAGCCCCCCTCTATCCCTCTGCCATTCCCTTTGCCATACAGGCGGAGAAACAGGGCTGCTTCCCCGAAAATCTTCCGAATCTTCCGGCAGAGCTGAGGCTCGATCGGGACTGCTACTGCCGGCGTTTGCGTGAGCTCGTCACTGCCGGGTCACGCTTGCATCTCTCGACGCTGGACAGTTTCTTCAACATGCTCCTGGGCACGCAGTGTCTCGCACTCGGTGTTTCGGAAATCAGCCCGATGGAGGACGCCGATCTGCAGCAGGCGGAGAAAGATGCTCTCTTCGCGACTGTCTCGCGTCTCGGCACAGAGAAAATGCGGGATATCCTGCACAACCTCCGATGCAACGGCAGCAAAATACTCAGTGCCCTCAGCGTTTTGGTGAGGAGCTACAACGAGCTCCTGCAGGACGCCGGGGCAGCGGCAAACAACTACGCCCGGGCCTTCTCTCTTCCGGATTACACGGAAAAGAAGGAGTTGGATCAGGCGGGTTACCGACGCGATCTGTTGAACCTGGCAAAGGAATTTGAGGAGATGGGCGGCGATAGCCTCAAGGTCTGCCGTGGGAGGAAAAAAGCAAGTACTGCTATCAAGGCCCTGCTGGAGGACAAATTCTCACCCCTCGCGTACGAAGACGAGAATTGGAACGACACCCCGGAAGCCGTCAAATTGCGAGAAGTCTTGCGGGAACTTACTGACAGAAAGAAAACGGAAATCCTGCGCGACATTCAGGTGAAAACGCGCGACCTCGTCTCCTTCCTGAGCTCTTACACGGAAATATACCGACAAACCATCTGCGAATCCGGACGCTACAGTTTCGCGGACATCACCCGCCTGGCGTCCATTCTGCTCGGCGGACCCCACGCGCCAACGCGTCTTGCATATCTCCTGGATGGACAACTTGACCACTGGATGCTGGATGAATTCCAGGATACGTCACCCGGGCAGTGGGAAACGCTGCTGGGACCTCTCACCGAGGTAGCGCAGTGCGAGAGCGCTGTGGAGGAAGATCCTCGTGGTACGACAAAGCGTTCTCTTCGCGTGGCGGAGAGAAGTCTCTTTGTTGTGGGGGATTTGAAGCAAAGCATCTACGGCTTCCGCGGGGCTTCTCCCCAACTTTTCAGCGATCTCGCAGAAAAAAGTCCGTGGAAGGAAGTGATGCTGCCGCGAACCCTCACGAATAGCCGACGTTCCTCTCCGCTCATCATGCGCTTTGTGAACCTGCTCTTCAACGCGATGGAGATGGACGAAGAAGAGAAGGAACGATACACTGACCACAGCAGCGATGCCTCCAAACAGGGATTGCCCGGCTACGTAGAATTCTCCGAGGTGTCGAAAGAAAACTACGTGCGCGACTCCATCCTGCCGATTCTGCAAAAGCTCACCGTAAACGGACATCCTCTGCCGGGACGAAGTATCGCCATCATCACCCGCAATAACGGCGAAAGCGAAGAGATTGCCGAAATTCTTCTTCGAGAACAACCGAATCTGATGATCCAGGTGATCAAGGACATCAAATCCGCCGTTTCCTCGCCTCTCGGGCAACTTTTGCTGTCTTTCTTTCAGTGGCTGCTGCACCCCGGCATTACGCACTGGGCCGCCTTGTTGAATTTCTCGGTACTCAGGGGCGTCCTCCGCATCGGAAAAACAAACGATGCCACGGCAGCGCGCCTTCACTGGCTGCAGATGATAAACGCCGCGGGCTATGCGAAAACACTGCGGGAGCTGTTCACGTACCTCCCCCGCGAAGAGACGCCGGAAGATTTTCGCACGGTGCGGGAATGGGAAAACGCCGCCCTGGAATTCGACAAAAAAGGCGGCTCTGTTCGGGACTGGATTACGTTCATCAGCGAACTCGCACACTGCGCTCCCGGCGCGCCCGGGTTCATCCATATCCTCACCATGCACAAGAGCAAGGGCATGGAGTTTGATGCAGTGATCCTGCCGCTCACCGGGACAAAAGGTGTGGATGACACGAGCAAGATGAGCTATTACACAAACTCCCGAAATGAGGGGTTCCTGCTCACCCTGAAACAGTCTGACCGCAGTGCATGGGGAGCACAGCTTGAGCCGCCGGTAAATGAATGGAAACGCAAACAGCTGAGCGAAGAGCAACGCCTTCTCTACGTAGCCATCACCCGTGCCCGTTATGCTCTCTACATCCTGCTGAATGAAAAGGCGCGCAATAATTCGCTCGCCGGTATTATCAAAAATGCCGAGAAAGGGGCGGGGGCGGAAATGCAGGAGTTGCTCAGGGAAGGAGACTCCGAGTGGTATCTTCACCTCCCGAAAAAGAAACAGAACGTGGAAAAGGGAAAAATGAAGGAAAGAGAACAAGAGAAAAAGCAGCTCGGTATTCCCTCGGTCTCCCGCCGCGTCATACGCCCGTCGCAGCTTGAACCTCAAAGACAGGTCACCGCAGATGCCCGGGCATCCGATGGCGAAGTCCCCGCCACTCCGCACCCGGTAAGGAGCGAAAGAGAGGCTGCCGCCTTCGGCACCGCCGTCCACGCCCTTTGGGAGCAAATCGGCTGGGCCTCCTCCCCACAGGATCTCCCCGCATGGGTCCATTCCCCGCAGGGTGAGGAGCAGCAAACCGTGGTCCGCGCCTTGCAGCGGGATGATATTCGCGCTATCCTCAGCTGCCCCGCCGGAGAACGCTGGCAGCTCTACCGCGAGCAACCCTTCGTTTTCGCCGCGCAAGACAGGCCGGAGCTCGTCTCCGGTACGTTCGACCGCGTGCAGGTGCGGACAGATCACGCCGGAAAGCCTCAGGAAGCCCTCATCATCGACTACAAGACCGACCGCGTTACCAATGGCGATTCTGCGGGGTACACCGCCCTGCGCACTCGCCACGCGCCGCAGATGCGCGTTTACCGTCGCTATCTTGCAGAATCGCTGCATCTGGAGGAGACATCTGTGCGAGTGGCGCTGATCTCAGTGCCGCGCGACGGGGGAGATGCAAGCGTGCAGCTCTACTCCGCCGCGGAGTTGGAATGAGGGAGATCGTTATCGCGATTTTTCCCATGCGCACGTGTGCGCCGCAAAATTGAATGCACGGATGCCGGAAAGGGGTCGGATTTCCCCTTGCGCGCGCGGACAGAGCATGATACAATCCCCCGCGTCATGTTCTACATCACCACCGCGATTGATTACACGAACGGATCTCCTCACATCGGCCATGCCTACGAAAAGGTACTGGCAGATGTTCTCGCGCGGTGGCATCGAATGTGCGGAGAAGAGACCTTTCTCCTGACAGGTGTGGATCAGCACGGACAGAAAGTCCAGCAGAAGGCAGAGGCGGCGGGCATCTCGCCCCTGCAATTCGCACAGGATGTAACGCAAAAATTCACAGCACTCTGGAAACGCCTCGGCATCTCGTACGACGGCTGGGCAGCCACCACCGACCCGCGCCATGAGCTCTGCGTGCAGAAGATTCTCACCAACCTGCGCGATAGGGGGTGTCTGTACAAGAAAGCTTACAAGGGTTTCTATTCTGTGCGCCAGGAACAATTCCTCACCGACAAGGAACGCGGAGAAGATGGTTCCTTTGGCCCCGAATGGGGAGAAGTAATCGAGCTGGAGGAGGAGAACTGGTACTTCAACCTCACTGCTCACATCCCCTGGCTCAAGCAGTACGTGACGACTCACCCGGAGGTGGTCACTCCCGAATTCCGGAGGCAGGACCTCCTCATGGCCATTGATCGCGCGACGAATGATCTGTGCATCTCCCGTCCGAAAGAAAGGCTGTCGTGGGGCATTCCCCTGCCCTTTGACCCGGATTTCGTGACTTACGTGTGGTTCGATGCGCTCATCAACTACATCTCCTTCGCCGGATATCTGGCGGAAGGCGACGACACACTGCCGGACTTCTCGAAGCTCTGGCCGGCAGCGTGTGAGGTCATCGGCAAGGATATCCTCATTCCCGCGCACGGCATCTACTGGCTCTGCATGCTGCACGCCATGGGCTTCCCGGATGACCAGATGCCGCGTCTGCTGGTGCATGGCTGGCTGAACATCAAGGGCGAGAAGATGAGCAAGTCCCTCGGCAACATCGTGGACCCCAACGATCTGTGCGATCACTTCGGCGCGGAGGCTCTGCGCTACTACATCGTGCGCGACACGAAGACCGGCTACGACAGCGATTATGATGTGGAACGCCTGCGCATGCTCTACAATACAGAGCTTGCCAACGACCTCGGCAACCTCGCGAACCGCTCGCTCAATATGTGTGTGCGCTACTGTGCCGGAGTGGTTCATACACCAAACGGAGATGATGAGCTCTCCGCCGACCTGCGCAAGAGCCTCGCAGCGGCAGAAAAAACTTTCGCCGAACAGATGAATGCCTACAACACCGCCGACGCCCTCGGCGCTCTGAACGCCCACGTGGGGTTGTGCAACGCATACATCGAGCAAAAACAGCCGTGGTCCCTTGCGAAAGCCCCGGAGAAGGCAGAAGAGCTGCAGCGTGTGCTCTACCACTTGCTGGAAAGCGTGGCGCACGTGAGCTACCTGCTTGGCTGTGTGCTTCCGGATGCCTCGGCGCGCCTGCTGGCTCAGCTTCAAGTAGATGCTACCGTCCTCACCCCGCAAACGCTGGCGTGGGGGGTGCTGAAAGAGGGGCATGAAGTACAGGCGCCGAGTCCGGTGTTCCCGCGCATTCTCACGGAAGAAGAGAAAGCAAAGATGGCAGCCAGGATCTCTGCAAAGGCAGCAAAACCCCGGAAATCGTAAAACCTTTCACCTACTCAACTCACCACACCATACTATGAAAGTACTCATCACCGGCGGCGCCGGATTCATCGGTTCCCACATTGCGGAGCACTACCAGAACAAGGCGGAAGAAATCCGCGTACTCGACAACCTGCGCACAGGTTACAAAAAGAACCTTGATGGCCTGCGCGTGACCTTCATCGAAGGAAGCATCACCGACCGCGACCTCGTGCGTCAGGCCGTGCAGGGGGTGGACTACATCTTCCACATGGCCGCGCTCGTGTCAGTGCCGGAGAGCATGAGCAAGATTCGCGAAACAATCGATCTGAATGTGAATGGTTTGCTTACGGTGCTGGAAGAAGCTTCCGCCGCGGGCGTGAAAAAGGTAGTTTTGGCGTCCTCCGCCGCCATTTACGGGGACAACCCGATCGTGCCGAAGGTGGAGACCATGTACCCGGAACCGAAAAGTCCGTATGGCATCACGAAACTGGACGGCGAATACTACATGGAGATGTTCCGCACCACCGGTAAAATCAACACCGGCTGCTGCCGTTTCTTCAACGTTTTCGGTCCTCGCCAGGATCCGAAAGGCGCCTACGCCGCCGCCGTCCCCATTTTCATGGAGAGAGCCCTCAAGGGCGAAGATATCACCGTCTACGGTGACGGAGAACAGACGCGAGATTTCATTTACGTGAAGGACATCGTGGGAGCGCTCACCTACGTGGCCGAGCATCCGGAGGTCACAGGCGTGAACAACGTGGGCTACGGCGGTCAGATCACGATCAACAGGCTCGCGGAAATCATCGTGGCCGCCGCCGGCTCAAAGAGCAAAATCATGCACCTTCCTGAGCGTCCCGGCGATGTGAAGCACTCCCGCGCCTGCGCCGACAAACTGCTCGCTGCCGGCTGGAAGCCGCAGCACTCCCTGGAGGAAGGGCTCAAGACCACGCTGGAGTACTTCCGCAGTGTCACCAGATAATTCCCCTGCTATGTGCGGTTACGCGGGCGAGGATTCAACACCCCTTCGGGCGGCGGATCTCGCCCGTCTCGCTTCTGAGCGCGCCGCACAGCTTCGTGCGAAGGGGGAAGAAATATCTCCCGTCGTCTCTCCCACCCGCAAACTTGCGGAAAACTTTTGGGGCAGCGCATGGATGTGCCATCTTGCCCTCTGCGAAGAAGGAGGATTCGCCCTTTCGCCCGGGCGCACCCTTCTGCGCCACGGCTGTGTGCTGGATCTGCACATAGCCCCCGGTTCTATCCGTGCCCTCATCTCCGCCCGGTATCTCTACGAAGTGCAGCTCTCCCTCTCCCCTCTCTCCGATGAGCAGGCAGAGACGCTCCGCGCTGCCTGTGCGGGCAACGTTGGTTCGCTCGTTGCCTTGCTGGAGGGGAAGGCGAATGCCGATCTTCTGCACACTCTCTGCGACGCAGAAACCGGTCTGCTCCCCAATCCGGGGGATTGGAAAATGAGCTGCTCCTGCCCGGATTGGTCCACCCCCTGCCCCCACGCCGCCGCTGCCATCTACGCCGCCGGTGTCCTCATCGATCGCGATCCCTCGCTCCTCTTCACGCTGCGCTCGCTGGATCCCGCCCTCCTCATCGCCCCGCCCGCAACTTCCGCCGCCGATTCCTCTCCCCTCGATCCCTCTTCCCTCGAAAAAACTTTCGGCATCTCCCTCGATCTCTGATTAAGCTGGCGAGCCGGAGGTTCGGGATTTGCGAAGCGTTCGGCCCCGCTATTGCTCCGCAAAAAACCGCGCAAGCACGCTGGCTCAATACTTCGCACCTCATAATTCGGACTTCTGTCCAATCGATAATTCCTTTGTTCTCTTTTTCCTCGTTCGGCGCTCTCATTTTTGTCCGATTGCGGATCCGCATTGTTGCCCTGTTTTTTCTTTACTTCTACGGAGGGAGCGGCTAGACTGTCGAATATGAATCGTAAAAGTATAATGGGTATAGTTGCCTTTTTGGCATTGCTGTCCGCCCCGATAAATGGTCAGGATGTTGTTCAACCGGACGCAACGTCTGCAGCGGTGGAGCAACAAAAGACGGGGAGTGTTTCCGAGGAGATCAAGTTAATGGGGAAACTACTGAAAGAAGTTCGCGAAGTGCTGTCAACCATTCAGGGTGCGGAGGGGGCTGTTGACAAAGTAGAGGTCGTGCGCGAGAAGTTCTTGCATATCGACGAATGGGCTAGCGAGGTTCACGGTGGGCTATCGCCGCAGGACGAGGAATTGTTGACGTCGTTGACTCTTGAAATCGGACAGGAACTCAAACGCCTCGCCGAACACGATTGCTACGGCGTTGAAGAGGTGGAGAAGATGGTGAATGGAATGTCCTCCTTTTTTAACTTGGACGCTCTGACACCACCTCCGGCTACGGCGACAGATGAACAACGAGAGCAGATCAGCAAGCGACTGACCGAAAGAATGAAGCGGATAGCCTCCTACATTGCAGAGGTTGCAACGGGCGGATTGGGTTTGACTCGGGAATCAGCGTGGGTGATGAAAGGGAATACCGCTAAGGTTGTTTCCGAGGAATATGCGGTGCTGGGTATGTTGGGATTTTCGCGACCGGAATCGCAGTCCTTGATGAAAAACGATGGTAAAGTTTATGATGTCCAGCATTTGATCACGAAGGTGGAAGGAGGAAAGAAGGTCAAGATTGAAATGTGGTTCGATATTACAGCATACTGGAATAATCCTAATAAATTTGAAGACGACAGCAACGAATAGAGTGTACCGCATCGCGGTGTTGGCCGGAGACGGTATGGCTCCCGAGGGATGCGCGAGGCATTACGGGGCCTGAACACCGCAGAGACAAAGTATGGCTTCAGCACTCAACGCGAGGAGTGTCCCGTGGGAGGCGCCGGCATCGAGGCTTGCGGCAAAGGCGCTGCCGGATGATACACCTTGAAGGTCTGTGAATCAGCGGATGCTATTTTGTTCGGATCGGTGGGCGGACCCCGGTGGGATAGTCGTCCGCCGATGATGCTGCGCTTTCCCCTGCGAGAAATTGCCCTGGGTCCTGAAGCTTTTCGCCTTGCAAAAAGATAGCGAATGTGGTAAAAAAGCGCGTGCCCGCAGGTACGGGAAATTCTAGCAGAGAAAAGGTATGATCAAGTGGATACTCAACAAGATCGTCGGGTCAAAAAATCAGCGTGAATTGAGACGACTGCGACCGGTCGTGAAAAAAATCCTGGACCAGGAGACGGCGTGGAAGGACAAGGATGAGACCTTTTTGAAGGACAAAACTCGCGAGTGGCAGCAGTACCTGCACCGCTTCACTCCCCTGGATATGCCGCCGCGCGGTATCATCATGGCAGCAGAGAAAGATGACCTGGAAAAGTACGCGGACGTGCTCAACAAGCGTTTTGAGAGTCTGAAAGACTTGTTCCCCAAGCTGCCGCACGTGGAAGCGGAGGCGCAGTCCATCGAAGCTGGAAAGAAAGCTTTTTTGGAAATCGAACCGAAGTTTGACAAACTGCGCGCAAAGTACCTGGAAACCATCCTGCCCCAGGCTTTTGCAGCGGTCAAACTCGCGTCGAGGCTGCTCTGCGGGCGCACCATCGACGTCTGCGGCACCCCGGTGGAGTGGAACATGGTGCACTTCGATGTGCAATTATTGGGCGGTGTAGCTCTGCACCGCGGCTTCATCGCAGAGATGGCGACGGGTGAAGGCAAGACGCTGGTAGCAACGCTGCCGGTGTATCTCAACGCGCTCACCGGGCTCGGGGTGCACGTGGTAACTGTCAACGACTATCTGGCTCGCCGCGACTCCATGTGGATGGGCGCCCTCTTCAATTTTCTGGGACTCACGGTTGGCTGCATCCAAAGCATGATGCCCAATGATCTGCGGCGCTCTCAATACGCCTGCGACATCACCTACGGAACCAATGCGGAATTCGGCTTCGATTACCTGCGGGATAACGGCATGGCCTCCACGCGCGAAGCGCAGGTGCAGCGCGGGCACTACTTCGCCATCATCGATGAGGTAGACTCCATCCTCATCGATGAAGCGCGCACGCCGCTCATCATCTCAGGTCCTGCCGTGGTGGAAACGGAGCAACAGTATGACAAACTCAAACCGGCTATCGAAAATGTCGTAAAGGCTCAGGTGGAGCTCTGCAACAACCTCATGAGCCAGGCCATGGAGTACGCGAAGCAGGGCGACACAAACGCCGCCGGGCGCTGCCTCTACAAAGTCAAACTCGGCATGCCGAGAAACCGTGCCTTCCTCCGCTCGCAGCAGGATCCTGAATACCGCCGCATGGTCGAAAAATACGAGCTCGTCACCCTGCAGGATCCGCGCAAACTTGAACTCTTCAAGCTGAAGGAAGAGCTTTACTTCAGCGTGGATGAAAAGACCCATGACGCGGATCTCATGGAGAAGGGGCGCCAGCTCATCAGCCCCGGGCACCCGGAACATTTCGTCCTGCCTGACATCGGCACAGAATTCGTCAACATCGACGAGAATACTCAGCTCTCCGACCTCGAAAAGGAAAGGAAAAAGCAGGCTCTCATCAAAAAACTTGAGGAAACGAGCGTGCGCCTGCATACCACCAGCCAGCTGCTGAAAGCCTACACCATCTATGAGAAGGATAAGGAATACGTGGTGAAGGAGGGCAAGATCATCATCATCGACCAGAATACCGGGCGGGAAATGCCCGGTCGCCGCTGGAGCGAGGGGCTGCACCAGGCGGTCGAGGCCAAGGAAAACGTGGAGGTGGAGGCAGAGAACATGACCTACGCCACCATCACCATCCAGAACTACTTCCGCCTGTACTCGCGCCTCGCCGGCATGACCGGCACAGCCGAAACTGAAGCGGCAGAGTTCCATGACATCTACCGCCTGGATGTGCTCCCCATCCCGACGAATAAGCCCTGCATCCGCGAGGACTTCAACGACCTCATCTTCAAGAGCCGTCGTGAAAAGTTCAACGCCGTTGTCGCAAAGATTGTGGAACTGCACAAGAAGGGGCAGCCCGTACTGGTGGGAACCGCGAGCGTGGACGCTTCCGAAACGCTTTCGCGCATGCTCAAGATCAGTAAAATCCCCCACGAGGTCCTCAACGCCAAAAACCACCAGCGCGAAGCCGAAATCATCGCTCTCGCCGGACAGCACGGCGCTGTCACCGTCTCCACCAACATGGCCGGCCGCGGCACGGATATCAAGCTCGGCGACGGCGTGGCCGAGATCGGTGGGCTCTTTGTGCTGGGCACTGAGCGGTATGAATCCCGTCGCATCGACCGCCAGCTGCGCGGCCGCTGTTCCCGTCAGGGCGACCCCGGCGCTTCGCAGTTCTTCCTCTCGTTTGAGGATGATCTCATGCGCAACTTCGGCGGCAGTGAGCGCATGACGCGCATCATGGATCGCTTCGGCATGGAGGAAGGCGAGGCTGTGGAAAATCGCCTCATGAACAAGGTCATCGAGGGCGCGCAAAAGCGTGTGGAGCAACGCAACTACATCTGGCGTAAGCACGTGTTGGACTACGACGATGTCATGAACCAGCAGCGCACCATCGTGTACGCCATGCGAAACGATGCCCTGCTCTGCGAAGAACCTCGCATCATGATCTACGAAATCCTCGATGAGGCCGTTCGCGCCAAGTGTGACGATACCATCGCCGATGAGCACGACGGCACGGTGCACGCCAGAAACCTGCTGCAGTGGGCGAACAACACCTTCCCGACCGGCTGGGCCGACGAAGACTCCCTGCTGGAGGGAAAAACTGCCGCGGAGGCTGCTGAGATCATCTGCTCCCGCGTGAAGGAACTCTACGAAAGAAAAATCTCCGGCGAGCGACCGGATTACGTGGACCGCACAGAGCGTTCCCTTATGCTGCAGGCCATCGATAAAATGTGGCAGAGGCACATCAACGACATGGACGCCCTGCGGGAAGGGGTGCGCCTGCGCGCCCAGGGTCAGCGCGACCCCCTCGTGGAGTATAAGAGAGAAGCGTACGGTCTCTTTGAAACGCTCATGCAGGAGATCCAGCAGGAAATTATCTCCCAGCTCTTCTACACCACCACGAACCTCAGTGCCTTTGAGGATTTCCTCGCCTCCCTGCCCTCCCTGGAGAGTGAAACGGACCCCGAAGGCGCCGCCCTGCTCAACAATCAGGATCTCCTCTCCACCCTGCGTGAGCGGTTGCGCCTCTTCCACGAGCAGGAGCAACTGGCTTCCGCCGACGAAGCGGATTCCGCCGTCTCCGGCGCCTTGCCGGAAGGTGCGCCCATCTCAGAGAAAAAGGCTAAACTGCACCACGGCAAAAAGAAAATCGTGAGCATCGGCCCGGGCAAGAAGCAAACTGCCGGAAAGAGAAAACCCCCGGTGTACCGCCCGGATGACGCCGGCCCTTCTCTCTGATTCCTCCGCCTCTCCCCCGGCATGGCAAACAACATTCGCTCAGTGCTGGAATACGTCCCCTGCTTCCAGGGGCGTCTCTTCGTGCTGCACATCGCTTCCTCCCTGCTGCAGTCAGAGGAGCTCGTGGATGCCCTGCTGGATGCCGACGCGCTGCACGAGCTTGGCGTGCGACTCATCCTCATAGCAGAGGGGAATGATGCCTCCGCTCTGGTGCATCGCGCCGCAGTATGCGAAATCCACGCGGCCGAGGCAGAGCTGCCTCTCACCGCCGGGCAACCCGCCCTCGATCGCGTCCGCGAAATCATTGAGCGCCGCCAAGTAGCGATCGTCGCCTCCGGCGTGTCCGGTCGTTTTGATGAGGGGAGCATCGCCCTCTCCGTCTCTGCCGGCGCCGCCAAGTATATCTGTTTGCAGGTCGATCCTGTTCCCTCCCGCAAGGGTTCGCCGGTCTTTGCCATCGCAGAGAGTGAGGTAGATGCCTCCTGCGCCTGTGATGATGCCGCGCAGACGAAGGAGCTGCAGGCAGCGGCATGCGTCTGCCGCCGCGGCATTCCGCGCGTTCACCTGCTGGATGGTCGCCGAAGGGGCGTGCTGCTCGATGAGATCTTTTCCGAGGAAGGCGTGGGGAGCATGGTGCATACCGACTCCTACCGCGAGATTCGCCCCCTGCGTGAGGAAGACATCCCCGAGCTGCTCTCCATGATCGCCCGCTGTGTGGTGGATGAAAAACTGGTGCAACGCACCTATGAGTCCATTCATTCTGAGATGGAAAGCTACTACGTCTACACCCTGGATGACACCATCGTAGGGTGCGTCGCTCTCTACCCGTACCCGGCTTACGCCTGCGCCGAGCTCGGCTGCCTGTTCATACGCCGCGATTACGAGGGACACGGCTACGGTCGCGCGCTCTGCCGCTTTGTGGAGGATAAAGCCCGTCGCCTGGGATTCCGCAGTATTTTCGCCATCTCCCAGAGCGCTGTGGATTATTTCCGCAACCGCTTGCACTACGCCACCCTCCCGCGCTCCGTCCTCCCGCCGCAGCGGCTGGCCGTCCTCGAATCCAGCGGGCGTCGTTCGGAAGTTTTCGGCCGCGAACTCTGAAGGCCCCCCCTGCCGGAGGATGAAGCGGAAAGAATGCACGCTTGCTTCTCAGCTTTGCGAAGCGGTTAGCGGAGGTGGTGAGCAGAAGCGTGGGTGGTGATTGGCCGGGAAGCTCTGTGCCCATGCAGAGCTGTATCGTTCCGGTCCGGCTCCCTGGCTCAACACTCCGTGCTTCTCATTCTCCCCGGCAGATCTTCTGCCAGGCGGCGGCGAATTGCTTGAGCGCCCTCGCTCGGTGCGAGAGGGAATTTTTCTGCTCGGCCGGCATCTCAGCCAGCGTGCGAGTCGCCCCTTCCGGCACAAAGAGCGGGTCGTAGCCGAAGCCGTGCACGCCGCGCGGCGTGAGAATGATCTCCCCATTCAGGCATCCCTCGAAGACTCCCTGCACTTCTCCATCCTTCGCCAGGCAGAGCGAGCAGACAAACCGCGCTTTGTACGGGGCAAGCGCGGGCAGTGCGCCGAGCTCCTGCATCAGTTTGCGGTTGTTCCCCACATCGTCGCCGTGCGCCCCGGCATAGCGGGCAGAGAGCACTCCGGGCATGCCGGAAAGCGCCTCCACACAAAGACCGGAGTCATCCGCCAGCGCCCAGCCTCCCAGCCGAGCAGAAACCTCCCTCGCCTTGGTGGCCGCGTTCTCGGCAAAGGTTCGCCCGGTTTCGGGGATTTCCTCCATCGGCGGAAAATCCGCAAGCGTGCGCAAGCGGCACCCCGGCGGCAGAATCGCGGCAATTTCATGAACCTTGTGAGCATTGTTTGTGGCGAGAATGAGGTCGGTCATGGCTTTGTCTGTAATGAGAAATGATCGTCGTGCAGCGGTTGGTCCAGTTCCGTGTTGTTTCTGGGGAAAATGCGCTTGAGAAAGAGGAAGAGCACGGCAAACCCCAGAAGGGCCGCCAGAAAATCAGCGGTGGTCTGCGAGAGCCATATGCCGACTTCCCCAAACAACGTCGGCAGTATCCATATCGCGGGTATGAGGAAAAAGAGCTGGCGCGTCAGGTTCAGGAAGATGCTCATCACCGGCCTCCCTATGGCCTGGAAGAAATTGCCGATGACGATCTGCGAGCCGACGAGCGTGAAGCAGATGCCCATGATGCGGATGCCACGCGTGGCAATCTCGATGAGCCTCCTGGAATCTTCGTCCTCAGCCCTGGCGAAGAGGCTCACGACCCCGCGCGCAAAAACCTCCATTCCCACCGCTCCCACAAAGGTAATCACGCTTGCCGCGCCGATCGCGTAGAAAAGAGTCCGCCGCACCCGCCGGTAGTTCCCGAGTCCGAAATTGTACCCGACGATAGGCTGCATCCCCTGCGTGATGCCCAGCACGATCATGGCAAAGAAAAACAGCACGCGGTTCACCACGCCGTACGCCCCCACCCCCATCTCCCCGCTGTATTCCAGAAAACGGTAATTGAAAAACATCACAACCACACAGCCCACGATGTTCAGCAGACACGGCGGCAGCCCCACCGTGCAGATGCGTCTCGTGATTGCTCCCTGCAGCAGAAAAATCCCGCGCTGAAAATGCAGCACGTGCCGCGCCCGCGAAAAATGCCCCAGCACCCACACCATCCCCACAAGCTGCGCCAGCACCGTCGCCAGCGCCGCCCCCGTCATCCCCCAGTCCATCGTGTAAATCAGCACCGGCGCCACCGCCACATTCACCACCATCGAGATCAGCAAACTCACCATCGCTTTGCGCGGGTATCCACTCGCCCGCATCAGGTGATTCAGGTTCATAAACCCGCTGCTGAACGGAAATCCCAGCATGATCACCAGCATGAAATCGTATGCCGGCTCCAGCGTCTCCCCACCTGCCCCAAACGCCACCAGAATCTCCCTCAACCACGGCAGCGGCAGCCACCCCACAATCACTCCGAACAACGCGCTGAGCACCACACAATGCCCCAGTACACGGTTCGCCCTCCCAAATTTCCCCTGCCCCAGCGTGATGGACGCCGTCGCCGCGCTCCCCAGTCCCACCAGCGTGCCCACCGCCACCGTCAAATTCATCGCAGGAAACACCAGCGCTATCGCCGCTATCGCATACGCCCCGCACCACTGCCCCACGTAAATGGCATCCACGATGTTATAGAGAGATGTGGCCACCATCCCGACAATTGCCGGCAGGGAATAACTCACCAGCAGGGGCCAGACTTTCCGCTTCTCCAATTCCTCCAGCTTTGCATCCCTCTCCATCGCCCGCGCACCTTACTCCCAAACCCCCGCATTGTCAAGCGCGAAGTCATTTGGAATACGAAGCAGACACAAGTACGTCGTCCGAATTAATTCACCTCGTCCTTCTTTTAAATTGTTTGCCCCGGTTCATTTCAGCTTCGCACCAGAGACAGACGCTTGTGGGCGCGACGTGCCGCAAAGCCTCCGGGCAAGTTGCAGCTGTGGGCTGCGGCATCCGGCGCAAGGAGTGCGCAAACTTCCGTCACATGCTGCTCGTTAAGTTCCGGCACACCGCAGCGCTTCAGGTAAAAATGCACGGCGGCGCGGCGAAACGCCTCGGCTTTCCCCTCCAGATACGGCAGGTAAAGGCGCCCTTGCGGGTCCATGAGAGGCAACTCAGCCAGGGCCTCTTCGAGCGCCTCTGCCACCTCCCCCTGCACCCTGGCGCTGCGGGCAATCGCAGGGATGACATCCCTCCCCAGCGCCGCAGAGAGCGCCGGCAGAATCTGCAGACGCATCCTGTTGCGCGTGGCTGCGTCCGGTGATGCGTTGGTCTCATCTTCGCGCCAGTCCTGCCCGAGTTCCTGCAGCCACGACGTGATCTCTGCCCGGCGACAGCTCAGCAGGGGTCGCCACCAGGTGATCCCGTCGCTGCCGCCATGCATCGTCTGCATACCTCGCGGCCCCGCGGCCCCGCGGCACAAGTTGAAGAGCGCCGTCTCCGCCTGGTCGTCCGCGTGGTGCGCCAGCGCCACAGTGCGCGCCCCCACCCTGCGCGCGTGTTCCGCAAAGATGCGTCGTCGCTGCAGGCGCGCCTCGGTCTCCAGAGATGTTCCATTTTCCCGCGCAAGCTGCGGCACATCCAGCCGGTATTCCTCGAAGGGCACGCCGAATTTCTCGCAGAGCCTCCGGCAGAATTCCGCATCCTCATCCGCCGCTGTGCCGCGAATACCGTGGTGCACATGGCAGGCAAAAACCCGCGCTCCCCGCAGCAAAAGAAGACGCAGCAACGCCACGGAATCCCTGCCGCCGCTCAACCCCAGCACCACGCCCCCCTGCGGCAATTCAAGCTGATCAACCTGAGGCAACATGAATTCGCTATTCCCGCCCCCGGTCAATCAACGCTTCCCCCCTTTGCTCTTCATGGGGATGAGCTTCTCCGGGTTGATTCTGTTGAAAAGCTCCTTGGCATTCTGTTCCCCATCGTCGTCCACCTCGTACTGCTGCACCACCCCGCTGGCATACGCCACCAGAATGGCATTGCTGTGGCGCTCCAGCACCGGCATCACCATCTTGCGGAATGAGGCAAAATCCACCACACTCTTGCGCTTCACCGGCTCCCCGTCGCTCAACCACGGCAGGTTGTCCATGTGCTTCTTGCCCACGGTGCGAATCTGCGAATGCGGATTACTCGGATCCTCTGAACCATCACTCCATGAAACGTAGGATATCGTCTTCGTCGTCGCTTGCATGAGCATGCCATCCTCCACTGTGGCACGCCGATCTCCCGGGCAGTGGAAAACAGGCACCACCTTCATCGCTCCCCTCCTCGAATTGGGCAACACCGTGGAATCCAGTTCCTGCGCCAGCATGATCCACCAGCCGTCACTCTCGTTGATGTCCGGCGTGTCCTCGTCATCGTCCATACCGCTGGTGGGCAGGAGATTCCTGTGCCCCATGTCCGAGCCGTATTTCACGCCCAGTTTCGCAAGCTGTTCAATATTGGCGCGACACTTCACCACATTCCCTGCATTCAAATAGCTGAATAGCGTCGGAGCAGATATCCCAAGCAACACCCCGAGAATAGCAATCACCACGATCAGCTCTATCAGGGTAAACCCCCTCTTTTCACAATGCGCCTTCATACTCCACACTCTACCACATTCCTCCCCCCTTTGCAAGACAATGGAAGAAGGAAAAACGCGAAGTGCTGTGCCCTCGTGCCGACCCGCTGCCTCGTACCTCGCTCCTCAAAAATGGTTCGGCACCGGCCCCTGAGGACCGATGCCGAATTGCTTTTTCTCTTTTTTCTTAATCCTCGCCTCACGGCGACGGAAAT
>CANRLM010000012.1 GCA_947631435.1 uncultured Akkermansia sp.
GGCGCTATCTTCTTCTCAGGCGCTTTCTTCGGAGCAGGCTGTGGCGCTATCTTCTTCTCAGGCGCCTTCTTCGGAGCCGGCTGTGGCGCTATCTTCTTCTCAGGCGCCTTCTTCGGAGCCGGCTGTGGCGCTATCTTCTTCTCAGGCGCCTTCTTCGGAGCAGGCTGTGGCGCTATCTTCTTCTCAGGCGCCTTCTTCGGAGCAGGCTGTGGCGCTATCTTCTTCCCAGGCGCCTTCTTCGGAGCCGGCTGTGGCGCTATCTTCTTCTCAGGCGCTTTCTTCGGAGCCGGCTTCGGCGCTATCTTCTTCCCAGGCGCTTTCTTCGGAGCCGGCTGTGGCGCTGTCTTCTTCGCAGGCGCCTTCTTCGGAGCAGGTTTCGGCGTTGCCTTCTTCTCAGACGCCTTTTTCGGAGCGGGTTTCGGCGCTATCTTCTTCGCAGGCGCCTTCTTCGGAGCCGGCTGTGGCGCTATCTTCTTCGCAGGCGCCTTCTTCGGAGCAGGCTGTGGCGCTGTCTTCTTCCCAGGCGCTTTCTTCGGAGCGGATTTCGGCGCTACCTTCTTAGTGGATGTTTTCTGGGGGGCGGGTTCAGGCGCTGCTTTTGGGGCAGACGCCTTTTGGAGAGCGTTTTTTTTAAGGGCTGACATGACTGAGGAGACAGGAAAACATAGCTCACCCTTTGATCGATTTGCCAAGAGGCGAGACAAAACGTGCGGCTATGCTAAAGAAAAAGACGTAGAATTCAAGCATTCTTCTACAAGTATGACACAAAAAAAGCCCTCGAAAGAAAATATTCCTTTCATCCCAATGCTTTTGGAAGGTTCTTACCCTGAATAGGCCTTGGGGGAGCGACAGCCCTCCTTCCCACGAAATCTTCTATCTGATCATGTGCATTGCGACATAAAGACAACACGACCCAGGCATAGATATGGAACGTTGATCACCCCTTCATTCCCGGGGCAGAGCGTTGGGGCAAACGGGGCAAATGCCGTGCTTGCACTTGGAAAAGCTTTATGGTAGGCTGGTCGCATGGAGAAACGGTGCGGAAAATTGGTTGTTTTTGAAGGGATCGACGGAACAGGAAAATCCACCCAGGTGCGCCTGCTCAGGGAATACCTGGAAGCACAGGGAATCGAGATTGTGACAGATTATGAACCGACGCGCGGAGAGTGGGGAATGCGAGTGCGAGCGGCAGCGGCAAGTGGCAAGCGGCTGCCCGTAGAGGTGGAAGTGGACTGTCTGTTACGCGACCGACGTGAACATGTGGAGCAGCTCATTACCCCGGCGTTGGAGCGTGGCTGCTGGGTGCTGCTGGATCGCTATTATCCATCCATGCTTGCCTACCAGGGAGCAACCGGCATCAACCCCGCAGAGCTGCGGCGTCTCAACGAAAACTTCGCACCACAACCGGACACAGCGTTTTGGCTGGATGTCCCGGTAGAAGTGGCTCTGGAACGCATCCACGGCAGAGGTGGAAGCAACGACGCCTTCGAACAAAAAAGCTTTTTGGAATCCTGCCGCCATATCTATGCAGCTTTTGAAGCTCCCTGGTGGCACAGGATCGATGCTACAGCAGATGTACACAGCATCCACGCTCGCATCCGCGAACGGGTCAGGGACCTTATCGACGGAATCAACTGAGTTCTGTCCGCCAGTGCGCAAGACGGAGTTTTGTGCGTTCATCGCCGGGAGCTCCGGGATTGGTACGCAAGCGGAAAGCACGCTCGAGATCAAAAACACCGTATACATCTTCGCCAAAGGCAGAGGAAATAGATTGGAACTGTTCAAAGGGAAGTTGATTCAGCGGAGTCCCGGTATTCACAGAAAGTGCCACAGCTTTGCCTACCAGCTCATGCGCCTGCCGGAAGGGAATCCCGCGGCGCACAAGGTAGTCCGCAAGGTCTGTTGCGAGCAGGAGAGGATCCGCCACAGCAGAGGCGCAGCGGTCGGGGTTCATCTGCATCGCATCGACCATCTCTGCATTCACCTGCAGGGCGAGCAGAATAGTGGCAAAGGAATCGAAGAGGGGCTCCTTATCCTCCTGCAAATCGCGGTTATACGTGAGCGGTAGTCCTTTCACCGCAACGAGCACACTAACGAGGTTGCCCACGAGACGCCCGGTCTTGCCGCGGGTGAGCTCACAGACATCCGGATTCTTCTTCTGCGGCATGAGGCTGGAACCGGTAGTGTGCGCATCCGACAAGGTGCAAAAACCGAATTCAGAGCTACTCCACAACACGAGATCCTCACTGAGACGACTGAGGTGCACGCCGACAAGCGAAAGGCAGAAGAGGCACTCCAGCACATAATCTCGATCCGCAATGGCGTCCATGGAATTCTCGGTAACGCCATCAAAACCAAGTTCAGTCGCGATAGCAGCGCGGTCAAGATTGATCGTGGAGCCAGCAATAGCCCCCGAACCAAGCGGACAAACATTCAACCGACGCCGACAATCAGCCAACCGCGAGGCATCCCGTGCTAACATCTCCACGTACGCCAGCAGGTGGTGCGCCACCGTCACAGGCTGTGCGCGCTGCAGGTGCGTGTAGCCCGGGATGCGCAAATCCCGATACTGCTCTGCCTTATCCACAAGAACACGCTGCAACTCACGCAGAGCAAAGAGAATGGAATCAATACGCTCCCGGCAATACAAACGAGTATCTGTAGCCACCTGATCATTGCGGGAGCGTGCGGTGTGCAACTTGGCTCCCGTGGATCCAATGCGGCGTGTAAGTTCGCTTTCGATGTTCATGTGCACATCTTCCAGCTCACGTTTCCACGCAAAATTGCCGGCATCGATATCTGCAAGAATGCTGCGCAATCCATTCTCAATAGCATCAAACTCCTCTTGCGTGAGCATCCCGGCTGCTAACTGCGCACGGGCATGGGCTATCGAACCTGCAATATCGTGCCGATAGAGTTCCCAATCGTAAGATACGGATTCCGAATAGCGCAGCACCTTGTCAGCTGTCGCCTGAGAAAAGCGTCCTGTCCACATAGCGGGGCATTATAGACTGCCCTCCCCTGCAAGTCAACTCTCGGAAAGCCGCAAGGCAGGGCAAAACGCATTTGAGAGGAGGACGAAGGACGAAGTGTTGAGCTAGAGAGCTTGCTCGCGTTTTTGCGGAGTTGTAGCGAAGACGAATTTGGGGCACGGATTGTTGCGCATCACCTCTCGCTCCCTCTGTTCTGCAGGAGATTGAGGACTTCCTCTGTTGCTTGATTTTCCTTCAAATGAGTTTGCCCTGAGGCCACAATCAACAGCGAGCTGACTCAACTTCGTCCCTCGTGCTGCCCCTGATTCCTCGCACTCACCCTCCCACAAACCTCTCTAACCGGCTACCACGCCCAATTTCTCTTCCTGTCTTTGGCCTCGCTTGGCAGCTTCTGAGTCCCTGCCTCGCTGGCCAGACACTCCGCATGTCGTGCTTTTTCTAAATCGGTTTCCTTTTACTCTGAAATGCTCGCTACACGGTTTGAATCCTCCCCCTCGAGCGATCTCTGTCAATAATCTGAAAATGAAGTTCCCTGGTTGTATCCCCTTCCCGCCCCGACCGTACTGCCTTACACTACAGCACAAAAACTATGCGCACACGGGAAAAGAGAAAGGATAAAAACAAAATATGGGAATCACGTGACACAAAACCTCGAAGGATGAGCAACCGGCAGTAATGCCGCGGCCGTTGCGCATCCGCGCATCCATCATTACGAACTCGTTTTCCCTCTCGTAACGATCTACCCGAAATACTCACCGGAATCAGTTGCGTCTGATATATCACGTTCTCACAGCACGCGAAATTTCCAGACCGCCATTTCACGATAAACAATTTATGCTGTATATCTCTTTTCGAAAGAGATATACAGAGTTCATATTATAATCCTTTGTTTACAAATCAATTAATCGATACAAAAGCAACAGAAGAGAAAAACGTTTCCCGACGTTTTCTGGCGATAAAAACGATCAAATTCGTTCAAGAGCAAAGAAATTATAATTTTGTGCTTGCTTATTGCTTTCGAAAAACGATATACTGTGCGCGCCGTTTGGCAAACATACAAACTAACTATTACAATGAAAAAAACCGTAGTATTCGTTGCGTTAAGTGTGGCAGCACTCACCCTGAGCAGCTGTGGTGGATTAAGCACTCGTCCCGTTGGTTCTGTCTACGCGGATGTGGCAGATCCTGTGGCTGCGACTTCTTCTTCCGGTTCCCGGATTGGTGAGGCCACATCGACATCCTACCTTGGTGTCGTAGCTCTCGGCGATAGCTCCGTAGATGCAGCAAAGAGGAACGGAGGTATCTCCAGCGTATCCAGCGTGGATGTGAAGCGCAAGAATATCCTGGGTATTATCACGACCTACACGACCGTGGTACGCGGGAACTGATTTACCTGAACGATTCAACGATCAACGTTAATCATTGCGGCACACACTCCTCTGAGTGTGTGCCGTTTTGCTGTTTCAGCGAACTCCGGCCCTCTGCAAATTATCTCTTACCGGGAAATCATACGCAAACCAGGGACGCGAGTTCCCCAGCCTGTAATGCCACCATTCTTTAGGGTAATTTTCAAAACCGGCAGCACGCATCGCATCACACAAAATACTGCGGTTGGTCCGCTGCTGACACGTTATCTCCGGAGAATTAGTCGCAGACCTGGTATCCATCAAATCATGCCGACCTCCCATATCCACAAGTTTGCCATCCTCCAGGTGATAGAGGGTGATATCCACCGCGATGCCCCACGTGTGTTCCGAGCTATCGCCGATATAATGATCCTCGTAAATTTTACGTTTGCTAATACGCGGGTAGAAGATGGCACGCGTGTCCTCGTCGGGTGAGTAGGACCATGCGCGGAAATCGCGCAACGCACGCATGGGTCGGTACGCATCCCAGATCAGAAGTCCATATCCTCGCTGCTGCAAAAGTTGCGCAGCACGCTGCAAAGCCCTCGCCGCATCCTGCCGCAGGATGGCCCGTTTTCCCTCGTAGCCGGCAATCGGGCGCCCCACAAAATTATCATCACCGGCATATTTCAAATCTGCTCGCACCTCGGGCGCTACTTCATCCACATAGCAAAAACCCAACGGCATCTCGCGTACCGGCAACAACCCCACCGCCTCTCTCTCCTGCTGCAGACAGCCTGCCGCCAACCAGCCAAGCCACAACACGAGCAAGACGCACTTCTTTCTGGCTTCCCAACGCTTCACCTTGAAAAACACACCCCGCGGGGTGAAGTTCTCTCTGCATACACAGTCCTCCACCCTGCCCCAACGCGGAAAAACAACCGAGACGGAAGAATAATCAGGTGTCCTTCTTGTCCGCGGCCTTCTTCGCAGCGGGCTTTTTCGCCGGAGCCTTCTTCGCAGCGGGCTTCTTTGCTGTAGTCTTCGCCTCAGCTCCGGTCTCATCTGCCTTACCTGCAGAAGTCTTCTTGCCGGCCGCGGAACGCTTGGCTGTCGTATCCTTTGTTGCGCTGCTCGGCTTCTTGGCGGGCTCTCCCTTGGCAGGAGTCTTTGTCACCGATTCATCAGCAGGCACCTCAGCCGCAGCCTCACTCGAAGCAGCCGTTACCTTCTTCGCCAAAAGTACAGGCGTCGTCGTATTGCTATTCTTGAGCATCTCCTTGCGACGCTTGATGTAGGCATGACGACGGCGACGCTTCGTGACTTTACGATGTTGTTGACCCATCTTATCTTCTGATTTGTAGGGAGGGCAGAATCGCCCACCCGAAGTTAGTAAGCTGCCTATGTATAGCCCATATAAGCCAATATGGCAAGGCTAAAAAATCCTACTGACACAATTAGTCCTCAAGCAATGCCGGAGTGGAGTGAACTAAAAAACGTCTTGCCAATCAGCGGCAATTCAGTCATACTGTCCCGCGTTCACGCGCATGAAGCTTCTGAGACGTAACCTGAGTCTGATGCTCGCAATGAGGTACCTCAACCCACTGCGTACATTTTTCTCGATCATCACGCTGATCTGCCTGCTGGGGGTAGCGCTGGGGGTCATGGTGCTCATTGTCGTTCTCAGTGTCATGGAAGGGCTGCAGGCGGAAATGGAAACGCGTACTCTCGCCTTTACGCCCCACTTTGAGGTTTGTCTCTACGAGGGGCCTCAGCGCATTGCTCTCAGCGAGCCAAAAACGCATTGGAACGAGCTTTTGCAGAAGATTCAAACCATACGGGACGTCACTTGCGTTTACCCGCAGGTGGAAGGAGACGCTTTCGTATCGGGCGATTCTTCCCGCTCGATGGCGCGTTTCTCAGCTCTTCAACCGGGGAACAAAGCTCAGCTGGAGCCATTGCTGCCCATGCTCAAGCAGGGAGTCTTTGATTTCGGCGCTGGTCTGGACCAGGAATGCGTGATCTCGCTGCGACTCGCTCAAACACTCGGTCTGAACGTGGGTGACAAGCTCCATCTCATCCCTATCGGCAGTCAGGATGAAATAGCCGCGGTTTACTCACTGATTCAACATCCTCTTCAAACCCACGAGGATCGCGAACTCATGCAAGGACTCGCCTCCCTGTTCGAAGGGAGCACACGTACGGAAAAAGGAAACGACATCGTGTCCCCGGAAAAATTGACAGCTCTGGTGGACCGCATGAATCGTCTGCTGGTTGAGAATAAGCTTCGACGCAGCGAAAGAGAGGCCTTGCAGGAATTTTGCGATGACGCCAGCGACCACATGTCACGGCAACCTTTCTCTGCCGCAGAGAAGGCCCGCTGGCTCGCACGCACTGAGGAGCTCGCAAAGCTGGATCGCGATCGTGAGGACGGCAAGTCAGTCAAAGAAATCAACAGGATGGTGATGCCGATGGACCTCGCGGTGGTGGGCATTTATCAACCGCCGGAAAACATGCCCGGCCCGGGCGTCTATCTTCCTCTCCCCATCGCGCAGGAAGTCTGTGGTTATAACCAGAGTAGAGACGACGAAGTAATGGGACTCTGCGTGCGCGTAACAAACCCTCACGAATGCGACAAGGCACTTCAGCATATCCACGATGTACTGACGGATTCCGGCGCAACTGATGCGCCGGGAGAGATGGGAAACTCCTGGTTGGTCGAACCCTGGACCAGAAGCTTTGAACAGTGGTACAAACTTATCGCCAACGAGCGCATCATGATGAGTTTCGTGCTCTCCATCATCTCGCTCATCGCCAGCTTCTGCATTATGGCTGTCATGTTCACGGTGAGTCTGCAACGACGACGGGAAATCGCCGTACTCCAGGCTCTCGGTGCTACTCCCACCAAAATCATGGCTATTTTTACTTGGCAGGGAATCATCATTGGACTGGCAGGAGCGCTACTGGGTGTTCTTCTCGCCTTGATCGTGCTGCATTTCCGGCTGGAGATCCAGGCAGTGTTGGCATCCGTTAACCTGGATCCCTTCCCCATGGAGGCGCATGGCATCACCCTGCCTGCTGCCTACACGCCCTCTACGTTCTTCTGGCAAGCGTTCCGAGCGTTCATCATGGTCATCATCGCTGCCACCATTCCTGCCCTTTTCATCTCCCGGCAGGACCCCGCCAAAGCCCTCCGTTCCAACTAAACCATGTACATCTACTGGATAGAGAGCGACAGGAGACACGGACCGGACACAGTGGCGGATTTCATCAGTCTGCTCGAAACCGGAGAAGTTTCTCCGGAGACCCTCTGCTGGCACGCTGGCTGTTCCAAATGGACGCCGGCCCGGGAACTCCCGGCACTCAGTGCGTATTTCCGAGAGGAAGAAGAAAAACAGGATAACAGTGAAGCAAGCGACCTGACTGAGGTGGCGGACATCCCGCAGCAAGATAACGCCGCGGGCGTACAGGTTCCCTTCCCCTCACGACAAGCTCTGCACCGCACCGGTCTCTACCTGCCTCGATCGACAGATCGCTTTATGGCTCGCCTGATGGACTGCTCCCTCTACGCCGCTGCGGCGATGGGATTCTGCTACTTTTTCCAAATACCATACTCCTCTTACCTTCAACCCGGAGGAATTTGCTTCTGGCTGCCAATGGTGCTGCTTGAAGCACTCAGCATCCACCTCAGACTCTCCACGCCGGGAAAGGCGTTTTTTGGCATTGTCCTCTTCACTCCACTCCGCCGCATCTCTTTTCCCCGCGCCTTTGTCCGCAGCTTTTTGGCGATGGTGATGGGCATGGGATGCATGCAACCTCTGCTGGCACTCATCACCCTGCCGCTCACCCTCTATTCGCTCAAAAAGAGGCATCTGACTTCGTGGGACATTTACACTGGCATCATCCCTACACAAGTGCGCCGTGAGCACGGCAGCTTCCTTCGCATCTGGCTTTTCATTATCGTGATACTGGTGAATGTGCAACTTTGCTCATACTTTATGCAACCCTGGCTTCCCGATATGCTCAGTGAGTTGCAATCTCACTGGCCGGAGGCTGCGGAAATGCTCCGGCAACAGCTTCCCTCGTCCTGATCGCTCATAGAGGGAGTTAATTTTGAACTTTACTTTATTTCGTAATTTTGCTAGAAAGAGAGCGCTATGGATCTAGAGCAACGCAGTATCACCGCCGACACCGTTACCCCTTACTTCGAACGCTTTTTCGGACGTAAACCTCAGGTCATCTCTGCTGCTCCGGGCCGTGTGAACCTCATCGGAGAACATACGGACTACAACAACGGTTTCGTACTTCCCATGGCCCTGGAGCGTATCAATGTCGTCGCCGTTGCTCCATCCCCCACTGGCCAGCACCGCTGGATCGGCTCACTGAAGGATTCTCCCATCATCCTTTCACCAGAGGAAGCCATCGCCCCCGGGGAGCCGTTTTGGAGCAACTACGTGCGCGGAGTCATTTGTATGCTCAAACGCCGCGGTATTGAGGTTCCCCCGGTGGACATGCTCGTAGACACAAACGTACCGTACGGTGGCGGACTTTCCTCCAGTGCAGCATTTGAGGTCTCCGTCTGCACGGCTCTTTCCGCGCTCTGTGGCGCGGAGATTTCCCCCACTGAACGCGCCATTATCGGACAAGAGACTGAGCACGAATTCGTGCACGTTCCCTGTGGCATCATGGATCAGTTTATCTCTGCCAATGGCAAGAAAGATCACGCCCTCATGCTGGATTGCAAGGATCTCTCCTACCGGCACATTCCCATGATGGACCCGAAGGTGAGCGTGTTGGTAATCGACTCTGCCGTAAAGCATTCTCTGGCGGATGGGGGCTATGCGGCCCGCCGCAAAAACTGCGAAGATGCCTGCGCCATCCTCGGCGTGCCTTCTCTGCGCGAAGCAACTCTGGAAATGCTTGAGGAAAGCAAGAGCAAACTGGGCGACCTCTGCTACCGTCGCGCACGCCATGTGGTGGCAGAAAACATGCGAGTGGCTACCTTCGCTTCGGCGTTGGAGCGTGGGGATTGGGAAGCTGCCGGCATTGCCATGCGCGGTTCGCACGCTTCGCTCAGGGACGACTTTGAGGTTTCCTGTGCAGAGGTGGACACCCTCGTGACCCTCAGCTACTCCATTCCTTCGGCCTCTTCCGTGTACGGCGCCCGCATGACCGGGGGAGGATTCGGCGGCTGCATTGTAGCGCTGGTGAAGAGCGAAGTCGTAGAACAGGTGGCACAGGAAATGCTTGAAGGTTATCGCGAGACGCTCGGCATTGAAACAACCTATCTCGTGACGCGCCCCGGCGCCGGCGCGCGGGTCCTCTACAAGGCCTGAAACCCTATCTTCCTTTTTCCCAACACTCACCCAAAAAAACTATGAGCACAAGAAATATCGCGAAGACTCTCGCAGCTGCTGCTTTCTCCTTGAGCGCACTGGCAGGAGCCCAGGAATCGGAAGTTGCAGCCGCCTCCACGCAAAGCGTTCTTCCCATTTGGGAGATGGTGGTCTTCTGCGTTGTCGTTGTCGGCGTGATCGGCCTGGGCATCTGGAAATCCGGCGACAAGAACGAAACCGCCGAGCAGAAGGAAAAGAATGGTGCAGCGGATTACTTCCTCGCCGGGCGCGGATTGAGTTGGTGGCTCGTCGGCTTCTCGCTCATCGCCGCCAATATCTCCACCGAGCAATTTGTGGGCACGAGTGGCAAAGCTGCCAACTGGGTCGGTCTCGCCATCGCCGGGTACGAATGGCTCGCCGCCATCGTGCTGGTCATCGTGGCTTTCACGTTCCTCCCCATGCTTCTCAAGCGAGGCGTGTACACCATCCCCCAGTTTTTGGAGGAACGCTACAACGGCACTGCCCGCACCATCATGGCCGTGGCCAATCTCGTCATCCTCGTAGGAGTGCCTACGGCCGGGGTTATTTTCGCCGGTGCAAAGGTGGTCTCCGGGTACTTTGACCTCTCTATGCCGGTAGGCTGCATTATCATCGGCGCCTGCGCCACGATCTACGTGTTTGTGGGGGGGCTGAAAGCTTGCGCCTGGACCGATCTCATCTGGGGTGCAGCGCTCATCATCGGCGGTGGAGTGGTGGCATGGTTCGCTATCGAAGCCATCGGAGCCGCCGACCCGAATGAACTCATCAAGACCGCCTCCGCCACCTCCGGCGCCACGGTTGATTCTATCCGCAACGCTTCCGGCGTCGAACGTTTCTTTGCTTTGAACACCGGGGATGCCATTACTGCCACCAATGCCGTAGGTGGTAAGCTGCACATGATCCGCCCGGCAGATGATGCTGAGATTCCCTGGACAGCTCTCTGCCTGGGTCTGTGGATCCCCAATTTCTTTTACTGGGGCCTCAACCAATACATCATGCAGCGCACACTAGCCTCCAAGAGCCTCGCTGAGGGACAGATGGGCGTGGTGTTCGCCGCGGGGTTGAAACTCCTCATCCCCTTCGTGGTACTCATCCCCGGCATTCTCGCATATAACCTGTTCAGCAGCGATATGCGCTCCGGAGCCGAACAGAAGATGGCAGCAGCCCTCGCTGCGGCAGAGCGCGCAGTTCAAAACGGCAAGACCCCGCTCTACAATGTGACGGCGGATTATCTCATGACAGATGTGGAAAAAGGTGTAGGTTTCGTGGTGAAGAATGCAGAGGCAGCGGCCTCTCCGGAGCAGGCCGCCATGGTAAAGCAGCTCTCCGACGATCTCATGCGCGCTGCTACTGCTCTCGAAATTGAAGGGACGGAACACAAAGTGCCTGAACTCGCTGAAAAGTACGGTGTCACCATCCCTGACAGCGCTACCACACCGAAAGGGAAGGTGATTGTGGTGAAAGCCGGTATCGCGGACAAACTAGCCCGCAAGAATGGTGAGATTCTCGCGTCAAAAGCCGGAGATGGAGCCTTTGTCACCACGGAGGCCATCAGCGGATATGACTACGATTCTGCATTCGGCACACTTCTTCGACGCCTTCTCCCCGGCACAGGCTGGGCGTGGTTTGTACTCGCCGCCCTCTTCGGCGCGGTGGTCAGCTCGCTGGCTTCCATGCTGAATAGCGCCTCCACCCTCTTCACCATGGATATCTACCATAAGCTGCGCAGCGAGAAATCTTCGCAACGAGAGCTGGTGAATGTGGGCAAAATTGGCGTTCTGGTATTTGCCGGCGTCGCTCTCTGGCTCGCCATCTTCCTGTCTGATAAACTGGACAGCATCTTCAGCTACATCCAGGAGTTCCAGGGCTTCCTGAGTCCGGGTGCTCTCGCGGTGTTTATCTTCGGTTTCTTCATTCCGAAGTGCCCTCGCTACTTCGGCTGGCTGGGCATTGCCATCAACGTGGTCGAATACGGTGCCCTCAAGCTCTGCTGCCCCGAAATGGCTTTCCTCAACCGTATGGCCGTCTGCCTGATCACCATCATGGTGATCGGCGCGGTTCTTACCCTCCTCAACCACTTCACCGGTGGCAAAGCTGTCGTTCTGGAGAACAAAGGCATTATTGAGATGAAATCCTCCGCCGTTGCTAAAATCTTCGGGCTGGTGGTAGTACTCCTCACTGTTGCCCTTTACATCCTCTTCTGGTAATGGCTCGGGATAGATGACGCTCCCCGTCGACCGTGTGACGTGTGCGTTGTTCCTACCGCCTGTTTCCGAGCTCTTTCTTCCCGCAATCACGGAGTCTCGTTGCTCTCTCATACCATTTTTAGCAGGAAAGAATAAAAAAAGATAAATTCATCCTTGACAAGAGGGTAGGTTTGTTGTACAACTCCGCCCACACAGTTATGGCTAAAAAGAGTAGGATCGAAGGAAATAAGAAAAAGATCGCCACTGCCGAGCGCTACGCTGAGAAGCGCGCCAAGCTGAAGGCTGAGGGCGATTACGTAGGGTTGACGATGTTGCCGCGCAATGCCTCCCCGACTCGGAGCGTGAACCGCTGCGAGCTCACCGGACGCCGTCGCGGTTACCTGCGTCGTTTTCATCTGTCCCGTATCGCATTCCGTGAGTTGGCGAGTAACGGGATGATCCCCGGGGTGACAAAAGCAAGCTGGTAAGGAAGCTGATCTGCGGCAAGCAGACAGGAGAGCGCGCGGGCTATTCTGAAAGAGTGGCTCGCGCTTGTTTATGCCGATATACGAATACATAGCTGAGCATCCGGAAGACCCGGCACGATCATGTCCGATGTGCCGCAAAGGGTTTGAGCTGAGGAGAGAAATTGATCGGGAGCCTCTCACACGTTGCCTATACTGCAAAAACCCGGTACGCAAGAAGATCAGTCCGGTGAATGTGCCTAAGCTTACCGCGCCTCTCTCCGTGAGCGATGCAAAAAAAGCAGGCTTTACTCTCCTCGAAAAGCGCGACCGCGGCACCTACGAAAAACTTTAAATGGACGAATCCATCCGACAAATCAAAGATTGGCTCCTCCTCTCCCCCGAGCAGGTGCAGCAGCTGCATTGGGACTACCCAAGCCTCGAAACGATTATTCTCTTCCTGATCGGAGTAGGCTTCTTTCTTTTCCTCAATGCTTTCTTTGTGGCGAATGAATTCGCCAGTGCACGTGTACGGGAGAGTCAACTGACAGCCTCCGGCGATGATTCCAGACGCCAGGCGCGCTCCCGCAAAAATGCCCTGCACATTGTCCGACACCTCGATTCCTACCTCTCTGCCAACCAGGTCGGCATCACCATCGCTTCCCTCGCTCTCGGCAACCTCGGCGAACCTTTTATCGAACAGCTTATCTCCCCGCCCCTCAGCTATTACTTACACTTGCAGCCGGTGGTGGTAAGCGTAATTTCCTACATTGTTTCCTATTCTCTCTTCACTTTTGCACATGTGGTGCTCGGTGAACTGGTGCCCAAGAGTCTCGCTATCCGACACCCACTGGAGGTCGCACTAGGCACTTCCAACGGCATGGTTCGTTTCGCCCACTGCACAGCATGGATTGTGAAACTCTTTAACAATACCGCCAACTCCATCGCCCACCTCCTCTTCGGCGTTGATCCTCACTATTCCCCGAACAACTACCACAGCGCCGAAGAAATTGCTCACATTGTGGAGGAGAGTGGTCGCAGTAAGGAGGTTACTGAAACGGAGGCGGAAATCTCCATGAATGCTCTGGAACTCAACGACCGCTCTGTCCGCGAGATCCTCGTGCCTCGTAATGACGTTGAACTGCTTGATATCAACGACAGCTTCGAGAAAAACCTCGAACTCGTTACCACGAGTCGCCACAGCCGCTTCGCCCTCGTGGACGGTCATCTCGATGACGTCAAAGGCTGGGTGCATGTGAAAGATATGCTCAAACTCGTGCGCACGCAGAGCACGGATATCATGAGCGTGCGGCGTCCGCTCAAGGTGGTGCCCGAAACGATGAAGCTGGACACCCTGCTCAATTTCTTCTCCAAGGAGCGTACGCACAGCGCTCTCGTGGTGGATGAGCACGGTGTGGCGCTTGGTCTGGTTTATCTGGACGACGTGCTGGAGGAAATTGTCGGCAATGATATCCAGGATGAATTTGAGGCGGAGGAAGCTCGAGAATTTTACGCCCTAGGCAACGGACAGTACATGGCCAGCGGCTCCATCTCCCTTTTCGATCTCGAGGAAGAGCTCCCCGGCATCGGTGAACTCGACAATGACGCCGGCATCTCCACCCTTGGCGGTTTCATTACCGATCGACTCGACCATCTCCCGGAGGTTAACGAACAAATTCGTATCCGTGATTATCTCGTTACCGTAACCGCAACTGATGGTCGTCGCATCACCCAGACCCGCATTCAGCACGATCCTCTCAACAACGACGATGAGAAGGATGATGCTCAGGAAGAATAAGAAGGAATCACGGACTACGTGCAAAACATCCGGTTTACAACGCCCTCAGCCATTGTGACTCCGTTGCGATCGTTTTTATGTTCCGAAGACGCCAGCTCCCATTCAAACGAAATTTGACAAGCCTCGCAGGATGCCGTGACGTTCAGAAATTGGATTCGAAAGTTATTTGGTTTGAAGACGGAGGTTGCTGCAGCAGCGGCAGCAAAAAGCAAGCCGAAGGAGGGATACTGCAGAGGAGAAACGGCGTCTGTCGAGAATTCCCCCGATGCCGAGAATTATGGTGACCGAGGAAAAGCAGCAAAACTTCCTCGCAGGGAGGATAAATATCCGCCGGATGCTACGTCGCGGGCGGTGATGAACTTGATACACAGGGGCCGCAACCTCTTCATAACCGGTGGCGCCGGAGTCGGAAAATCATATCTGCTGCACCAGCTCAAACAGGAACTTAAGGAGAAGCTGCATGTGACAAGCACAACAGGTATCTCCGCCTTGAATGTTGGTGGGCAAACGCTGCATTCGTGGGCCTGTATCGGCATAGCAAACAAACGCGTGGACACCGTCATTGCCTATATCAGGGAAAACCAGATTCTTAAAAAAATACTCACCGACTGTGAAATTGTCGCCATTGACGAGATTTCCATGCTCGATGATTACACGTTTGATTACGTCGACAACGTTCTGAAAGGAGTGCGGGGAAATAGCAGACCTTTCGGGGGTATTCAGGTTTTGATTTTTGGGGACTTCTTCCAGTTGCCCCCGGTCAAAATGCAGCAGAATAATCGCCATTATTGCTTCATGAGCCAGACATGGAAGGAACTCGATCTATACCCTGTCATTTTGAAAACAGTGAAGCGTCAGAGTGACAAAGCTATGGCAACGGCTTTGAATCATCTGCGCATTGGGAAGATAAGAGAGGAAGATATCCAACTTTTTCAACAACGGGAAGTGCCCCTCGCAAAAGAGCTACCGGAAAACGTCCTGCAAATCTTCGGAGCAAATAAAGATGCGGATGCGCTCAATCTTGTGAAACTGCATGCTTTGAGAGCAAAATCATTTTATTATCAATCTCAGGACAATTTCCATCGGTATAGCGGCGCTGACGACCAGAAATCCACTATCGACATAACACGGGAAGGAATTATATCCCTGGGCGAAACAGAGAAAAAGATATGGGATGAATTTGACAGGGACTGCAGGGCGCCCCGACTGCTTGAACTCCGGCTTGGCTGCCGTGTCATGCTGCTGAGCAATATTGACCTGAAAGGAAGATTGGTGAATGGCACCTGCGGCACGGTAACGAAGTTGGAAGAAAACAATATTGAAGTGTTGTTTGATGGGCTCTCCAGACCTCGCGCGGTTCTTAAGGAGAACTTCGATTGCATGCGCGCCGGGAAAGTTGTAATTGATCGCACTCAATATCCACTGCGTCTCGCGTATGGTGTTACCATCCATAAATCGCAAGGGATGACCTTCGACCAACTTATTGTTCATATGAACAAGATTTTTGATTACGGACAGGCGTACGTGGCGCTCAGTCGCACTCGTACGCTTGAAGGGCTTTATATACGTTCCTTTGAACGCCAACTCATTGCAGCAGACCCCAAAGTTATCCAATTTTACAAGGAACTGTCGGCTGAAGCCATCGATTTGGAACCCAGCCCCCAGAATCTTGAAGAAGTGACCCTTTGATTTCGGCAGAGGATCTCCCCTCTCAAAATAGAGAAGTCCGTATTGAACGGGGCATCCCGCCATTCCTGCCCACTGACAACCCGGAATAAGTGTCAGGATAGTTTCTCACCGGGGGAAAAGAGCACCCGCAGCAGACGCGTAACCGGCAGACCGATGACGTTGTCAACGTCTCCCTGCACAGCCTCGACGATGAGTTCGCTCTTTTCCTGCATGGCGTAAGCTCCGGCTTTGTCCAGCACGGGAACCTCGACCAGGTAGTGGTCAATATCCTGCGGAGACATTGCACGAAAGGTGACCCTGCTGATCTCGGCGAAGTCGCGCTGTTCCCCTCCCGGCATACGAACTGCCACGGCGGTACAGACGCAGTGCGTACGCCCCTGCAGGAGCGTGAGCATGGCGCGGGCGTCGTCGAGATCGCGAGGTTTGCCGAAAGGTTCGCCATCAAGGAACACGAGCGTATCTGCCCCCACCACGATATCCCGGGGAAAAAGAGATGACACAGCCTCCGCCTTCATCTTCGCATTGCGGGCGCAGAGCTCCTGCGGAGAAAGGTCGGCAGTTTGCAGCTCGTCCACCTCCCGCGTAATCACGCAGAAGGAGAGTCCTTCGCGCAGCAACAGATCGCGTCGCCGAGGGGACCCGGAAGCAAGAATCAGCATGCGCGTTTGTCGTTCGGGCTCATACGACCCAGCACACGATGGCGGACCTCGTCGCTCAGCTCATGAATGCGCTGGATGGTCGTGCCTTTCAGCTGTTCGGCTCGGGCACGGCAAGCGTCACGATCCTCGCGGGATGCAAACTCCAGCCCGACGAGTGCGCGGCCCACAGATTCCCCGGAATAGCGGTAGTTGAAATAGCACAGATTTGCATATTCACCCATCACCCGCATGAACTCCAGGAAGGCGCCCGGTCGCTCCGGGAACTCAATGACGAAAAACACCGGATGACTCAGGTGCACGCGGTCATAGGAAATCATGCGGAAGTTGACATCCTCATCATTTGTCACGTCTTGCGCTTTCATGTTATGCTTTGCCAGGCGGGCATCAATCTGAGCGAACTGCTCCCCCGTACCCAGCACGCCAAAGACGGGGTATTGCATGTCGGAATCGATGCGACCGTATTGCACATCCACCAGCTGAACGCCTTCCGGAATGCTCTCGAGATACTCAAGAATCTGGTTACGCTCCGTGCGCATGGGCAAGCGTAGGTAGCGCAGTTTTCTGTTGCTCTCCCGCACCCCTCCCCGGCTCGCTACCACACCAAGCTGGGAGAAGTCCATATTCGCACCGGAAAGAATCACAAGGCATTTCTCGCCGGGAAGAATGCGCCCGTTATCCCAATCCTGCATGAGAGCAGCAAGTCCCATGGCGCCGGAGGGTTCCGGGACCACGCGAATGCTGTTCCACACAGCGCGCATAGCCTGGCTGACTTCATCATTGGTCACTGTCACAAATTCATCAATCAGTTCGCGGCAGAGAGGGAATGTGTTCTCGCCCGCGATACGCACCGCCGTACCGTCGCAAAATACATCCACATACGAGAGTTCGCGTCGCTCGCCGGCCTCCACCGCCAGCTTCATAGAAGCCTGATCCACGCCCTCCACGCCGATGCAACGGCACCCCGGCCAGAAATGCTTAAACCAGCAGGCGCAGCCGGATGCCAATCCGCCGCCGCCAATCTGCAGGTACACGCGATCAAAAGCCCCCTTCCCGCTCATGACCACCTCATCTGCCAACGTCCCCTGCCCGCCCATGGTGGTCAGATCATCGTAGGGATGCACGAAAGTGAGGTGATTCTTCTCAGCAAATTCATGCGCAGCAGCCGATGCGGCATCGTAGGAATCGCCAATCAGCACGATCTCCACATGCTCCCCTCCATGCATACGCACGGCATTCTGTTTCACAGCAGGAGTTGAGCGTGGCATGAACACCCAGGCCTTGCAGCCAAGTTTAGCAGCGGCAAGGGCAACTCCCTGCCCATGATTTCCCGCGCTGGCCGCCACCACTCCTCCGGCGCGCTGTTCAGGCGTCAGCTTGGCCATGCAGTTATACGCACCGCGCCACTTGTACGCCTTGATAGGCCCTAAATCCTCTCGCTTGGCAAACACTTGCGCTTCAATTCCGGGCAGATTCAACTGCTGCAAAGGCGTCGGTTCCCCCACAGCGTACACACGCTGGCGCGCGCGCAGAATCTCCTCGAACAGTTTTTGCTCTAATTCACTCATAGCTTCACGATGTTTCGAGATCCAGAAAGTTATCAGGGTTGAGGAATCCACTCCTCACTCTCTATGAGACGGTCGTATAGTTTTTGCGCCCGATCTCCCATATCCATGGCGGCGAGCCTCACGTAGTGCTGAGCCTGCTCCTTATCCGCCGGCAATCCCTCTCCCCCTCTGGCGGTGATGTAAGCCAGATACACGTACGCACCGGGAATTCCCGTGGCGGCCGCTTCTGATAAATAATCCGCCGCGCGCCGCGCATCCGCCTTCACGCCGATGCCCTTATAGTAGGCATAGGCAAGATGCATCGCCGCGCGAGGAAATCCGGCCTTGTCCACCCGGTTCAATATTTCCAATGCCTTTGTAGTGTCCTGCTTCACCCCCTGCCCCAGCAGCAACAATAATCCACGTGCTGAAGCAACGGCCGGCACCCCCGCTGCCTGCGGCACGCTGAAATAGTGATACGCCTTGGCATCATCCTTCGAAAGCCCGAGGTGCCCGTTGTAGTACGCGTTCCCCAGCAGCAAACACGACTGCGCATGTCCCATCGCTGCCGCAATGCGCAATAGGTGCAGCCCCTTAGCAGGGTCGCGCTCCAGACCCGCTTCTGCGGTGTACTTGTTGTCCGGTTCATCCGTCGCCAATACTGTGCCGAGCGTGAAAAGAGCATCCATCGCATGCAGGCGCACCGCTTCCTTAAGCAGCACGGCGCTCTGCTTCGGCTGCGTGCGGGAGGAAAGAGCCGAAAGAGAGAAGTAGGCGTCGCCGTTACCCTTCTCGGCAGCCTGAGTGAGCCAATCCATCTTGTCCTTGGCAGAAACCGCAAGATTCGCCAACCGCAGCATCACATAATGGTTTCCCCGCTTGATCTCAGACGCTACCTCCGGCTTATCCTTATCAGAAAAATTTTCCAATCGCTTCGTAGCAACAAGCCACTGCACCCGGGCGCTGAAATCGCCGCCGCGGCATGCCTCCACCAGGACCTTGCGCGATGCCTCGCTGTTCTTGTTCACTCCCAGCCCCAACTCCAGACATGTCGCTTTATCCAGCATTGCCGGCACATAGCCTTTCGCCGCCACCTTGTCGAGTTTTTGATACGCTGTTCGCACCTCCGGGGCAAGCAATTTATCCAACGGCACGTCCGAAAGAGTCCTGTTAATCAACCAACGTTCCGCTGCCGCATTGCCTCCCTCTGCTGCCGCCTGCATCCAGCGGTCAATCACCCCTTCATCCTCTCCAGTGGCGGTCAGTACAAGATCCAGAGCATCACCATAATCAGCAGATTGAGCCTCATCCTGCTTCTTGAGCAGCGCAGTGAATTCACTGTACCTGGGATGTTTCTGCGGGGTGGTCTGTTCCGGAGCGCTGTAGGCAGATGCCACGGCAAAAAGTAAGCATAGAATAATCTGATAAAAATAACGCATAGTTTCAGGCCTCTTTCGGCACGCCATTGTACAGCAGGAAACCCACTTTTGGCAAGCGCATTTCATGAACGCTCCGACTTGTGTGCATTGCCTCAAAATAAAGTCACCGAAGGATTGCTGAAAACAGGGAAAGATGATTTCCTGAAAGCTTGATGCCTCGCAAATAGAGGGTTAATATCAAGCATATGCCACTTAAGATGAGCAAATAAGTAAGAATAGGGCCGCTTTTTGCCCGGAGAGAAAAATATGCCTCGCTGGCCTCTCGGCACAAGAAAAGCAAGGATTATAGATTGCACTATTTTTGTCCGATCTCGGAGGATGACCGAATTTTGAGATTTGGAATTTTCGGGTCACAAATTTGGAAGATCGTGCGGTAAAGCCACAGGAACGTGGGGCTTGAGCAAGGCGGAATTTTGGGGATCGGTGAAGAATGATTGATTTTCACGTTTGCTGGTAAGCCTGTTAGGTCTCAAATTCGCTCATTTTGCGCGGGATATGATCGATCCTTTTTGATTACTCGTCTTGTCGATGATGAATCATATTAATTGTTGATGACAAGTTCATAGCATTAATTTTTGGGTGTATATCTCTTTCTAAATGCGATGTCCAGTCAAAATAATCAAAAAACGCGCAGTGATGAGGATTCCGGGACACTGTAAGCATTCGGAAAGAAAAGAGGGGTCTGCGAAAACCGAAATAAGTTCCATAGGGTAACTTATTGATTGAGAGATAGTCATCATAAGGTTGCCAGCGCATCGCATTTAGAAAGAGATATACTGCGGCGGTCGTGCGCCATTCGAGGGTGCATCGACAGGTAATCAAGGTGAAATCAACCGTGAAGATTAAGCTACCCTACCGATATGCCGTTTACGCCGCCAAGCCCTGCGTGGCGAACGAGGAGAGGTGTTGGATGAACATACGGACGAAGAAGTTGAGCGAGGCGGCGCGCAACAACGCGAGGTACTGGTTTGTGTGCGCGATCAACGGGGATCGCCGCGTCTTTTCGGCCCCCGCGGCGGAGCTTGAGAAAGCCTTCCACGAGCATGCCATCAACGTGATCGACCGTGGAGCGGCGAGCGAGAAGTATTCGCTCTACACGGACTACAAGAGGGGAGAAATCTTCTCGGCGGTGACGCAGAGGGACACGCAGATGGTGTTCAGTCTGATGAGGGAACCGCAGGGGGAGGAGACGTCGGGGCATGGAGAAGGGACGATGCCACTGCACGGGCGACGCTTTGAGCCGGTGAGGTACGAGGAGCTGAGTGAACGTGGGAAGGAAGCGTACAGCATCCAGAAGCTGATGTCGCTGCTGGCGGACTACGGATTCGAGTGCCAGCGGGTGATGAATGATGCATGGGGAGTGGATGTGATGGCGACGCGTGAGGTACCGGGGGAAAACGGCGGCAATGGCAACGAGGTGATGCTGCTGCAGATCAAGGGGAGACCGACCGGAGAGAGGGCAGACGTGCATCAGGGGAGAGACCTTTACATGGCCATAGCCGATCCGGCGAATCGTGGCTGGTACATCATCCCGCACGATGGGACGGCGCAGAGTGTCATTCCCGAGACGTGCTTGCAGACGGACACGTGGGAGAGGGGAGTGTACCGGGTTCGGAAACTCTCGGCAGCGGTAGAGAACAAATTATCACCCTATTTCTTTCCGTGGGTGAGTGAGGAGGAAACGATCACAGGCTGAGAAGAGAAGCTATCAGAGATAGGTTATGAGAGAAACGACAACAGTTGAGTCCGGATCGGGAGGGCGTCTCCCCTACATCATCGTGCAGGCGGGCGGAAGGGGGTCGCGGCTGGAAACGCTCACCACCAACAAGCCCAAGGCTCTGGTGCCCGTGGACAATCGTCCGATGATTTTCCACCTGTTTGAGCGCTATCCGCAGGCGAAGTTCCTCATCATTGCGGATTACCAGAAGGAAACCTTCAAGCGTTATCTGGCGGCATTTTGCGAAGTCGATTACGAGGTGATCGACGCGGCAAAGAAAGGCACCTGTTCCGGGATTGAAGAAGCTCTGCAGCGAGTGCCGGGCGGCGTCCCCTTTATGCTCATCTGGTGCGATCTCATCCTGTCGGATGTCACCGGCATTCCCGAGAAGGTGGAGAACAATTACCTTGGCATCTCCAGGGACTTCCCGTGCCGCTGGTCGTATCGCGACGGGAAGCTTGCGGAAGAGTCCTCCGCAGAAAACGGCGTGGCGGGGCTGTTCATTTTTCGCGACAAGGAGCAGATCTCCGATGTGCCGCAGGAAGGGGAGTTTGTGCGCTATCTGGCCGGGAAAGACCTTTCCTTCCGGCGGCTGGATATGTACGGCGGGCTGGAGGTGGGCACCATGCTCTCCTACTTCCAGAACGAGCTCAACCGCCCGAAATGCCGTCCGTTCAACAAGGTGGACTTCAAAGGAGATGTGGTGATCAAATACCCCATCAACGAGCAGGGTGAGCGACTTGCCGCGGATGAGGCGAATTGGTACCGCAAGGCCAAAGAGCTGGGCTACGAGAACATCCCGCAGATCTACGGTTACTCCCCGCTGGTGATGGAGAAGGTGCGCGGCAGGAATGTGTACGAATACGCCTTCCTGACGCGTGGGTTCAAGCGTGCCCTGTTGGTGAAGATCGTGGATGCCCTCAAGCAGCTGCACGCGCTCGCCCCCGCTACCCCGGCGAATCAGGCAGACTGCGAGAACAACTACATCACGAAAACCTTCGATCGCCTCGCCAAAGTGCAGCAGCTCGTCCCCTTTGCGCAGGAGGAGTGGGTGGAGGTCAACGGCAAGCGATGCCGCAATATCTACGCGGTCAAGGATGAAATCATGGCGCAGATGCGCCGTATGTTCCCGAGAGAGTTCCACTTCATCCACGGGGACTGCACGTTCCATAACATGCTGTTGGAAACGGAGGGGGTGCGCCCCGTGCTCATCGACCCGCGCGGCTACTTCGGCAAGACTGCTCTCTTCGGGGACGCGGATTACGACTGGGCGAAACTCTACTACAGCGTGGTGGGTGACTACGACCAGTTCAACCGCAAAAACTTTTCTCTGGAGATCGGAGAGGACGGCGTGGAGCTGGAAATCGTCTCCAATGGATGGAGCGCGCTGGAAGAGGACTTCTTCGAGCTATGCGGCGCCGATCGTCGAAAGATCAAGCTGCTGCACGCCATCATCTGGCTGAGCCTCACCACCTATGCCTGGGAGGACTACGACGCCATCTGCGGAGCCTTCTACAAAGGGCTGCTGGAGCTGCAGAAATACCTCGACGAAGAGCAACCCCGCGCATGACCCCCGACTCTCTCACCCTCTCTCCTCTGCCCCACACCTGGATCCTGGATGTGGACGGTACGCTCTGTGTGCACAACGGGCACCTGCACGGTGGGGACACCCTGTTGCCGGGGGTGAAGAAGTTCTTTGCTCAATTGCCGGAGGGGGACATGGTGCTGCTGATCACGAGCCGCAAGGAGGAGTACAGGGCAGCGTTGGAATACTTTTTGCATCGAGAAGGAATCCGCTACGATTGGCTCATCTGCGGAGCGCCCGTGGGAGAGCGCATTCTTGTCAATGACGACAAGCCCAGCGGTTTGTGCATGGCGTATGCGTTGAGGCAGCAGCGCGACGCAACGTGGGACATTCATTGGTGCATTGATGAGGAGGTGTGAGTTATGCAGCGAGAAGTTCATCTGTTTGGGTTGCCTGTTATTCGCGTCGTGAAAATGGAGTTCTGCGAGAAGCGTTACTTCCTTGGCATTCAGTACAGAGTGAAGAAATACGCGCAGCGGTACGACAGCTTTGCAGAGGCCTTTGCCGCCAATGCGCACGGTGTGCACGACCGACGCATCAAGGTGATCATCAACAACACCGGCGAGGCGGTCACGTACGCGCGCACCCACGCCCTGTGGTACAAACCCGATGAACTCGTTTTCGGCAGCCGTTTCCAGCATGCCGATATCTTCCGCCTGTTTGCTCCGCATATTCCGGTCTTCTATTGCGGCGACGCGGCGGAACTCAAGGAGCCCCAATGCATCAATGGGAATCATGTGGAACCCCTTCTCACGAGTTCACGACTCCTCGCGATGAATAACCAGGGAAAGCCCTTCCTGCAATCGTGGGCAGAGTACATGCATGCCGATGTGTCGTCTCTCTCATACTCCCGCGCCGTTATTCCCCCGGAGGTCGAGCGCAGCGCTCTCGCCAAAGCACAAGCATTGAGGCTCAATCTGGATAATTTCGTTTTTCTCTCGCCCGTCGCCCGCTCCTGCGAGGCACTGCCTCCCGCTTTCTGGAATGAGATTGAGACTTCTCTGCGAGCCAGAGGTTACGATGTGTTCTATAACTCCCCGCTGTTCTCCATTTCGGAAGCGTACGCCCTCGCCTCACACGCCAGGGCGATCATCGCCCTGCGCAGTGGTCTGTGCGATGTCCTCTGCGACCTTCCCGTCCCTCAGTTCATTATTTATTCCCACAACAAATTCCACGGCGACCTGCAGCCCATGTACAGCTTCGAGCATTTCCCATGGGCTGCCAGTGACTTTATTCGTGAGTATAATATGGTAAAAAATTCAGGAATTAGTCAGATACAAACATTATTAGATGAATTAAAAGCGATTAAAGCATGAATAATTTTTTTGTTAGAAGTGTAGAAGTATCATACAAAAACTCGAAATTCAATCGTCTCTTTTTTGGTGGAATTCATATTCTTGATTACGGGAAGTCAATAAAAAGCTTCATCCGGATTTCTCCGCCGAAACTGAATTTAGAGCACCCCTTTTTTTATCTAAAAGTAAATCGAGATACCCCTGATACTTTAGTATGTCTGCAACATTGGATTGATGTTGTGGCTGAATACAATTCTGATTTTATTATAATTTGCGATAATAAACAGCTAGAATTAAATATTTTAGAAAAAATCCATTTTAATAGCAATAATGTTCGTTTCATTTCAAGCTATTCACGACCATTCAAAAAAATTGTAAAAAGGCAAAAAATTGCCAGAAGATGGCTGAAGGCTGCCAATGCTCATCTTACCGTTTTCTTGCATGCTCAGAAATACGCAGTAAAAAAATATTGGAATATCGATGCAGATGATTCCTTAATATTGCAACCAAAAAGCAAGGTTTGTCATCTATTGCAACAGGCAGAGAAATATGCCGAGGAAAATTCATGTGATGGATTAGCTTTTGATTTCTGGGTTACTAAGTGTAAAGGGCGTCATTGGTCGCTGGGAATTGTATACTTTAGAAATACAAGCCAAATTCTTAAATTATTGAATGATTCGCTAATAGATTGGAAAGATTATACTAATTTTACAAGTGTGCATAACATCGATTGGGTGTTGACCTCTTTAAAAGATAAGAATCTCTTAAAATTGTGTTCCTTTTACGTAGAAAATCTCTACTTTATTCATTTTGGAAGATTTTTAGGAGATATGAGGAATTCGTATTTAGCATGTTGGAAAGAAGGGTACATGTCATACCCAATATGGAATATTTTTAAAGATAAACGCGGAAGACATAAAATCCCAGAGATAGATGATTTGCTCAAATTTGAGTGTAATGTGACGGAGGAGAGCTGTTTAGACTTTGCGATGGAGTATCTGGTTGGATGGAAAAGAGATCGAATTTAATTTCAATACCAATAGATTGTAAGTAATTTAGGGCGGGAAATTTATTTTATCGTTTGTTAGACAACAAAAAGCAGCTTAATAATAGCAATCAATAACAAAAAAACAGGAAATGCCGCAGCTTTATAAAAAGGAAGAAATAATGAGCGGGGCTACATTTCTCCGTAGCATTTCAATTTTAAAATACAATCTCACAATTGCTGGAAGAAACGGCCCTATTAATCATTTTCCAACATCTCGGGAAAAACGAATATTACAATCAGTAATGGATGAGATCAAAAATGATTTTGATTACGGCTTTATTGTGCGAGCAGGGATGGGAGAGGCATATTTACTAAACTACACGATTGACGAATTAACTCTAAGATTTAAATCTAGAAAGCCTTGTATAATTTGTCCACGAGCATCATACAGGGAAATGTTCGAAATGTTCCATCCCAATATCCCCTTTTATGTTACCAATGTTGATAGGATAGAGATGAGCTCGAGTCTTGAGCATAACAACATATGGTACAAGGGAATTCTTTTCAATATCAATCCTTTCCCGTTGTGTAAGCTTAAGAATTTACTGAATCAATATGAAACTGGAACGGAGAAAAGACACTATTCTGAAATCATCAGGATGTGCAGTGGTGTTGCAGATTTCAGATATGTACAGCCACTGGTAAGCCAGATTACTATCCAAAATGCACTGGAAAAAACATCCTGTCTTAATAAAGAAAAATTTGTATTCCTCATACCTGATGCTAATTTTGTCGAAAAATTGCCTCCCGATTTTTGGGAGCTCCTCATGAAAGAAATAAAGAAGAAGGGGTACGATGTTTTAGTTAATTCTCCAACCTTAACACTCGCGGAGTCCTTCTTTCTAGCATCCTTATCTAAAGGAATTATCTCCTTGCGGTGCGGCTTTAGTGAGCTTTTATCAATTCTCAATGTTCCAAAACATATAATATATACTAGATGTAAACATGTTAATATAAAAGATATGGTGGGTATTTTTTCGGAGAAAAAATACCCACATGTAAATGCCAACTGCATTCATGAGTATGATGCAATGAAACTCAATTTAAATGAAATTTTGAACAATATTGTTAATAACTTCCTATGAAAATATACTCAAAAGAAAAAAAATGTAATTTCACTTGTATTAGTTTTTTGCAAGTACCTCTATACACGTATAGAAACGATGGTAAATCCTCCAGTAAAAAGTTTTTGTGTGGTCTCTTTTCAATAAACAGAGATTCCCAATATCATTACCATTTTTTATGTAATTTGCTTATATGGAAAACCAGAATAAGTAGAACGGTTCCTAAACAGAAGATTCCTCCCTCTCCCCCATACAGCTATACGAATGCATTCATTATGGAATATTTCTGTCACAGGCAGCAAGAAAAATATTTACATCATCCTTTGGATATTAAAAATATAATCCAAAAATCACGTTCTATTATTATTTCATGCTCAGGAAAGTATCTTAAACACAGTCATGGATACACAAAATTCCTTTTCCCTGGAACATTGTATCCTTTTGATTCCCTCCCTTACGATAATAAATCTGCGGATCTATTCGTTTTACTCGGCGGCATTGGTCAAACTCCTGCACAGATAAGCGTCATCGTTGAGGCTATGCTCGTCGACAAGCCCGTTTTGATTCTTGAAGCTGGCTTCATACGGAGTATTAATACATTCTGTGAACAAAATTCTCCTCCGAAATATAGGTATGACGTTGGTTTTGTTTTAGATTACTTAACTGCGTACTATGATGCCACGAAACCAAGCTATCTTGAATTAATGCTAAACGACAAATCGCTTGTTATAAATGATCAACAAATAAACCGTGCGACTTGTTGCATACAGAAGATTGTTGCAAATCACCTTACAAAGTATAATTGTCAGCCAATATTCGTCCCTGATATTGGGCGAAAGGGTGCAAAAAAAATCTTGGTAGTAGATCAATCTTTTGGTGATAATTCTATAAAGAAAGGTCTTGCATCTGAGGCGACGTTTACGAAAATGCTGGAAGCTGCTATTCGAGAAAATCCCGGTGCAGATATCATTATCAAAACTCACCCTGATACCAGGACGGGACAGAAAAAGGGCTACTATGATTCCATCCGCCCTCATGATAATATTTACACTTACACTCGTCCCATAAATCCAATCTCACTCATACAATACGTTGACAAAGTTTACGTGGTTACAAGTCAGCTTGGATATGAAGCTTTGATGTGTAACAAGGAGGTGCATGTCTTTGGAATGCCCTTTTACGCAGGCTGGGGGGTAACACACGATCGACTAGTATGCCCCCGCAGAACGCATAAACGAAATGTAGAAGAAATTTTCTATATTACCTATATTTTGTATTCTTTTTATGTGAATCCCGAAAAACAGGTTCCATGTGAAATTGAAGAAGCAATCGATACCTTAATCAGTTTAAGAGAAGAATACTCGCGTTATCAATCATCAAAAAGTGAATACAGATGAGATATAGAAGACGTCATTTCAGGGTCTTTTGGACTTTATTCCTGGTTCTTTTGATTAACATCCTGAGTTTGCCTTTTTGGACAGAATACGGGTATGGTAGTTTTGTGTGGACCCTCTTTAACAAGGAGGCTAGAGTTGATTTCGTGTACACAGGAGATGAACTTACTGTGTCCCCTCCCATGCTTTTTGAAGTGAAACATTCAAAACCGACACTATGTAGTCGCTATGAAGGAATAGACAAAAAAAATCATTCCTTTCGACTTTTTGCTCACCACTTAAGAGTTAGGTCTGACTGGCAAAACATTTCTTTTAAAGTGGAAGCCCTCCAAGATGGGAAAATCACTATTATATTGCGCGGTCCTGCTAAGAGTGATGATTCAGGTTCTTCCCAATATTTGGTGCTAACAGATTGGAGGAATCTTATAATCAATGGGGAAAAGGTGTTTAATGAATCCAAGACGCTATCGTTTTCAAAAAATTATACTTATGATGTTCCTGTAAAAAAGCATGAAATTGTTCAAGTTGATGTTGAATTTCGCAGGCATGCATTTTCTGTCGATGATTTTGTATTCCTAGAATTTAGTAAATTGTGGTATATTTTCACGGGGAATCTCTTATTGTTCTTTTTAATCTATCGATTGCTTAGTTACTTCGCTAAAAAACGTGAGTGTGTTAGATCATCAAGCGATATTCTCCTCATCGGCTCCTTTTTCTGTTGCCTATTCATTCCCATGGCAGATATTTCGGATGGGGTGAGATCCCAGCGAGAAAACAGGATGCTTGCGGAGAAACCTGCGTTGAGAGAAATTTTGAAAGGAGACGCGAGTACGGGGGGGGGGGGGGGGGGGGGGGGTATGAGAAGTGGTTTAATGACCACTTCTGCGGGCGGGTTGCTTTGATCAAAATACATGATGTCATCCGAAATATGCTCTCGCATGTTATTTGCGCGAAAAAAGCCATTTATTTCAAGGAAGACGGTTGGGATTTTCTGGTTCCTTTCATCCCTGATTTGGATTGTAGAAGGCCTTTTCTTCAATCAATTGTCCAAAACTTAATCCGATTGAATGAGTTTTGTCAGCAGAATAAAATTAAGCTTTACGTCTTTGAAGTGCCCAAAAAGGAAAGCCTTTACAAAGAATTTCTCTCAGGTAAATATGGATTTGACGAAAAGAAATTCATGAAAGTTTCACTAGCACAGGAAAGCATCCGAAAAGGGGCGAGAAAGCATCATATTCCCCACATCTACCCCTACGACGCGCTTCGCGACGCAGTGAAGTCGGACTTCGTGTTTTTCAAATGCTCTCATCATTGGACGGATTGGGGTGCGTATGTCGGGTATCGTGAACTGATGAAAGAAATACGCAAGGATTTTCCGGATATGCCCGTTGTTACCCTTGACGACTATCGAAAATCCCAAAATTGGTTGCAGCGTGACACCTTCCGGAGGGATTATGGAGTACTATGGCATTTTCCTCAATTTTTTAATGATGAACATCTTGGTTCTACTAGGAAAATCTTCTATAATTACTATGATCATAAGGACGCTAACAAAATGGTGCTCAAAATGGATGGATTTACAAAGCAATTTACCTATCCTCATGGAAAACACAATATTATGCTTTTCGGGACATCACAAAATGAAAATTTCCTTGAATTTCTTCCCTACTCCGCAGCTCAAACCAAGTACATCAGGGTGAATTGGGGGCAGGTAAAAGGAGCGGATGAGTTTAAGATCCTTAAATTATATAAGAAAGACATTGTTGCTTTCAAGCCGGATATCCTGATTCTCTCTATCTCTACGGACGACTTACCTCGGCTTCGAGACCTTTGTTCGACCAAATAAGCCGTGTTATTCTCGTCCACAACTTTCCTTATTTCTCGCTTCACTATACGATTCTGTGCTTATAATTTGCTCTAATATCCAAAATACTACTTGCAATCCCTGATTAGATAATACGATGATTGAGAAAGATAGTGTATATGAGTACAATGCTACCTTGAAAGGGTCGGCAAAATCACTGTTGGAGAGGACGAAAAAAAGTTTAAAGAACACACCATGGGATAATATCTTATGGGGCGCTCTTGCAGCAATGGCTGTATTCTTTTTGGGAAAATACCTGTTCCATTTTTTAGAGGACGGACTGCAATATCAGCTCCTAGGAGAGCTTAATCATCACTATGCATCGGTTATTGTGTGGCTGATCATTTCGTACGTATTTACATTTTTAATATACTTTGCTTTCATTTCCAGGAAGTTGATATTTCTGGGGATTTATGCTCTTGTAACCATCGTAATGCTATGTTTGGGCGATATTCAAAGTATTGCTTTATGGCTCTTACTTTTGTTTGCGTCGATTCCGTGTCTCCTTTTAATTAAATTATTAAACACAAAAATATGGGGTCGGCAGGCGATAGGCAATTTGCTCCTTTTGGGCGTAATCATCTTCGCTACGTGGAAGATATTTGTTCCAGACAGTGACGTAACGACGTTAAAAAACAAAAGCGAGATAGATGTGTTTGGGCTTTATTATCGTAATTTTATCAACATCATTTGCTTTAAGTACAAAACATTTCGTGACTCGTCGATGCCGTTTGCACTGGGGAATCCTACTGCTTTCGTTGTGAGCTTGGGTGTGTTTATTTATACTGCTTTTCTGTGTTCTGCACTCAAATCTTGGATTCGTTGGATTTTATACATTATAGCAGGGATTGCTGTTTTAGTTACAGGGATCTCTTACTATCAAAATTTTGATCCCGCCGTTCAAATCGCACTTTTCTTGCTTTTTGTCATTGTTTGGTGTTCTTTTTTCTCTCTTATAGCAAATTCTAAAAAGAAAAAATATCCCCAAATTTCTGAAGGGCTAGGACGAAAACGAGCCTATGATCGATTGCATGCATGGATTAGGAGGGCTCTGCATGGGGAAGAGGGAGTAGCCATTGGTATATGTGGAGACTGGGGGACTGGGAAAACGCATTGCCTCAGATACTTATCACATAGGCTGAGTCTAAAGCAACCCAAGAGTGGGGAGAATGCTTGGGTCCGAACAAAGGAATCTTTTTTGGGGTATGATAAAAGGCAGTACGACGATGATATCAACGAAAGAAACGCATTCATGGGTAGTGTAAAAATATGCATGGTTGATCTGTGGGATTACGAATCCAGAGAAGCTGCGTGGAACGCGATCGTTCTAGCCTTAAGTAGGGCGATACTAGGTCGATCTAGCATTTTTAACTCTACCACCCTCAATAAATATCTGCCCGATGTCATGCGTGCGCTTCCTGCGGGAAGTATTGTGGGAAGTTTATATAATCTCTTCTTTCAAAACGATCAAAACTACGATGATGGCTTTGCTGCACGTTTATCTGACGAAATTAGTACAAAAGAGAGGGTGGTGTTAATTTTTGATGATATAGAAAGAGCAGACTATGAAATTATCAAAGCCTTGCCTTCTTTGATTGATAGGTTGCGAGGTATTAAAAGACTCATGGTAATATGCGCATATGCTCCAAAGAAGCTTGCACTAAAGCTTGAGAGAGGAGAAAATCAGAAGGTCACGGAGGAGGTTGCATTGGAGAATCAGTCAGGATATGAAACTAAAATTTGTGACGTTCTCTTTCAATTACCAGACATATCTCCCCAGAAGGGTCGTTCTTTTGCTGATGAGACTCTAAAAAAGGAGGATAGAAATGGGGAATGCGCGCTAACGAGGCGTTTTCTAGGGGAATGTAATATTGGTTTCGCGACACCGCGTCAGATAGAAAGAATAGTCGGGCGGCTGTGTGCAATAGAAAGGCAGTTTTTTTATGATGCTGATGAGGAGAAGCTGTCAGACGAAGAAATAATTTCCTATAAGGTTGTACACCATAATGTGTTACACGCGTACTACTCACATACCGCATTTTTAGTTGAAATAATAAAAAATTTTTATCCTCAACTTCTTCGCGATGCACTAAACAATCCTGATGGTCCTGTAAGGTATGCACGGAAAGTAAAGCATATTGTGGAACTTATCGAAAAACAAGAACAAAGAGATGAAGAGCTTAAAGATGAAGAAAAGAACGAGTTGGAAAACTTTATAAACAATAATACTTATATGTACGACAACATTAAGTCCGATCATTTTTATGTTGATCTTATAAATGGTTTAAGTCAGTGTAGACGGGAGAATGTACAGCGAGCCGTAGAGGGTGAGTACAGACGACGCATTGTATTGACAACACATGAATGCGAGAAACTTTATACAGTTCTCAATAAAGACCCGCAGATGACATTACTTGATGGGTTTAAAAAGATTTTTGGAGGTGAAGAATCTATTCCCGAAGACATTAATGCGTCCGGATTGGAGTTTTTTAACTATGTCACGGAACGTATTTTTGATGAGGAGACAGATTACGCAAAAATGCTCTTGCGACTCATACCGCAAGGGCATTTTGAGAGAGATAAAGGCATTAAACCAGTCTCTAGCAGTGAACAGGTATTTACTTGGCCCGTAGATCACTTCTTTTACTTGTTGTATTTCTACTCTGAAAAAGCACCTAAGGATAAGCCTCTTGCCGAACGTTTTAAAAATATTGTCATTCAAATGTTTGATCGGGCATCTATTTTGACGAAATATTCAATTTTGCATAGTTTTTTCCATTATCAAGAAGATGAACCGCCCCAACTTAAAGATGAGATTGAAGATAGGCTCGATTACAAATCTATATCTGTGCGTATAGTAAACGAAAACGGGGTTACGGAAGAATTATTCAAATGTTACGTAAAGAGGTATATTCAAGGTGTCCTAAAATCTGAAATATCTAAAAATGAAATTTGTGAAAATTATTATGGTATAAGTAAGTTCCTTATGCTTTTGGTTGAAAGAAAGGACTATGCGGACATCCTATCAGCTGAATTCATCGCAAATGATATAGAAGGCATCAGGAATTCTATAGATGTCTTGACCTTGCCTTGTGTTTGTCAAGATCATTCTATGGAGCCCAAAATAATGATGTCTTCAGAGCGTATGGTTGATTTAATTTTGCCTATATTGCGAAAAGGAATTGATATTTACGATGTGAATGCTGTGACATCTACCAAAATTGATGATTGGATCAAAAATTGTAATGAATCTATCGAATATTGGAGCAAGGTTCAAACAAATAAGGCTCCCAACTACACGGTAGGTGCAGAAAAAGTGAAGGAATTCTTGGAGGACTTGAAGGCAAAGAGGGAATCAAACGTGGAAAAGGAGGCAGGGAAAACTTCTAAGTAAAACATGGAAAGTGCTTAGTAGATGAATATGAGCGTGAAAAAGAATGAGGTGAAGGAAGCGGCAATGATGTTTAGCAGTCGCCGGGACGAATCACGGAAGAGCTTGCGAAAAGTTCCTTTTGAGGAATCGCCAACAGCTCCACTCCGCGTGAAGAGACAAGCACGAAATCTCAGCATTTATAACAATTTAACCCAATAAGCCATGTTATTCTCATCAACCGTATTCCTGTTTTTGTTCCTGCCGATCGTGTGCGCCCTGTACCTTTTGGTAAGGAAGGAACTGAAAGACTATGTCCTGTTGCTGGCGAGCATCTTCTTCTACGCCTGGGGCGAGCCTCGGTATGTGGCGGTGATGCTGCTCACCATCATCATCAATTACGTCGGGGCTCTCTGGGTAGCGAATCTCAATAGTAAGAAAAAGGCTTGGGGATTCACCTTGCTCTTGGGCGAACACACAAAGTTGAACTGCTCATGTTCGGCCGCCAAATTGGCTCTCTTCCTTACCATCCTGGGAGACCTGATCTTCTTGTTCTACTTCAAATACTTCAACTTCTTCGTTGAGAACATCAACGAGCTTTTCGGTGGGCATATCGACTTCATCAAGGTCATCATGCCCATCGGCATCTCCTTCTACACCTTCCAAGCTATCAGCTACGTTGTGGATGTTTACCGGGAGGAAGTTGAGCCGCAGAAAAACATCTACAAGCTCGCGCTCTACATCACGCTCTTCCCGCAGTTGGTGGCAGGACCTATCGTTAAATACCACGATGTAGCCGACCAAATTGAACATCGCACCGTGGACTTCGAGAAAGTCGCCTACGGAGTGAAACGCTTCATCGTGGGCCTCGCCAAGAAGGTTCTCCTCGCCAACACCCTGGGAGCCGTAGCCGACAAGGTGTTTACCCAACCGATCGACCAACTGGACTGCATGACCACCTGGCTGGGAGCAATTTGCTACACTTTTCAGATCTACTATGACTTTAGCGGATACTCCGACATGGCGATCGGCTTAGGCTCCATCTTCGGGTTCAAATTTCTGGAAAACTTCACCTACCCCTACATCTCAAAATCCATCTCCGAATATTGGAGACGCTGGCACATATCAATGGGGAGCTGGTTCAGAGATTACCTGTTTTTGCCCCTACAACGAGCCTTGTCGCTTTCGAAGACCTACAGCAAACTATCTCATAGGCTCGGGCGTAGGAAAATAAACATTCTCCTGACTGCCATCGCACTCCTAGTGACGTGGTTCTTAATCGGATTTTGGCATGGCGCTGGGTGGAGTTTCGTCGTGTATGGTCTTTACAACGGCTTCTTCATCTTTTTGGAAATTATAACCGGCTGGAACCGTGACCGAAAAAGCTTTGCCGGAAGAGCTATGCAACATCTCTATACCCTGTTTGTCGTCGTCCTCGGGTTCGTCATCTTCCGTTCGGATACAATGGATTACGCCTGGCATTATCTTTTGACTATGTTCGGCGCGGAGAGGGGAGAGCCCATATACCATCTCATCTACTACGTGGACCGTATCGAAATCATCGCCCTCATCGTAGGCGCGATCTGTTCGGCACCACTGTGCAGCAAGATGCTGGAGGTAGAGGGACGGAGCCAACTACGGATAGCAGCGGTGAACCTCTGGTTGTTGGCGCTCTTCATCCTGTCGGCAGCCTCCATCGCCGCATCCACTTACAACCCCTTCATCTATTTCAGATTCTAGTATGATTATACAAAATCGAGAAATACAAAAATTTGCCCACTTATCCGGTGATTATAACCCCGTGCACGTGGATGAGCAGTATGCACGTCAAACCATGTTCGGAGGGCAGATCGTGTATGGTATGCAGCAGGTGATGCTTTGCCTGGAGGAGTTCGCGCAGCAGATGCAACACCCCGTGTTCATTACGAGTATCAGGGCAGAATTTCGTCGCCCCCTGTCCGTGGGGGAAAACTTTGAGATTGATGTGTCGCCGGCGGCAGCAGGAGCAAGGATGAGTGTGAGGGAGGGAGCAGGGATTTTCTCCAAAGTTAGTCTTCAGTACGAAACTGTAGAGTCAACGGGAGTTCCCTCAGAAAAGGAGGAATGGACGCAAAAGCCAACCTCTCCCAATAGGGACGTCCCGGTGACATGGGAGGAAAAGACAGGGTATGACCCCGAGTTGTGCCGCGAACTCTTCCCCGCTGCCGAGTGTATGATCCACGCGCTCAATCTCGGCGTCTTGCTTGCATCGACCCGTATCATCGGCATGCGCTATCCCGGGCGGGATTCCTTGTTTCGCGGGCTCAATCTGCAATTCTCTCACCATGATCGAGAGGGAGGAGTGATGACCTGTACGGGGGCGCCGATGCAATCGCTTTTTGGGGAATGCTCTGTCAAAGTCGAGTCGGAATTGATGCAAGGTGAACTGAGTGCCTTTTTCCGTCCTCCCGTCATCCAATACAACCCCATCTCTGAGTTGCTTAAGAAAAAACTGGTTGGCGACTTCTCCCGCCAGCGCGCTCTCGTGATCGGCGCCAGTCGAGGTATCGGTATGCAGTGCGCGAGGTTGCTCGCAATCGGTCGGTCGAATGGGGTGTTAGTTACCTATAATAAGTCCTTTGATAACATAGTCAATCTTCTCGATGAGCTTCGGAACTATGGAGGCATAGCGGAAGCCGTGCAGATAGATGTCGTGCAGCCTGCAGCTGATTCGCTGGAGAAGATACGAGCCTTTGCCCCTACACACCTTTATTATTTCGCGACGCCCAAAATAAGCTCAGTCATAAAGACGCTCAACCAAGGAAAGTTTGAGCGATTTTGTAACTGCTATATATTTGCATTGAATAAGTTGATTGATGAACTGAAACCTCATGGGTTAAAGGGTGTTTTTGTTCCATCATCAATAGCGATTGATGAGCTTCCCAAAGACATGGTGGAGTATGCGATGGCGAAGGAAGCGATGGAATGCTGGGGGCGTGCGACGAATGCGGACAAGAAGAAAGGGGTGCGTGTGTATATGCCGAGGTTTCCACGAATCCATACCGCGCAGACCCAGGTGCTGCTGCCTGTGGAGGCGGCAGACGCCGAAGACATCTTATTCCCTGAAATGCAACAATTCGAAAAAGAATCAAACGATGAATGATCTCCTAACCCAGCTGCAATACCCAACGGATCCGGGGCTCGTGCTGCGGAAACGCAACACGATACGTAAGCTCCTACTGGAAACCGGTGAGAAGCGAGTTCAGAAGAAAATCGCTATCCTCGGTGGCTCCACGACGCATGATATCCGCGAAATCCTCGACCTCTTCCTGCTCTATAACGGTATTGAGGCAACCTTCTACGAATGTGAGTACAACCAGTACTACGAGGAAGTGATGTTCAATAATGAGGAGCTCAAGAGCTTCCGACCGGATATTGTCTGGTTCCACACTTCCTACCGCAATATCCTCCATGCCCCCGATGTCCGTGATACCCGTGAAGAGGTGGAGGCGAAGTATGAGGCGGAGATAGGGCGTTTTCGTGGGATGTGGGAGAAATGCGCGGCGGAACTGAGATGCACCATTATCCAGAATAACTTTGAATACCCCTTTTACCGCCTGCTGGGCAATAAGGATGCGTCGGATATCCATGGCCTCACCAACTTCATCCAGCGGCTCAATGCGGCGTTCTATGAGTACTCCCGGAGCCACGAGAACTTCCACATCCACGACCTCAATTATGTAGCGGCGGATTATGGATTATCCCGCTGGCATGATTTATCTGCATGGTACCTGTACAAGTACTGCTGCCGCATCGAGGCTATTCCCTGCCTGGCGCACAGTGTGGCTCGTATCATCAAGTCTCTCTACGGGAAGAACAAGAAGGGCTTTGTGTTGGACCTGGACAACACGCTGTGGGGAGGAGTCGTGGGGGATGACGGTGTGCAGAACCTGGAAATAGGCTCGGAGACCGCCGCCGCACAGGCCTACCAGGAGTTCCAGCAGTATCTGAAAGCTCACCAGGGTCTTGGCGTTCTGCTGAACATCAACTCCAAGAACGACCGGGAGAATGCGCTGGCAGGGCTTGCCCATCCGGAGGGGATCTTACGGGAGGAGGACTTTATCACAATCAAGGCGAACTGGAATCCGAAGAGCCAGAACATGGTGGAGATCGCACAGGAACTCAACCTGCTGCCGGAAAGTTTGGTGTTTGTGGATGATAACCCGGCGGAGCGCGAGATTGTGAGCACGCAGGTGCCCCATGCCTGTGTGGCGCCCATCAGCTGCCCCGAGAATTACATCCGCGAGATTGACCGTGCGGGCTTTTTCGAGGTGACTTCCCTCTCTCAGGACGACCTCGCCCGCACACAGATGTACAAGGCGAATGCACAACGCGTGCAGGCGGCGCAGAGCTTCGGGAATTACGAGGATTACCTGCGCTCACTGGATATGAAGGCGGAGATCAAGCCGTTTTCGGCGGTGTACATGGCACGCATTGCTCAGCTCACCAACAAGTCCAACCAGTTTAACCTTACCACGAAGCGGTACACCCAGGCGGAGATTGAAGCCGTTGCGGCCGATCTAAAATGCATCACCCTCTACGGGAAACTCACGGATAAGTTCGGGGATAATGGGGTAGTGAGCGTCATGATAGGACGTCAGGAGAAGGAAACCCTCCATATCGAGCTGTTCCTCATGAGCTGCCGGGTGCTGAAGAGGGGGATGGAGCAGGCGATGATGGACGAACTCGTGCGCCTCACCAAAGAACGGGGGATTACCCAAATCCGTGGCTACTACTACCGTACGCCTAAGAATAGCATGGTTGCGGAGTTGTACCGCACCTTCGGATTCACACTTGCGGAAACACACGGAGACGATACCGTGTGGACTCTGGATACAGAGAACTACAAGAACCTCCAATCAATCATAACCATCGAACACTAATATGAACAGAGACGAAATATACGCCAAACTGACGGAGATATTCAAGGAGAACCTTGATCTGGACGAAATTGAACTGACCGATACGACCACGGCTGATGACGTGGAGGGGTGGGATTCCCTGGCACACATCGGCCTCATTGCCGCCATCGAGCAGGAATTCGGCTTCCGCTTCGCCATGAAGGAGGTTGTGAACTTGCATAATGTCGGCGAAATGGTGGACCTCATCCTGCAGAAAATAGGGTAAAAACTGAAGAAGAAATATCCTTTTCAGTAGCTTCTGCAAGTCCCGACTCGCCCGTTACACAAGGTATCGGGGAGACGATCGTGCTGAAGGAGGATGAACATTCGGAAAGGTTTAAGAAAAAGAGAATCATGGACCCGCCAAGCAACACAAATACGATAGAGAGATAAAATGGAAAAGCAACCCAATCTCGGGGAAGACGGTGAATTGAAGCCGGCAGCGAAGAAAAACAACATAGCGATATGCTATGCAACGGATGAGAAGTATGCGGGCTTGCTGGGAGTTTCCCTTCTCTCTTTGTTGGAGCATGTTTCTCCGGGAAACTTCTACGATATCGTCGTGCTCTACCGACGACTGAGCGAAAAGAGCAAGAAGAGGCTGGAGTCGTTTGTACAGACTGTGCCGAACGCGTCCATTCGCCTGTACGATATGAGCGCTTACGCGGAGAAGTACGAGGGAAAATTGATGGTGCGAGCATGGTGGGGCATTGAAACGTGGTTCAAGATCTTTTTGGCGGAAGTATTTCGGCATTACGCACGGGTGCTCATGCTGGATGTGGACACGATCATTGAGGAGGATGTGGCAAAATTGCATCGTACAAGGATGGGGAATCAATGGGTAGCCGGATGTCGTGATCTGAAGATCATACGGATTGCTCAAAAAGATGAGAGGTTCCGGGCAGATTGCGAGAGGAAGCTCGGTTTGGATGAACAGTCGATGCGCAAGTCGTACATCAACGCCGGAGTGCTGCTCTGCAACATTCGAGAGTGGAAGAAGTGCAAGGTCGGTGAGAAGCTTCTAAACGTAGCCCTGGATGTGCCGGAAGGGGGGTGGAGGTTCCTGGAGCAGGATGTCCTGAATCGGGTATGCTACGAGCATATTTTTTTCCTGAATCAAGCTTGGGACACCTATCCGTTGGATAACGAAGTCGGAGATAATGATCCGGAAGATGCTGAAACGTGGCGAAGGGCCTATGAGATGCCTCGAATCATTCATTATGTGATCGGTTCAGGTCTCTCCAAACCTTGGGTCAATCCCGGAACCCCTATGGGAGAAAGATGGTGGAGTTACGCGCGCAAGCTTCCATACTATGAGGAGATACTCTACACCAACATTTGTTCTATCCTTCGCGGGGAAATGAATAAGAAAATCGTTGAACTGGCAAACAAGCTGGCGGAACCTGGAAAGCGATGATTGAACTGGGAAAAAACTGGCCGGTCAACCTCTGCTGCAAAAAGTAGCCGTCTCACAGCAGAGAGCAGAGTTCCTGCTTTGTGAACTGTGGGGTTGGAGCATCAGTCCCTCTCCTTTGTGCTGTTGACCTATTGCATTGAATTTTGCAATGCACAGCTGGAACTCGGAAAAGAACTCACACTTGCAGGTAACGTAAAGCTGTGGTAGAATGCGCCCACATTCTGTAAGCCATGGATACACTACCTCACACAGAGCGACCGGGTTATTTCGGAGAATTTGGCGGGCGCTACATTCCGGAGACGCTGATGCCTCCGCTCTTCGAGGTGCAGGAAGCGGTGGAAAAAATTTTGCCGAGTGAGGAGTACCAGAGTGAACTGAGACAGCTGCTGGAGGATTACTGCGGGCGTCCCACGCCGGTGACCCCCTGCCGCAATTTATCAAAGGAACTCGGCTTCCACCTTTATCTCAAACGCGAAGATCTGCTGCACACGGGCGCGCACAAAATCAACAATGCTCTGGGGCAGGCTCTCCTGGCAAGGAAGATGGGCAAAACCCACATCATTGCAGAAACCGGCGCCGGGCAGCACGGAGTGGCGACGGCGACGGCGGCAGCGGAATTCGGTCTGCGCTGCACGGTGTTCATGGGGGCAAAGGATGTGGAACGTCAGGCGCCGAATGTGCAGCGCATGAAGTTGTTGGGAGCGGAGGTGGTGCCGGTGCAGAACGGCTCCTGCACGCTCAAGGATGCCATCAACGAAGCGTTGCGCTACTGGATTTCTCACCAGGCGGATACGATGTACGTATTCGGCACAGCGGCGGGACCGCACCCCTTCCCTACCCTCGTGCGAGAGTTGCAGAAAGTGATCGGCACGGAAGCGCGCGCGCAGATGATCGCACGCATCGGACGCCTGCCGGATTACGTGGTGGCGTGTGTAGGAGGTGGCTCCAATGCTATCGGCATGTTCCATCCCTTCGTCGCGGACAAGGAGGTCCGACTCATCGGTGTAGAAGCCGGCGGCACGGGTGAGCCGGGGTGCGAAAATTCTGCTGCCATTAATCTCGGCACTCCGGGCGTACTGCACGGCGCGCGGATGATGATCCTGCAAACAGCCGATGGTCAGATCTGCGAATCTTCCTCTATTTCTGCAGGGCTGGATTACCCCGGCGTGGGACCGGAACACGTGCACCTTCACTCTATCGGTCGCGTGCATTACGGCATTGCGTACGACCACGAGGCATTGCAGGCCTTTCGACGTCTTTCGCAGGCGGAGGGCATCATTCCCGCTCTGGAATCCTCCCACGCGCTGGCCTGGGTTTTCGGACACGCCTCGGAGATTGCCCCTGGGTCTCACGTGCTGGTAAATCTCTCCGGCCGCGGCGACAAGGATCTCGCGCACGCCCTGCATCACATCCACCTCGACTAATCTTCGCCATGAAAGCTACCATCCAAGCAGCCAATGCCCGGGGACGCACTGCCATTATCCCCTTCCTCACGGCGGGTTTCCCCTCGCTCGGAACGTTTTGGGATACCCTCGCGCAGGTGGACGCCGCCGGGGCAGACATCATTGAAATCGGCATCCCCTTCTCCGACCCCGTGGCGGATGGTCCGGTAATTGAAGAAATCAGCCGGGAATCTCTCGCAAAAGGCGTCAGTCTGCCGTGGGTCGTCAACGGTCTGCTGGAGCGCCGGGGACAATTCCGCGCCAAGCTGGTGCTCATGGGCTACATGAACCCCTTTGTGCAATATGGACTGGAGAAACTCGCTGCGGATTGTGCGGTTGCCGGCGTGAGCGGGTTCATCGTTCCGGATTTGCCGCTGGAAGAAACGCCGGAATTTCGCAAAGCCATCGCCCCTCGCGCCCTTTCGCTCATCACACTTGTCGGTCCGAATACGACCACCGAACGCATGCAGTCTTATGCGCCATACTCTGAGCAGTACGTCTATGTGGTCTCGGTGCTTGGCACCACGGGCGGCATGAATGCTCACCTCGATGCCATTGCAGACACCATGCGTCGCGCACGCAGTGTATTCAACCTGCCCCTCGCGCTGGGGTTCGGTCTCCGCGTGCCGGAGCAGCTGAACTCTCTCCC
>CANRLM010000013.1 GCA_947631435.1 uncultured Akkermansia sp.
GCGGATTACAAATCCGCGGTTCGATGGCGCAGTCGAACGAGGGGGCATGAAGCATGAATTACAAAGTACAAAATTGAAAATCAGCGCATTATGGCGCAAAACAACAGAGAAAAAACGGAGACGAATGAGCAAAGCAAAGGAGGCAATAAACCGGAAAGATTGATCAAGGAATCAAGCAAACCGCGCACAGCGCGCTGACTTTCCCCTTCGTGATTCGTCCTACCGATTGGCTTCACCCTTCAAAAAGTATTTCTTGACAGTTTCGGCCGGAGGTCTTAATAATGTGAAGGGGTTGGGATTTGATTGAACTCACACGAACGCTCTATGTCCGACACAACACCGGTTTGCAATGTCATATGTCTGAAGTGGGGGACTCGTTACCCGGCGGAATACGCGAATCGTCTGTACCGAGGCGTGAGGAAGAACCTTTCACGGCCCTTTCGTTTTGTATGTGTGACAGATGACCCGACGGGGCTGGCGGATGGGGTGGAAGCAGTGGGGATTGCCCCGAACCCGGGGTATCCGGATTCGGAGTGGCCCAATATTTTTCTCAAGCTCTGTATCTTCAGGGATGGTTTTGCCGACTTGCAGGGGCCGACATTGTTCTGCGACGTGGACTTGATCATCATGCGGAATATCGACTGCTTCTTTGACTACAAGCCGGGGAAAAATTGCATCATCCACAATTGGCTGTCGGCGTACAAGACCATCTTGCGCAAGCGCCCGCACATCGGAAATTCCTCCTTCTTCCGTTTTGAGGCAGGGAAATCCAATTACATCTATGAAACTTTTCTGCGTGAATTTGCGCAGGCCAATGATCGATCTCTCTACCCCACCGAACAAGCCTTTATGACGCACGCCATGGGCGAGGTGTACTGGTGGCCGGAGGAGTGGGTGCGCAGCTACAAGCGCCATTGTCGCCCCTGTTTTCCGCTCAATCTGGTCCGAACTCCCCGGGAACCGGACACAAAAGTGCTCGTCTTCCATGGTTTGCCGGACCCGGACCAGGCCGTCACAGGTTTTGATGATGGTATCCTGCACCACCGTACCCTTCCCGCGCCATGGATCACCCGCTATTGGAAGTGAACGGGAAGTGCGAAGTCAATAGGGAGGGCGGAGTGGGAGCGGAGGGGGAGTGGGAGAAGCGAGGGCAGCAGCTCATCAGGAAGGTTCGCAATGAGTACAAATCTTTCTGTACTACCGAAAGTAATTCTTGAAAAGATACCGGATGCAGGTTACAATGCGGGCGGCGTCAGGGAAGGAGAGAGCAGACAATCCCGTGAAAGAGAGAAAGTCCATTGTTTTTGCCAGTGATGCGCGGGGCATCGTTCCCCTGTCTGTAGCGGTGTGGTCTCTTCTGGAGCAGGCAGAGGAGGGAACCGTTTACCAGGTAAACGTACTCAGCGATGGGATTCCGGAGACAGCTCAGGACGCCATTCGCCAACTTGCTGAGCGGCAGGGGAAGCGGCACATACTGCGTTTTTTTGAGCTTGAGAAAGTGATACCGAGAGATCTCGGCGTCACGGAGACGATTCCGCGCGCGACGTGGGCTCGGCTGTTTCTGGGGCGCATACTGCCGGCTGTGGACCGCGCGCTGTATCTGGATATCGATACGATGTGCTGCACGGATCTGTCTGCCTTGTGCGAGACGGATATGAAGGGAGCCGTCGTGGCGGGAGTTCTGGAGGAGGAATCGCACCCTGCGTCTTCTTTCAACAAGCGTTTGGGGATACCCCTCTCGTGCCCGGGCTACATCAACGCCGGCGTGATGCTCATGGATCTGGCGCGTTTTCGCGACGAGAATTTAGACGCCATGTGTCTGGAGTTTTATGAAGAGCATCGGGATGCCTCGTGGGCGCTGGACCAGGATTCGATCAACGGCGCTCTTTACTCGAGAATTCTGCCCATCCATCCGCGTTGGAACTGGAACGACAGTTGGACACGCCGTCTCGGATTTGTGCGGAAGAACGAGAAAATGAGGAAGGGGTACCCCCTGGAGGACTGCGTGCAGGCGGCGCTTGACCCGGGGATTCTTCACTTCATGGGGCGGTACAAACCGTGGTTCTACAACTACCGGCTCGAGGGGAAACGCTACGCGGAGTGCATGGCTCGTGCGGGACTGCTGGGGGAGAATGGTCTACCGGGATTCACCTTTGGCAAGTTGGTGAAAAAGATGACTCACGCCCTGCTGTACGCGCACGCGCGCTGGCGCGTCCGCCGACTGGCAAAACGACTGAGAGTGGAAGGAAGTACGAAGTGTTGAGTCAGCGGACCGGAGGCTCGGAAATTGCGAGGTGAGAAGCTGAGGCGGGGATTCGGCTCTGCATGCCCACAGAACTTTCCGGCCGCCCACCCGCTGTGTGCCGGAAATCGCCTTTGCTGCCGCGCCGCAGAACCGCGCGCAGGCGCGCTGATTCCCAACTTCGTCCTTCGTATTTCTTAAGTATTGACACGTGGGGCTTTTTACGCTAAAGTGTGCCGGAGATGAAGAGGAGGTTGCGCAAGAAGTACCGCATCGGGGAGTTTCGTGAATTTGGGTTTCCCCTTGCTATCACGTTTAAGGCGAATGTTTCTCAGGAGGCGCGGGAAGAGATTCTGATGCGCTTTGGTCGGGAAGCTATGCTGAGCGGCGGGATTCTGCGCAGCACGGACGGTAAGGCTTTGTTACGCAGTAGCTCCTCGTCTGCCGAGGAATCTGAGGAGCTGAAGTTTGCCCGGGAGTGGCTTGCCCGGATTCAGGAGATTGAGACCTTTGAAACAGGCTCAGCCGTGGATTTCTGGCACACCCCGCTTTCTCAATAGTCGTTTTAACCAGATTCTTACAACCCATGCAACCGGACGCTTCCTCTACCACCCCCATCTTCAGCAAGGGACTCAAGGGCATTGTTGCCAACGAAACTCGTCTGAGCGACGTGCGAGGCGAAGAAGGGCGACTGCTCTACTGCGGGTACGACATTGAGGATCTCGTGGAGTTGTGCGACTACACGGAGATCATCTTTCTGCTGCTCAACAAACGGCTGCCGAACCGCTCTGAGTTGCAGGCGCTGCGCCAGCGACTGCGGCAGGACCGAGAGCTGCCTCAGCCTATCCTTGATTTTTTCAAGACGGCCACGAAAACCGCGCGTCCGATGAGCGCGTTGCGCACGGCGGTTTCCATGCTCGGCATGTACGACGACCGGACGAAGGACCCCACGCAGATGAAGGAAATCGGGCTGTCACTCATCGCGAAGTTGCCGGTCATGGCCGCCTATTATTACCGCACGTGCCAGGGGCTGGACCTGCCGCCCATCCGCACGGATCTCGATGAGGCTGCTCATTTTCTCTGGCTGCTCAAGGGCAAGGAGCCGGATCCCAATGAAGCTCATATTCTGGACGTGGCTTACATCCTGCACGCAGACCATGGGATGAATGCTTCCACTTTCTCCTCGCGCGTGACTGCCTCTACGCTTTCGGACATGTATTCCTGCATCACGGCGGCTATCGGCACGTTGAAAGGTCCGCTGCACGGCGGCGCCAATGAGGCAGTCATCGAGATGCTCAAGGAGATCGGCGAGGAAAAAAATGTGGAGCCCTACATCAATGCCAAGCTGGAGCGCCATGAAAAGATCTTCGGCATCGGTCACCGCGTTTACAAGACGCTGGATCCCCGGGCTCCCCAGCTGCGCCGCATCGCGATCCGCCTCACGCAGACGCTGGGCGAACCGAAGTGGATCCGCATGAGCGACATGATCGCCAAAATTTTGCGCGACCGCAAGAATCTGAACGCCAACGTGGACTTCTACTCCGCCACCGTTTATTACAGTCTGGGCATTCCCACGCGGATGTTTACCACGGTGTTTGCGATTGCACGCTGCGCCGGGTGGGTGGCGCAGATTCTTGAGCAACTGGAGGACAACACGCTCTTCCGCCCGCTTTCCCGCTACGTCGGCCCGGATGAGCCCCTGCTCGTGCCGATGCTCGACATGCGCTGAAGCAGGCGAGAAAGAGAGAAGAAGCACGGAGCCAAAGGGAAGTGCGAAATATTGAGTCGGCGGCTCGGGAATTGCTCTTTGCCGTGCCTCATCATCCATCCGCTTCCTCTGCGACGTCTTCGTCCGGCAGGTTGTCCGGGTCTTCCGCCTGGGCGTCGTCGGGCATCTCATCCACGGAATCCTCGGCCAGCGGGTCGTGCTTTGTGCAGAGAGGGCGGGGTTTGGTGAGATCCGTCATGGTTTCCGTGTAGGCGCAGCCCTGGTACTCGCAACCGGAGTGCGCCACCATACCCGTATCCCGGCAGAGACGGATTCCCCTCGTGCGCGCGCCGGCCGCCGTAGTGCGGATGGGTCCCATGGGGTAGCCACGCGCCGCGGCGCACTTCATGATGCCCACCCAGAGGGGCAGAGCGACGGTGCCTCCGTAGGCCTTGTCTGCGATGGTGGTGGGGCGGTCAAAACCTACCCATACGGCGCTGGTGAGGTCGGAGGTGAAGCCGCAAAACCACGCGTTTTTGTAAGCATTGGTGGTGCCGGTTTTTCCGCCGCTCGGGGCGGTGAAGCCCAGGCGCGCCATACTCCCCGCCGTGCCGCCGGGTTTGGTAATCTGCTGCAGGATGGCAGAGATGGCATTCGCTGAGCGCGTCGTGAGAACGCGGCGCACGGAGGCAGGGTTGCGCCACAGCACGTGCCCTGTGGAGTCCGTGATGCTCTGGATGATGAAAGGCGTGGGGCGAACTCCGCCGTTGGCAAACATGGTGAAGGCGGAGGCAACTTCCAGCGGGGAAGCCTCCCATGTTCCGAGGTAGATTGTGGGGCCCGGTTTCTTTGCCGTCTTGGGGAAGCCCGCCACGAGAGCCGTGCTGATCACGTTGTTGAGTCCCGCGCGGTTGCCCACGCGCACCGACATGGTGTTGCGGCTCTTCAGCAGCCCCCAGCCGGCGGGATGAATGCCGGTGAAACGCCCATCCGAATTCCCGGGGTGCCACCCGCGCGCGCCGGCGATTTCCCCGGGGCGGATGCTGTCGTCGGAGACGGGCGTCTGCGGTCCCCCGCCGCGCTCAAAAAAAGTGGCGTACACCAGGGGCTTGAAGATGGAACCGACCTGGCGGCGACTCTGCACGGCGCGGTTCAGCGGGGATTCTTTGCTGTCCCTCCCGCCCACCACGGCGAGCAGGGCGCCCGTGGCGTTGTCGATGACCACGCCGGCGGCCTGGATGTACTGCGGGCGCGGTGCGCGGTCGATCTCCTCCGGCGGGATATTCGCGAGAATAGCGCGGTATTGCCGGCGGGTCTGGTGTTTGTATTTCCTGTTCTTTTCAAACATCTCCTCCAGTCGGGCGTCCAGCTCGTGCATCACGTCGTCCTGCAGATCCACATCCAGCGTGGTGCGCACGACGAGACCGCCGGAGTAGAGGGCATCCTCCTTGACATGCTGCTGCTGAGTATCGAGCATATCGAGGATGTGTCCCACCTCACTGCGGATGAGATCGAGAGCGTAGTTCTCCAGCCCGCGCAGCTCCGGGCGCCGGGTGCTGACGGGTTCCGCCAGGGCGGCGCGGTATTCGTTGCGCGTGATGTGACCGTGCTCGAAGAGGAGCTTGAGGACCTTGTCGCGCTGGATGCGCGCGGCGTTTGGGTTGCGGATGGGGGAGAATTCGTTGGGGCTGCAAACGATGCCCGCCAGGAGGGCCGATTCTCCGATGGTGAGCTCGCGCGGCTGCTTGTTGAAGTACCCTTTCGCCGCCTGCTTGAGCCCCAGGAAGGTGTGCCCCCAGAAGATGCGGTTGATGTAGCAGGTGAGAATGGTTTTCTTATCGTAGGTGGCTTCGATGCGCCTCGCAAGCGCCATTTCCGTGAGCTTGGCGTCCATGTTGCGCTCGCGGTGGTTGTAGGTGTTTTTTGCGAGCTGCATGGTGAGGGTGGAGGCGCCCTGCGTGGTGCGGTGGTGTTTGAAGACCTGGGCCACGGCGCGCATGAGACCGCGGGGGTCGATGCCGCCGTGCGTCCAGAACGAGCGGTCTTCCTGCATGATGAGCGCCCGGATGAAATAGCTCGGCACCTCGGCCTCCAGGTTGTCGATACTCCGGCGGTTCTCGCCGTGCAGGGTGCCGATCTCGTTGCCCTTGCGATCCAGCACGATGGTGCGCTCCGGCATGCGCAGGATCTGGGTGATGTCGTAGCGTTCCGCCTTGATGCCGTACACGACCGCCAGCAGCGCCGCAAACACGAGCCCCACAAAAGAAAAGCTGATGATGATACGCAGAATTTTCGGCAGCGCACGGGTGAGAAAATACACGAACCGGAAGGGGAGAGTGGCGATGAGCCAGAGCGCTTTCCAGACGCTCATCCCTTTGCGTGGGGGGAGGCGAAACTCCCGCAGGGGGTTGACTTCCGGCCGGGGGTGGCGTGTGTATTGCCGCGGCGGGAGCGGACTGCCGAAGGGGCTTTCCTCGTATTCTTCGCGAGAGTCCTGCCGGGGGGATCGGTCCTCGTCTTCTTCCTCCTCCGGGTAGTGATCCGGCAGCTCCACCCGCACCCGCGCCTGCGGCGCCGCCTGGCAATTCAGCGGATCGTCGGGTCGTGGTTGGTCGGGTTTGTAGCGCATGCGGATAAGGGGAGATTAATGATCTTGCGCGCCTTCGGCAAAAAGTTCATAAGCAATCGAATCCGTGATCCGCACATCTGCAAACTCCCCGACGGGCAGGGCAGGATTCACGTGGATGGCGCCGTCCACATCCGGCGCATCCCATGGCCCGCGGGCGATGCCGGGGGCATCTACCAGCACGCGCAGCGTGTGGCCGACGCAGGCGCTGCCGATCTCGTCGGCATTTGCAGCAAGCAGCATGTTCAGCTCATTGGCGCGGCGGGTTCTGGTGGCATGGTGCACCTGCGGGCGCATTTTTGCTGCCGGGGTGTTTTCTTCCCGGGAGTAGGGGAAGACCCCTGCCCGCTCAAAGCGGAACTCTTTCACGAACTCGCAGAGCTCCGCATGATCCTCCTCCGTTTCGCCGGGCAGACCGCTGATGAAGGTGCTCCGCAGTCCGATGCCCGGCACCTCTCTTCGCAGTTTTCGTAGGAGGTTTTTGATGTGTTCCGGTTTTGTTTTCCGGCGCTGTTCTTCGAGGATGTGCGCTGCGATATGCTGCAGGGGAATATCCACGTACTTGACGACTTTGTCGCACTCGGCAAAGGCGCGGATGAGGGAGTCGGTCCAGTACGCGGGATGGGTGTAAAGCACGCGCAGCCAGAAATCCCCGGGCAGTTCGTTGGCGGCGCGCAGCAGGCCGGAGAGATTTTCCCCGCTTGCCGGACGATCCAGACCGTAATAGGTGGTGTCCTGCGCGATGAGGTTGATCTCTCTGACCCCCCGCTCGGTGAGGACGCGTATTTCTCTCAACACATTGGTCATGGGCCTGCTCCTGTAGCCTCCGCGGATTCGCGGAATAGCGCAGTAGGCGCAGGCGTGGTTGCAGCCCTCCGCAATCTTGACATAGGCGAAATGCGGGGACGTGTAGCGAAATTCCCTGGCCCCGTAGTCCGGCAGCAGTTTTGAAACTTTCGTGCTGTAAATTTTCTTCCCCCGCCCCTCCAAGACTTCTTCCGCAATGCGGACGATATCCGGCTCGCAGTCCACCCCGACAAAGGCATCTACCTCCGGCATGGAGTGGCGCAGATCCTCGGCATACCTCTGCGAAAGACACCCCGTCATGATAATTTTCTGCCCGTTCGGATTTTTCCTTTTCTCCCGCCTCCGGGCGTGCGCCAGAGTCGTGTTGATAGCTTCCTGCTTCGCGGAATCAATGAATGCACAAGTATTTACGACCAAAAGACTCGCGCTGTCCGCTCCTACCTGTTCGTATCCGGCAGCCAGGAGCCGGTCCGCCATGAGCTCCGAATCAACCAGATTTTTGGCACAGCCCAACGAATCAATGGCAAAGGTCTTGCGCATGGGCTCATGATACCATACCGGAGTCCGAATGAAAAGAGGAGATTTCCGCCGCGTCCTGTGAGGCATCTCGATACCATGCCTGCCGGACGAAGGGGAAAACCGGAGGGAAGCACGAGGCGAATTTGGAGGACGAAGTGTTTGTTCCTGCGTCGTTGTTCTTTTTGGTGGGATTGCTCTGCTGTTTTCGCCTTGCGGTGTGCCGGCAGATGTGACATCATGGGGGGGAGAGATGAGGAGACAGGATCGCGAGATAACGGACCGGGCGGAGATTTTGGACATCATCCGCCGCTGCAGGGTGTGCCATGTTGCTTTCCACGGCGGGGAGTATCCATACGTTGTTCCTCTCAATTTCGGAATCGAGCAGCGGGGCGATCGCCTCTTTCTCTACTTCCACGGCGCTACGGAGGGGAAGAAGATAGAACTCCTCCGCCGCGATCCCAGGGTAGCCTTCGTCATGGAGACGATACAGGGTAGCGCCGCCGCCGAGGGGAATATCGCCTGTCGCTGCTCCATGTTTTATGAATCTGTGATGGGGGAAGGCACCATCTCCCTTCTTACGGAGGAGGAAAAACCCGCGGCTTTTCGACACCTCATGCGGCACTACTACGGGGAAGAAGCAGACGAGTTCTCTTTCGAAACCTCCACCCTGGCGCGCACCGTCGCCATGCAACTCGCCGTGAGCCGCCTCTCTGCCAAACGCCATCTTCCTCACCGCTCAACACACAGCCGTTCCGTCGTCGATTCACCTCTTCAGGCGCCTCCCTCGCCTTGATCTTTTTCTTCTCTCGCCCGCCGGGCGTATTGCAGGTAAGTCGCAGATCTATCAATCATTTTATCAATTGTGGCGGTTATGCAGCAGGATGGGGAAGACAGAAACGCCCGAAGGATGAAGCAGATCATCATCCACGTGGACATGGATGCCTTCTTCGCCTCTGTGGAGATGCGGGATAATCCTGCACTGCGCGGAAAGCCATTGATTATCGGGGCTCTGCCGAGGGAGCGCGGGGTGGTGGCGACATGCAGCTACGAGGCCCGGAAATACGGGGTTCATTCCTCCATGAACATCAAAGAAGCCTACAGGCTCTGCCCCAACGGCATCTACATGCACCCCAACATCGACAAGTACAGGGCCGTATCCACCCGGCTTCGTGAGATATGGAACGCCTACTCCTCGGCAACGGAGACCATCGCTCTCGATGAAGCCTATCTGGACGTGACCGAGCAGGCGCAAAATCCTGAGGGAGCGCGAAGGATTGCGCAGATTATCAAACAACGCACGCGGGATGAATTGGGGCTCACCTGTTCCGTCGGCACCGCCTATTCCAAGACAGCGGCAAAAATGGCGAGTGAAGAGAAGAAACCCGATGGTTATTTCGAGATTCTCACGGCGGAAGATTTTGTGAACTTGATTATTGATCGCGACGTGCGCGTCATCTACACCGTCGGGGAACGAACGGCGCAGAAGCTGTATGCCGCCGGCATCCGCACAGTCCGCGATATCCGGGAGCGCAGCGAAGCAGTCATCCACCTCCTCGGGAAGCAGGGACAGTGGATCACGAAGATCGCTTCCGGCATCGACGAGCGAAAGGTGACGCCCTACCGTCCTCAGGATGCAAAATCCATCAGCCGGGAAGTTACCTTTCAGGGCGACGTGCGCAACTTTGAGCTGCTCAGGGATGTGCTCGTTCTGCTTGCATTGTGCGTGGAACGCCGGGCGAAACGACACCGGCTGCGAGGCAACGGCGTGACCCTGAAACTGACCTATGCCGACATGAAGGGGATCACCCGCTCCCGAAGCACATTAGCCTGCGATTCCGCTGTTGCAATTTATCGGGAAGCGGTCCGACTCCTGGAAAAGGTGGAGAAGCGTCCGGTGAGGCTCATCGGCGTCGGCGTGTACAATTTATCCGGCGAAAGAGGACAGCAACTCATTATGGAAAGCCTCTTCTCCGAAAGCAGTGACGAACAAGATGAGGAGATGAAGCAGTTGCTCTACGGGCTGCAGAAACGATATGGCCTGGATTTTGCGGGACATCTGGAGCAAATATACCGGGCGGATACGCTCCACAAAACTGTGGAATACATGAGAAAACACCCTGCCTGAGGCACGAAGCGCCGGGCCGGCGGGATGAATCCCCGGCTCAGCGCTTCGCAATTCGCCCTTCAAATCGGCTGTTTATTTGAGTCCGGCGCGAATTTCGGAGGCGCTCATGCCGTTGAGCAACATGCCGGGCTTCCATTGCAGCGCAGGGTACGCCTTTTTGAGCATCGCAGCGCTGTTGGAGATACTGCTGCCGCCGGATGTCGCAAAGGGGACGAGGGTTTTCCCTTTCAAATCATGCGCCTCAATGAAAGTGGCGATGATGCTCGGGTAAGTGTCCCACCAAATCGGGAAGCCGATGTAGACCGTGTCGTACTCGGCAAGGTTCAGCGTCTCTCCTTTCAGCGCGGGACGAGCTGCGGGGTCGTGCATCTCCACATAGCAACGCGAATTCCTGTCGCGCCAGTTCAGATCCGCCTCGCTGTACGGCTGCGCAGGAGTGATGGCATGCAGTGTGCCGCCCGTAGCCGCGGCCAGTTCCTTCGCTGCCGCAGCTGTGGTGCCCGTGGCGGAAAAGCAGGCAACGAGCGTTTTCTTCCCCACCGGAGCAGGAGAGGAAGCATCCTGAGCCTGAGAAAAACCGGCGAGTACCGCCAGTCCGATGCAGAATGTGACGATTTGTTTGATCATGACTTTGTGTGATTGAGGGTTGAAAGAAGAGAATTACAACTTAGCGAGCCACGCCTCCAGATCCGCGCGCGAGGGCACCCCGTGAAACACCCTGCCCTCTGTAATCTGCGCACCCGGGCAACTTGCTTCAAGCCCCTGCGCCGCCTTGCCGAACCCGCTGCCGCCGGAGGTCGCAAAGAGCACAATACGTTTCCCGGAAAAATCAGCACTCTCCAGATACGTGTTGATGATGGTCGGGGCGATGTACCACCAGATTGGGAAGCCAAGCAGTATCAGATCATATCCGGCCACTTCTGCCGCCCCCTTCAACGCGGGGCGACTCGCAGGATCATGCATCTCGACTGTACTGCGCGAACCTTTGTCCTGCCAGTTCAAATCCGCCGCCGTGTACGGCACGGCCGGCACGATCTCCTGCACATCCGCTCCCGCCGCCTCAGCGATGGCATGCGCAACGCGGGCGGTTGTTCCGGTTGGTGAGAAATAGGCAACGAGTGTTTTCATAGTGTTCTCCTTCCCTGCCATCCTACACCCTCAAGTTGCCTGAGGTCAAGCTCCGCATGAATAACTTCTCACACCAAAATGCACTTGCTATCTGCGCCACTTCCTGCTAGTATCTTCGCAACTCGCTCCGGTAGCTCAGTTGGATAGAGCACGAGCCTTCTAAGCTTGGGGTCCCGCGTTCGAGCCGCGGCCGGAGCGCTCTTGGGAGTGTCACCTGTGTGTTTTTGTGGGGAGATTGGCAAAGAAAAAGCGCTCCCGAAACAGAGAGCGCCTTCACCGACGGAGCGGGGGGGATTCGAACCCCCGGTACGGGTTTATGCCCGTACGACCATTTAGCAAACGGTTGCTTTCAGCCTCTCAGCCACCGCTCCCGGTCGTGGAGGGAAGTATACTGGCAGCAGTGCGAAAGGTCAACTGCAAAATGAGCGGGCAGGTAAAAAAAGAGGGTCTTCTCTTACATTAGCATTGACCCCTCGGTGTGAAGGAGGCATAATGACACGCGTATGAAGACCCCTATCACTGTGACTGTGACCGGCGCCGCCGGCAATATCGCGTATTCCCTGCTTTTCCGCATTGCTGCGGGAGAAATGCTGGGGGCAGACCAGCCGATTGTGCTGAAGCTTTTGGAAATCACTCCCTGTTTGGACAAGCTGCATGGTGTGGTGATGGAGCTGGACGACTGCGCCTTCCCGCTCGTGAAGGAGATCGTGGCGACGGATGACCCCGCCGTGGCTTTCAAGGATGCCAACTGGTGCATGCTGGTGGGTTCTGTGCCGCGCAAGGCGGGTATGGAGCGCAAGGATTTGCTGAGCATCAACGGCAAGGTTTTTGTGGGACAGGGCAAAGCTATCGCGGAGAATGCCGCGCCGGACTGCAAGGTATTTGTGGTGGGCAACCCCTGCAACACGAACTGCCTCATCGCCCTGCACAACGCCACGGGGCTGCCGAAGCAGAATTTCTTTGCGATGACGATGCTGGATGAGTTCCGCGCCAAGAGCCAGCTTGCAGCCAGGGCAGGCGTACCTGTTTCTGCCGTTACCAACATGACGATCTGGGGCAACCACTCCTCCACCCAGTACCCGGACTTCACGAATGCCAGGATCAATGGCAAGCCGGTGACTGAAGTCATTTCTGACACGGATTGGCTGAAAGGAGAGTTCATCAAGACGGTGCAGCAGCGCGGCGCCGCCATCATCCAGGCTCGTGGCGCTTCCTCCGCAGCCTCTGCGGCTAATGCAGCGCTCATGACGGTGAAGAATCTCGTCACTCCCACTCCGGAGGGCGATTGGTTCTCCGTGGCCAGCTACTCAGACGGCACCAAGTACGGTTTGCCGGAGGGCATCATCTGCTCCCAGCCTACGCGCACAAACGCAGACGGCACCCACACCATCGTAGAGGGGCTGCCTATTGATGCATTCTCACGCGAGAAGATCGACGCCTCCTGCAAGGAGCTTCTTGAGGAACGAGCCGAGGTACTCGGTTGATCCGCGTTCTGCAAGATCCCTCTTTTTTCCGACCGCCTCGGTTCTGCCGCGGCGGTCGTTTTATTCCTCAGAAGACAAATCAGAATGGGCACGAACGGGACTGCTCATCATGCGACCTTCCTCTCGCGGGCGAAAAAGAGAGGGTAGATGACCATCAGAAGAATAAGCTCAAAGAAGGTTGCCATGAAATAGCCCCAGGATGAGGAGAAAGCAGCCACCAGCGAAGGCATGGCGCAGTCCTCGTAGAGCAGGAGAAGAAGCACGCCGAAACCGGACCTGGCGATACGCCGAGCCGGGGGGACATCCATCCTGAAGCGCACCCAACGGCGTTCCAGAAACCACCCGAACGTGACGCCCAGCAATCTCCCGGCATCCTTGTAGCCATCGATCATCATTTTCTGCGGATCTACGAGGAGCTTGCCGTCCGCATAATCCAGCGGGTAGTTTTTCAGGGAAATGTAAGCCAGAAAAAGGGTCACCAGCACCACGCCGGCACACGGCAGCAGGTAATCCCCGGTCGGGTGCGCCTCCAACCACTCCCACGCCCGCGCCCCGCAGAACACCACCACGGCGCCAAGCAGCAGCCCGACAGCGACGTCCTGAGGTGTGTGAACGCCGATGTAGTTTCTCGAGAACATCGTGAGCAGAATCATGAGAGCGAGGAAAACGCACAAGGGGCGGCACTGCCGGTATCTCTCCATCAGCGTTCCGTAATTTGCAGTCGCCGTCACCGTGTGCCCACTGGGAAACGAGTAACCGGACGCCTTTTCGACGGGCAGGATCTCTGCCGAACGTATCCACGGACGATAAACGCAGAATGTCAACTTCAACACCTGCATGAAAAAGCGAGAAAACCCGACATTCAGGAACATAAAACTGCCGACTTTCTTGTCCGCCGACCAGAACGCGACGCAGGCGAGCAGCCAGACGAACATACCGGACGACAAGTCGCTGATCTGCAAGAAGAAACTATTGAAAACGCCACCCAGCGCCTCTCTCGCGTGCTGTAGGAAGAGCAAGTATTGAATATCCATAAGATTCCGCTTTCGGACAGGGCTTCTATCGCCTCTGCCGCGCGCCATTATGCGCCATCGTCGATGCGCTGTCAACTGCGTTGAGAAAAAAGCTGCCGGCTGAAACGGAGGAGCGGAGGAAGAACGAAGCCAAAGAGAAGTACGGAGTCGTATTCTCGAGCCTCCGGCTCGCCTGCTCGATACTTCGTCATTCAAATTCACTTCGTGCTTCGAATTACCCTTGCTTCCCGGGAAGCGACATGGTACCATCCGTGGAGTCCGTTTGCGTCCTGGGACGCAGCGACAAGCACAACAACACATCCATGCTATGAAATACAGATGCAAAGTTTGCGGAGCAATCATTGAAAGCGACGGCATCCCGGAATCCTGCCCCGTCTGCAAGGTGAAGGGTGCTGATAAGTTCGAGCTCATCGAAGAGAATGCGGAAAAAGTTTACGCCGATGAGCATCGCGTGGGCGTAGCTCAGGGGCTGGACGCCGAAGTCGTACAAGGTCTGCGCGACCACTTCAACGGCGAGTGCTGTGAGGTCGGCATGTACCTTGCCATGAGCCGCCAGGCCGAGCGCGAAGGTTACCCTGAGATCGCGGATGCTTACAAGCGCTATGCTTTTGAAGAAGCAGAGCACGCCGCTAAGTTTGCCGAGTTGCTTGGCGAAGTACTTACGGCGGACACCAGGAAGAATCTTGAAATGCGCGCCGAGGCGGAGTTCGGCGCTTGCGCCGGCAAGCTGGCCATCGCCAAACGGGCCAAGGAACTCGGCTACGACGCCATCCATGACACCGTGCACGAGATGTGCAAGGACGAAGCTCGCCACGGCAAAGGCTTTGACGGCCTGCTGAAGCGCTACTTCGGCAAGTAAAGTCAGGGCTCCACTCTTTTCGGAAAACCGGCGGGGAGGCGGCAGAAGATGCCCTTCCCCGCCTTTTTTTTCGTGACATACAGGAGGGTGATGTCTCGGTTCCGTCTTTGCAGGGGCGCCGAATTGTGATAGAGTGACACGCAGCTATGGAATCTGCAAGAAACTACTACTATATCCCCACGGTTATAGAAAAGACGAACCAGGGGGAGAGAGCGTATGACATTTACTCGCGACTGCTGCTGGATCGCGTGATTTTCATAGGGACTGAGATCGACGATGCGGTGGCGAATTCAGTCATTGCACAGTTGCTTTTTCTGCAAATGACGGAACCGAAGAAGGACATCCATCTCTACATCAACTCGCCCGGTGGTTCGGTAACCGCGGGACTGGCAATCTACGACACGATGCAGTTTGTCTCCTGCGACATCAACACGTACTGCATCGGCATCGCTGCATCGATGGCCTCTGTTCTGCTGGCAGCGGGCGCGAAGGGAAAACGCTTCTGCCTGCCGAACTCTCACGTGATGATCCACCAGGTGCGGGGCGGAGCGCAAGGCACGGCCGCGGACGTGGAAAGAACGATCAACTTCATGTTCAGTCTGGATAAACGCCTCACCTCCATCCTCGCGCAGCACACGGGGAAGGATGCCAAACAGGTGAAACGCGACCAGGATCGCGACAATTACATGACTGCCGAGGAATCTCTGGCATACGGTATCGTGGACCGCATCCTCGTGCATAAACCGGACAACAAATAAAGGATGATATGGCGAAGAGAAATGTGAGGCGGTGCGTATTCTGCCGCGGAGAAGAGGGAGAAGGCCGACCGATGCTCTCACTGAGTGAGGAGCTGAATATCTGCTTCCCCTGCATTGAGCGGCTGGATGAGCTCATGTTTCGCAGCGAGCCGAAAGGAGACCTCGCGGCAGAGCACGTCCTGCAACTCATCAGCGAAACACATCCGGAGCTCGTGCCTCAGGCGGGGAGGAATGTGGACTCAACCCTTCCCGTGCAGCATTGCGCGCAGGATAAGCTCCCCACCCCGGCGGAGTTGCACAAAAAGCTGGATGCTTACGTCATCGGACAGGAACACGCCAAGCGCACCCTCTGCGTGGCGGTATACAATCATTACCTGCGCCTGCGCCAGAAGCAAAACAACGACGGCACAGAAATTGAAAAGAGCAACATCCTGCTGGCGGGATCCACGGGCTCCGGCAAGACACTGCTGGCAAAGACTCTGGCAAAGATACTGGACGTTCCCTTCTGCATCGTGGACGCTACCACACTGACTGAGGCGGGATACGTGGGTGAGGACGTCGAGAATATCGTGCTGCGCCTGCTGCAAGCGGCAGATATGAACGTCGGCAAGGCCGAGCGAGGCATCATCTACGTGGATGAAATAGACAAAATCGGGCGCAAGACGCAGAATGTGAGCATCACCCGCGATGTCAGCGGAGAGGGTGTGCAGCAGGCTCTGCTGAAAATTGTGGAGGGCACGGAATGCAACATTCCCCCGAAGGGAGGCAGGAAGCACCCGAACGAGAACTATATCCGCGTGAACACGGAGAATATCCTCTTTATCTGCGGCGGCGCATTCGTGGGGCTCGAAGACATCATCCGCAAACGCTTAGGGGCCTCCACGCTCGGCTTTGCCAGCATCGAAGAAGGACGCGATGCCAAGGAATACACCGAAGCGGAAGTCCTCTCAAAAACGCAGCCGGAGGATCTTTTTCTCTTTGGCATGATACCGGAGCTTGTGGGACGTCTGCCGATCTTTGCCCCTCTCACCACCCTGACGGAAGACGAGCTGATGGAGCTGCTTACCAAACCGAAAAATGCACTTGTGAAGCAGTACACGAAACTGCTGGCGATGAGCGGGGTGAAACTCGTCGTGGAGACCAAAGCTCTACGAGCTATGGCAAAGCAAGCCATTGAACGCGGCACCGGCGCACGCGCCTTGCGCAGTATCTTTGAAAGTCTCATGCTGGATATCATGTACATTGCTCCCAGTGATAAAAGCATTGAATCCGTCACCCTCACGGAAGCGGCTGTTCTCGGTAAGGACAAACCGAAGATCACCCGGAAGAAGTAAGACCACAAGCCATGCGAGTGCTCGGAATTGAGTCGAGTTGCGATGAGACTGCCGTCGCAGTGTTGGAGGATTCCTCCACCGGGGCAGGAGTCCGCGTGCTGTGCTCGCTTATCTCCACGCAAATCCCCATGCATCGACTCTACGGCGGCGTTATTCCGGAGCTCGCCTCACGAAACCACTCCGGACGCCTGCCCTCTCTCCTGCAAGAAGCTCTGGAGCAGAGCAAATGCACTCCGGGAGATATCGATGCCTTCGCCGCCACGGGGGGACCGGGGCTCGTGGCAGCCCTTCTGGTGGGGCACACGGCGGCCAAAGCTATCTCTCTTGCTGCGGGGAAACCTTTCATCTCCGTCAATCACCTGGAGGGGCACCTGCTCTCTCCCTTCCTGTCCCGCGGGGGACAGGGAAACGAGCCGATACCACCGCCGCACGTGGGGCTGGTGGTTTCCGGCGGGCATAGCCTGCTGTTACAAGTGAAAGGACTTGGCGACTATGGACTCATGGGCAGATCCCGCGATGATGCAGCGGGCGAGGCCTTCGACAAAGTGGCGCGTATGCTGGATCTGCCCTACCCCGGCGGGCCGGAAATCGACAAACGAGCCGAACGCGGAGACGCACAACGCTTCAACCTGCCACGCCCCATGCTGCACGAGGCAGGATACGATTTCTCTTTCTCGGGGCTCAAGACAAGTGTGCTGCACACCCTATCGAAACTCACCCCCGGAGGCGATCCGCACGGGCTGGATGAGCAAAGCCTCTGCGACCTCTGTGCCGGAGTACGCGCTGCCATCGTGGACGTTCTCGTGCATAAGGCACGGCTCGCCCTGCGACAAACGGGATTGCGCCTGCTGGCGGTCTCCGGCGGGGTCTCGTGCAACAGCTCCCTGCGCGCACGCCTCGGGGAAATGTGCGCGAAAGAAGGAGTCGAGCTGCTACTACCGCCTCCCGAACTTACCACCGATAATGCGGTCATGATTGCGTTTGCCGGGCTCCTGCGCGCACGGGCAGGAAAGTTCAGTCCCCTTGAAACTCCGGTAGATCCGAACCCTCAGCTTGCCGGTTTTGCGACCCGTTCCTGATCCCTTCCCTCTCACCCCATGAACCTGCACGACATCCTCCTCAATCTCCTGCCCGAGGTACTGCCGCGACGCGCACAGGACGCCATCAAGGGCAAGGAGCTCATCCGGCTTGTTCGTGAGAGACTTGGCGATACCTATTCCGACGGGACGCTACGCACGCATTTTTCCCTCATCGCGCTGGAGGAAGAAAGTTGCCTTGCGCGCGTCCCAGGCGGACAGGGCTACTACCTGCGCCCCGAGGCGGGAGTTCCTCAACCTACGTTGCAAGAACTGCTCACCGAGCCGAACGCGCGAGATGACACCCCCCAGCACCGGGCTCTCGCCCTTGCCGTGCGTCTCTACGATGTAGCGGGACTGGGCGTTTTCGCTTTTCCGGTGGGCGAGGAGAGCTGGTTTCACCCGGATCTTGTGGCGGTGCACTGGCCCGCGGGAGAATGGGGGAGGGACGAATCCTACACCATGCTGCCGGATCAGCATCGCGCCCCTTCGTATCGTGCCATTTGCATCACCTCCTCGCAGGAAAGTGAGGAGGACTGCCGCCGCGCTTTCTTCCGCGCACTCGCCTGCGGCACCTGGGCCCAGGAAACCGAGCTGCTCATCATGGGACGCGAAAGTGAGCAAGCAGCCTCTTCTCTGCTGCGACCGGCGGAGAGATTCGGCGTGGGTCTGCGCTGCCTGAGCGCGGAGAATATCCCGGACGCCCTGCCGCATGCAGAAGAGCTTCTGCGTATGCCGCGCCCGGAAATCGAACAGCTCTTTCTGGATATTCCCACTATCTGCCTCGCCGAACCTCGCTGCAGCCCCGCAGCCCCGTCTGCCGGCCACGCGCGCCCCCAACTGCAGGCCGTGCTTCGCTGGGCTGAACGGTGTATTGCACGCGGGCGTGTCGAATCGTATGAACGCTGCATCGCTGCCGTATAACAACGTACTGAAACAAACTTCCTATGAGCCGCCGTCGCGTCTTTTTTGTCGTTCTTCTGCTGGTGGGAATCTTCCTCACGGCAGATGCTCTCCTGGAGCTGGGACGCACAGCGTTCTTCATCCACGAGGCGGAAATGGTGCCCGGGGTGGTGACGGATGAACGGGAGCGCCCGTTTGAGGGATGGGGAGAGATGCTCGCACACGGGAATTTCCCGTGGGAAAACAACACGGCACATTGTCCCATCGTACGCTTTTCCATCGATGGACACGCCGCCATGGCCGACCACCTGCCGGACCTCGACACGCACGCCTACCCGAACGGAGAACGGGTGGAACTTTTTTACCATCGCCCCACCGGCGCAACCCGACTCAATCGCTTTCATCTGCTATGGGGCGGGGGGTTGTTCCGGCTTGCCGGAGGATGCATCCTTACCTTCCTGATGTGGCTCCTTCTGCGACTCAGAAAACGCCGCTCGACCCCCGCTCCCGCCACCTCTCCCGGAGACGCCGGAAAGAGGGCGAAACCTGCACCGGCCGCTTCCCGAAAACGCCGCCAGAGCTCCCCCGGCAAAAGAACCTCTAAATCCTCTTCCACCGGCAAACGCGTCAGGAAATGAGTCGGGCGGTGTACGAGGCGAATTTGAAGAGCGAAGTGAAAAATCAGCACGTTAAAACGTGGATCCGCAAAACGAAAGCCCGGGGGGTAGGCAGATCTGAATCCCCGGCGCAGCTCTTCACAGGTCTTTCCGGCTACTCACCCGCTGTGTTCCGGAGCGCGTAGCGCGCTAATTCTCAATTCTTCGCCCTTCGTAATTCGTCCTTCGTACTTGTTTTAATTGCGTTTGCGCTGCGGAGGCACTCAAAACCGGGCAAAAGATGTGCCGTCTTCCCGGGTAATTCAAAAAAGTCGTAAATTCGGCTTGCGTTTTTGCCCGGGTAGGTGTATAAGGCTCCCACGTTTCGTTGTCCCAATCCTGGGGAAGCGATCAGTCTCACAACACAAACCTTTCGCGCAATTATGTCCAAACACTCCTCCCTGAAAGCTTCAGGATCTATCGGCGGCAAGCGTTCCGTGCTCAAGCGTTTTGAGCGCGTCAAGCTCCTCAGAGAGCGCGGTCAATGGAAACAGGGTCAGAGTCCCATTGGGCTGCCCAAGACCAAGTTCGAGGCGTAAGGGGCGATGCCTGCTCCGGTGCGCAGGCGCCGGGGTTTGCTGATGCTCACACTGCAAGCCGGTCATCTTTTCCCATCCCCGCATTGGTTTCCGTTTGCGGGGATTTTCTTTTCCGCCCACATTTTCCCCATCATGAGAGAGAAAACAGATTCTTCTGAGCAGCAGCCGGGAATCCGCATCAACAAGTACCTGGCCCTCTGCGGGTACGAATCACGCCGTCATGCCGACAAACTTGTAGGAGAAGGTGTGGTTGAGATCAATGGCAAGCGCGTAGATACCCCCGGAGTTCGCGTGATGCCCGGGGACTACGTGAAGGTGAACGGCAAGCACGCTGTGCCCAAGGAAGGCATCACCCTGCTGCTGAATAAAACGCGCGGGTTCATATGCAGTCGTCGTCGGCAGAATAAGGAAAGCACGGTCTATGATCTACTGCCTCTGCAGTACCGCCATGTGAACTACGTCGGTCGGTTAGATACGGAGAGTGAAGGTCTGTTACTGCTCACCAACAAGGGGGAACTTGGGCAGCAAGTGGCGCACCCATCCAACGGCGTGGAAAAAGAATACTGGGTGACGCTGGATCAGCCATACGAGGATAAGGATTTACTGCAGATGCTGCGCGGGCTGCGCTTGCCGGACGGGCAGCAGGCGAAAGCGAAACAGGTGGCGCGCCTGTCGCCAAGGCGTGCCGTCGTGGTGCTTGATCAGGGCATCAAACGCCAGGTTCGGCAGATGTTCGCCTGCATGGGCTACCACGTCCAAAAGCTGGTGCGGGTGCGCATCGGCTCGCTCTGGGGCGGGGACCTGTTGCCGGGGCATTGCATCGAGCTTACACCGGAGCAGGAGAAACTCGCCTTCACCAATCCCCGACCTCGTAAAGGGCTTCTGGACGCCAAACACGCCTTCCCTGTCAACAAATCGCTTTCTCCGGAGCATATCTCCGAGGAACTGGATTCAACGACCACCCGCAGAGCCATCGAGGAGACGGGGAACTACCACTTCGACCCGGCCGACTTTGAGAGTGAGGAAGAGGAAGCCCGCTACAGCCATAAGGCTTCCGGAGGGAACAGGAAGGACTACCCCCGCAGGGGAGACTCGAAGGATGGAATGAAGCGCCCCTTCCGTAAGCATCTCCGGCATCCCTACGACAGAAACGAGAGTCACACCTTCCCGAAACGGGAAGGAGATGGAGGCAGGAGACCCCTCAGGGAATATGGCAGAGGGAAAGGTTCGCATCCCTTCCGCGCGAGCAAAGAAACTCCCCGCGATGGCGAGTTTACTCGCTCCTTCTCCGGGGGTTCACGCCAGCAACCTGCGAGACCCGGCAGGATTACGCGACCTGGCAGGACAGGGATGCCACACCGGGGCGGCGCTCCCGGAGCTTTCCCGCGTAAGAAATACGGCGCCCGTTGAACAAGCCCTTCTCTTTCCCCGTGATGAAGCACTCGGTCGTAATCGTGGCTTTGCTGGCAGGAGCTTGTCCCCTATCTCCCGGGCAGTCTGCCCAACCCCCTTCCGCAGTGCGCGTGATGGAAGAGAAAGACGCCTCTCTCGAGGAACGGTTGCGCACGCTCAAGGAGCAGGCAGAGAAAGGGGACTTACACGCAACTCAGCAGATTTATCTGCGCTACGCCTTGGCGCACAAGCCGGACGAGGCCCGCACCTGGGCGGCACGCTACACCGGGCTGCTCACCCAAAAAGCGGAGGGCGGAGACTCGTCTGCCATGTTGCAGCTTGGCGCACGCTACATGGGCGGCGCAGACTACACGCCGAGGGACATCCAGCAGGCGACAACGTGGTTCTCACGCGCGGCGGAGGCCGGCGAACCCGCCGGAGCATACATGCTCGGCGAAATTTACTCCCGTGCCGGGAATGTCCCCATGGCACAGCAGGCTTACACCAAAGCGTTCGAACTCTACACTGACCGACTGGGGAAGGATGCCGGAGATATTGAAGCTCTCTACTGGATCGGCTTCATGCTGCAGAACGGACAAGGCACAAAACAAGACACTGCTGCCGGACTCGCCAGGCTGGAGCAAGCCTGTGAGGCCGGTTCCGCCTGGGCTGCCGCGCAACTTTTCAAGACTTACTACAACGGCATCGGCGTCCCGAAGAATAAGCCACGCGCCATCTCCTACGCCCGCAAGATGGCGGATGACCACCATAACGGCACCATGGCCTACATCGTAGCTCGCGCGTACTTGCAGGGCGAAGGAGTGTCTCAGGATATTGAGCTGGGCGAGCATTACCTCGACCAGGCCGAACGTGCCAATGAGCCGGATGCCATCTATGTGAAGGCGCGTCGACTGGAAGAGGCAGGAAAAGCGGAAGAGGCTCTTCCTTACTACCGACGCGCTGCCGGCATGCAGCAGCGCGACGCTCTTGTGCGACTCGGCACAAAGATGCTGCACGGCTCCCCGGAACTGGAGCAGGATACCGAGCGAGGACTCGCCCTGCTGGAACTCGCCGGCAACCGCTTTGAATCTCCCTCCGCGGCCCTGGAGCTCGCGCGTTATTACGAGGGACTCGGCGAACAAAGCACGGCAGATTCATGGTACATTGCCGCCAGCAATCGCGGTGTCCCGGGCGCCATGGCACGCCGCGGCCTGCTGCACCTTATCCCCGGCAGCTCCGCCTCCTGGGATCCCACCCGTGCCTGGCAGTGGTGGCGCACAGGTGAACGCGCAGGTGACAAAACGTGCGCGCTCTACACCTTCCTCTTCCTGTATGTTTTCACCCCTTTCCTGCTCATCTTTGTGTTTGGTCTTCCTGTCTTCATCAGTCGCCGCTACGCAAAACAAGCTGAACGCGAGCTTACAGAGGCCTCAAAGGAGGAGGCTTGATTCCCCGACTCTCTTTTTCTCGCTCGTACACGTAAATTCCGCAGCGTGACATCAACCCCGAAGAGCGCACGAAACGGCAGGCCGTCTCAACAAAGCAAGCATCTTCACCAGCCGAGCTTGACGCGCAGGCGGGCTGCGTAATCGCTGCCGGGGAGAGAAAGGAGACGCAGTGAGACCGGCGCTTTCCGGATGATGAGCGCGGCATTCAACGGGATGCTGCGTGTAGTCTGCCCATCCATAGAAAAGATGAGGGATTCTCCGGCACGCCCCCGTCTCTCGCGGGGACGCAGAGTGATTTCCACACTGTCCGGCAACACCACGGAGCGGTTTGTGAGGCTGTGCGGGCAGATGGGGGTGAGACACATCAGCTCAGCCGCAGGCCAGAGCAGCGGTCCCCCCGCAGAAAGAGAATAAGCGGTAGAGCCCGTAGGGGTTGCCACCAGAACGCCGTCGGCGTGATAACGGTTGAGCAGGGAGCCATCCAGCTCCACATCGACATCAATCATTTTGCCCGTTTGAGCGCGCATGAGCGCTACCTCGTTGAGCGCGAGATGAGAATTTTCCTGCTCAGTCCCCATGCCACTCTGTGTGACTTGCAACATACTGCGCTCATCAACTCCGTACTCTCCGGATGCTATGGCATCAAGCAGCAGCTCCACTTCATCGCGACCACAGGCGCTCAAAAAACCAAGATGTCCCATATTGACCCCGGCAATGATACAACCACCGCGCGCGGCTTGCTCAGCAGCAGAAAGAATCGTCCCATCCCCTCCCAGGCAAATCACCACCTGCGGGCGAACAGATTCCGCCGTCCACTTTCCCACCTCAAACGCGCGGATGGAGCGCCTCTCACACCCTTCCAGGAGAGCCTGCAGCGTCTGCAGACACTCATTGCTTCGGTGCGGGGCCAGGATTCCTATGCTGGGGAGCAACTTTACCATGAGGACCGGGAAATCTTACTTCGGGAGAAAATCAGCGTTGTTCGCGCACAATCTCCGTTCCAATTCCCTGAGGTGTAAAAATTTCCAGAAGCAAAGTGTGCGGGAGGCGGCCGTCAATAAAGTGCACCTTACGCACGCCGGCATTGAGCGCATCCAGTGCGCTCTTAACTTTTGGAATCATGCCGCCGGAGATAACCCCCTCATCAATGAGCTGCATGGCCTCTTTTCGGTCGATACTCTTGATGATGGTGCTACGATCCTCGGTATCTGGCAGAATACCCGGCACATCCGAGATATAGATGAGCTTCACCGGTTTGAGTTCGCGAGCGAGCGCCGCCGCCGCAAGGTCGGCATTCACATTCAGGGTATGCTGTGTACCGAGTTCACGAGCCAGCGGAGAGATCACCGGAATAAGCTGCAGGGACAACGCCTCCTCCACCCGGGAGAGACGGCAACCAATCACCTGACCTACCATCCCGAGGTCCAACAGACCTCCCTGCTCATCGCGTTCCATAAGCTTCTCCCCCACAAAGACCGTCGTACCCGGTATACCGACGGCCGATCCCCCGGTTCTGCGGATCATTTCCACGAGGGAGGGATTGATTTGGGCGGAGAGAGTGTTCTCCACGATATCGATTGCCGCAGGAGTTGTGACTCGCAGACCATTGACAAATTTGGGTTCCAATCCGGCATCTGCCATGGCGGCTGAGATCGCTTTGCCTCCGCCGTGCACCACGACAGGATTTATACCCATGCTCTCCAACACCACGATGTCGCGCATCAGGGAGCGCACAAGTTCCGGGTCATCCATCGCAGAGCCGCCGAACTTGATCAGCACCGTTTTATCGCGGTAGGCCTGCATGTACGGCAAAGCCTCAATGAGGATGTTTGCCTTGAGAATTTCCTGCTCGGGTTGAGCCACTTTACGCGTTGCGATCATAATTGTAGTGTATCAGATGTAGCGTTTGATGCGGAAGATCACCAGCGGCAGAACGGCAGAGCTCACCATGAGCACCAGCGAGAGCCAGAAGCCCCACACCGTATCCAGGAAGGGCATATACTTGTAATTCATGCCAAAAATGCTCGCCACAAGCGTGGGCGGCAGGAAGACGATAGAAGTGATCGTGAAGACCTTCACGATGTCATTCTGCTCAATGTTAATAAGACCAAGCACTGCATCGAGCATAAAGTTGATCTTGTTGGAAAGGAAGGAAGCGTACTCCGCAAGAGAATTCACGTCTCTTGATACCGGGCGCAACGGCACATACAAACTCTCGTGGGGACCTGTACAGCTCTCCTCATTCCCGGCAAAGGTGATCATGCGCAGCAGGTTCACAAGGGCATCCCGCTGCCGGGTGATGAGGTCTCCCACACGACCCAACTCCTCCAGCACATCGCGCAAATCGTCGGTGTCCGGGTCATCCCTCTTTTCACCACGCCGTGTGGCATGGTGTTTGCCAAACACTTTTTTTGAGAGAGCATCCAGCACCGTGCCGAAGCGCTCCAGAACATCGGCCTGGCGATCCACCAGAGTTTCCAGCAGACCGATGAAAACGAGATCCCTGCTCGTCTCCTGCATGCGCAGCAGGGCGTGCGAGAAAACGCGGAAGGAGTACGAATCTGTGTGACGAATCGTGACAAGAACACTTCGTTTGAGGATAAAGGTAATCTCAGCAATCGTCGGTTCATCCGTCTCCACACGGGAGAGGAGCGTCGTCGTCATAAAACGGGCGCCGTCTTCACAATACAACCGACTCGTCGCCTCAATCTCACGCATCTCGTCCTTCGTAGGCATTTCCACCCCGCACAGCTGCTCTGCAAAAGCCAGCTCCTGAGCATCCGGGGTGAGCAGATCAATCCAAAAGATAGCCGCCTCGCGGTTCACAGGCTCATCCAGCCCCACCGTGCGCGTGATCCCTTGCTCGGACTGTGTGTAAATGCGTATCATGGATCCAGGAAGCTCAGGGGTGGTAGCATTACTGACCCATTGCGCCACAGCGCGTGCGCAGTTTAGCGCATTTTCCGCTCAAAAGCAAGCCCCATTCGTACGCGGACGTGAGAAAAATGCAGCGCTCTGACACCCGGACCCCGGAAGCATCAACGCGCATAGGTCCGGCAGCGGTTCAACCATCCGGGCAGCCAGCGACGCTCGCCCCTTGCCGCCGGAGAGTTTGCTACGCGTCGCGTAAGCACCACCCCGGCAGCACGACCGAATTCCGCAGCGGCTGCAGCTCCGACCGGTGTACCACGCATTTCCTCCAGGACCTGCAGCAATCCCCAGCCGCAGCCGTTGTAACGCTCTTCCTTCTTCAGCCCTTCGCCTTTGAAATTCACGTAATCCACGAGGCAGTACAGTCCTTGAGCTGTGGCAGCAAGAGCATTGTAGCGGGCCTGCACGAGCTGGGGATTGCGCGAAGCGCGCAGCAGCCCCGGCAGGGAGGAGCGGGAACGAGCCACCAGAAACTGTATCTGCAGGTCAATGTGAGAGGCAAGCCATCGGCGCATCCGCTGCGCCAGTCCGGATTGATCCGCTGAAAAAACAGTACGATTGGGCCAGGGCGCAGGCCCACGGAAAAACTCCGGCACCGTCACTCCCTGCGACGCAGCGAAAGCCATGAGCTTTGGGAAACTCTCGTCAAACGCCTCACGATGGCCCGCGGGATACCAGATAAAATGTCCGATACCCAGCGAGGGGAAACTTTCTCCTGCGTTCCAGCTCACCAGCCCCTGTACACTGCCCGCGCATTCATTTTGCCACACTCGCTTCCCGATGCTATCGTACACCCCTTGTCCTGCTGCCCAAGGGGCAAGAATAAGCAACCAGGAAATGAGCGTTAATAGTGAACAGGAGCATCTCATGCCCTCCATTCTACCGCGCTGGTCGCAGCGTGGCAACCCCATTCAGGGGGCAAACGCATTTCCTAGTGCGTTTGCCCGGACCGGCGCCGAATTTGTGCACGCGGATGAGCGCTACGATACACCGCTTTCATACGCGATTTAGTAACGTGCGTATAGATTTGCGTGGTGGAGAGGGAAGCATGACCTAGGAGCTCCTGCACGGCTCGCAGATCTGCGCCGGCATCCAGCAGGTGTGTGGCAAAAGTGTGGCGCAGTTTATGGGGAGAAATGTGGACAGGAATATCTGAATAACGCAAGTATTTTTCCAACATCAGCTGGATAGAACGCCCGGTAAGGCGTCTTCCCAGGCGACTGATGAAAAGGGGAGATGTACCGCTCACGCCGGCCATCTCACGGTAGCGTCGAATTGCCGCACGGGCATAATCTCCCACAGGCACGAGGCGCACCTTGCGTCCCTTGCCCACAACACGCAAGCATTCCTCATCGTCCTGAATGGCATTGGCATTCAGACTCACGAGCTCGCTGAGGCGCACTCCACAGGAGTAAAAGAGTTCCAGAATGGCGGCATCGCGATACGGCAGCCAGGGTGGGCATTTCTTATCCAGAGGTATGCGCAGGGGGATGGAGAGCAACTCTTCCATCTGTCGTAAATTTAGATGCACCGGCAGAGGGTGACTGGCCTTCGGCAGGGAGACCTCTGCCAATGGGCTTACCGCCACTTCTCCGAACCGCACGAGGTAATTGTAAAACGAGCGCAAAGCGGCGAAACGCAAGCGAATCGTGGAGGATTTCAACTGATCCTCCATCGCCTTGTAGAGCCACGCCCGAAAATCCTCGGCGTTGCACTCAGTCCACCCCGGGAAACGATTACCCATCCACTCACGGAACTGACGCAACGAGCGCTCATAGGCTGAAAGAGTGAGGCGCGAGGCGCTTCGTTCCGCCATCATGTAGCGTATGAAACGAACAACCGCGGTATCCTCCTCCGTTTTCCTCCGAACAGTCATGAGCAGAAGGATAAATGGCGTGGCATGCAAAAACTCAGCGAGCCTTAAGACTAATGAGCATCTGCGAGTTGTTCGGAGCGCGCTTCATTAAGGAGAGGAGCCGTTCCATCGCCTCCGGGGGCTTGTGCCCCGCCAATGCACGGCGGATCAGGCGGATTTTCTCAAGCATCCAGTCCGGCAGAATCAGCTCTTCACGACGCGTGCCACTCTTCAAAATATCTACCGCGGGGTAAATATACATTTCTGCGATACGGCGATTGAGTACAAGCTCCATATTGCCCGTACCCTTGAACTCCTGAAAAATGAGCTCATCCATGCGACTGTTGGTCTCAATGAGAGCCGTGGCGAGGATGGTCAGAGAACCGGCCTGACGAGTATTACGCGCCGCTGCAAAGAGGCGGCGAGGCATCTCAAGCGCCCGGGCATCGATGCCGCCGGACATGGTTCGCCCGCTGCCTTTGTCCGCGTTGTTATAAGCGCGGGCGAGGCGTGTGATGGAGTCCAAGACGATGAGCACGTGGCGTCCTGCCTCCACGAGGCGCTTGGCACGAGTGACGCACATTTCCGCCATCCGACAGTGGTCATGCACACCGCTGTCATTGCTGGAGGCGTAGATCTCCGCCCCGGGGAGAGCCCGGCGAAATTCCGTCACCTCCTCCGGACGCTCATCCACCAGCAGCACCAGTAGCGTGATCTCGCCCTTGTACTTCTCCAGGACAGCCTCGGAGATATGCATCAGAAGAGTGGTTTTACCCGTACGCGGCGGCGCGACGATAAGCCCGCGCTGCCCGCGAGCGACGGGCGCCACCATGTCAAGAGTGCGGGTAGTGTAACGTTCCGGTACTGTTTCAAAGCTGATACGCTCGTTGGGGTTCACTGCTTTGAGGTCATCAAAGTGAGGGTTACGCGCCGCTTCCTCCGGGAGCTGCCCATTCACCTCCGTTATGGAGATAAGCTGGTGGCCCCGCTCGTACTTCTGCGCCATGCCTCGCACCTGCACAAAGGGACGCAGATGGTAGCGAGAGATGAGATCTGCCGGCACATAGACAGCCTCCGTGGAGGGCGCCCAGTTGTTCTCCGGCACGCGAATAAAGCCAAAGCCTTTGCTGGTAAGCTCCAGGAGTCCCACAAGCTCCGTGGGTTCTCCGACCGGGACGTAGGCGCGCGACGGGGCTGTCTCCTCGTAAGAGTTGGAACGGGCGGGTCTGGGGCCGCCGCTGCGAGGAGATGAGGGATTCTGACGCCGGTGAAACACGCGCTGGTGGCGCGAAGTATTATTGCCCTGTCGTTGGGGACGAGCATCGCGGAAGCGTCCGTTGCTGCGATGAGGTCTCTCCGCGCGGAACGGCTTTCGAATTTCCCCCTCATCCATGATTTGGATACAGGGAGACTGCGACGCATCACCCCCGGGTTGTGCAGAATCCTCGCTGTTCATCATACCCGCACAAGGATTGTTTTACTCAGGCAAAGACACACGGGACGAATCAGGAGAGTTGCTCCAAAATATCCTCACGAATTTCAAAGTTGGTAAACACATTCATCGTGTCATCGTAATCATCCAGCAGTTCGTAGAGCTTCATCACTTTGCGCGCCGTCTCCTCATCGGTGATTTCAGTCGGCGTCTGCGGCACAGAGATGAGCTTGATGCCCGTCACATTTTTGCCCGCCCCCGAAAGCGCCTCAGAGACCGTCTGCATATCCCCGGGAGCGCAAGTGAACACCCATTCTCCTTCGTTCTCTCCACTTTCAAATTCCTCCGCCCCACAATCCATCGCCAACTCCATGGCGGCATCCTCATCCAGCGTCTCATCCACAATGCGCAATTCACCTTTGCGGTCGAATTGATACGCCACAGAGCCGGGGGTGCCCATATTACCGCCGTTGCGCGCAAAAATAGTACGTATCTCCGAAGAGCAACGATTGGTGTTATCCGTCGCTACCTCCACAATGATGGCCGTACCTCCCGGACCGTATCCCTCGTAAGTAACCTCTTGAATAGAAGCACCCTGCAACTCACCAGTCCCCTTCTTCACCGCTCGATCAATATTCTCCTTAGGCATTGAGACGGCTTTGGCGCCCTCAATAGCCGCCCTCAAACGCGGATTGGTGTCCACATCACCTCCCCCGCTCTTTGCGGCCAGCGTAATTTCGTGCGAGTAACGCGCAAAGATCTTACCCTTCTTGGCATCGGCTGCTGCCTTGGTGAATTTAATCTTGGACCACTTATTATGACCTGACATAGTGACTTTGGTATGTTGTTGTGAAAAGTTTCGCTTCGACCGTTAACCACCGAGTTCTCTGAAGAGCATCTGGGGGGAAACCGTCCGATTTTCGGATCGTGCGCCCATCGGCCTTCTGCGGCGAGAAAAGGGAGAGAAAGGAGGAGGAAATGCGGTTCAGACCGGCTTTCAAAGTCGAGCTGACAGGATTCGAACCTGCGACCTCTTCGTCCCGAACGAAGCGCGCTACCAGACTGCGCTACAGCTCGCAGCTCTGAACCGGGCAGCATTGTACAGCTTTTTTTCCCTTTGACAAGCCAAAATTGCGTACCAAAGCAGTTTTTGTGCCTTCTGCAGAACAAAACACGCTGCGCAGATTCCCTTGCAACGCGGCTCAGCGCCGCATCATAGACTCCACGTCTGCCGCCTCCAACGGAGCGTCAGGAATGAGATCTTCCACGCCACCGTCCTCCCGGATGAGTACGTCCGTCTCAATGCGCACGCCGATGCCTTCCTCAGGAATGTAGATGCCGGGCTCAATCGTCCATATCTGCCCGGGAGCAAAGACCGGGTCAGCAGGGGTGACATCGTGCACATCAATCCCCAGGGAGTGAGAAGTGCCGTGCATATAGTAGCGGCGCACACATGAGGGATCAACGGGCTCGGCATCCACCTGCTCACGAGTAACGAGGCCCAATTCGACAAGCTGCTCGGCCATAAATCGACGTACGCGGCGTTCATAATCCATCTTGCCCACACCCGGAAGCATGATCTGCGCCGCATAGCGATGCACTGCCAGCACGGCATCATACACTGCCCTCTGCCGGGGCGTATATTTCCCATTAACAGGGATAGTGCGGCTCATATCCCCCGCGTAGCCGCCGTACTCGGCCCCCACGTCAAAGAGTATGAGATCGCCATCCCGGCACGCCTTGTGGTTGGAAATGTAGTGCAACACGCAGGTATCTGCCCCGGAAGCAATGATAGGCAGGAAAGAGAACCCTCGCGAGCGACGACGGATGTATTCTGCACTCAGCAATCCTTCCATCTCCCACTCGCCCATGCCGGGCCGAATCTGCGGCAGAATGGCGGCAAAGCCCTGCCCCGTGGTGCGGCAAGCCTCTCGCACCTGAGCAATCTCTTCTGTACTCTTCACAAAACGCAATCCGGATAACACGGGGGAGAGACTCTGCGCAGGCATCTCCGGATAGGAAGCCCGCAAGGCTGAGGCAAAACGATCATTACGTGTTTGCACCGGGGTGTAGCGACGCGGATGCTCATCGAGTTCCAGATAGACCCGACGGGCGTGGCTCATGCACTCTGCCAGCAGGGAGGCGTACTCCGCAGTCCAACGCACATCCGCAATGCCGGAGATTTGCGCAGCCTCCTCCTGCGTGAGCCGAGCGCCTTCCCAAATAACGATTCGCTCGTTTGTTTCGCGCAGCAGCAGGATATCCTCGTGCTCCCCATTTTTTCCAACCTGCATCAGCAATACGGTTTCCTCCTGATCGATACCGGTAAGGTAAAAAAGATCGGCGTTCTGGTGGTGTGCCATGGTACCATCCGCATTGGTGGGAAACACATCATTGGCATGAATCACCACCAAACTCTGCTCCGGCAGCAGAGCCGCGAGTCGATCTCGCGAATTACGGTAAAAATCAGCGGGTATCGGGGTGTAACGCAGTGTTTTCATGGTCAGGTTGCAAAAATGGATCGCCGAAAGTATAGCGCGAACAGCCCCCCCGTTCAACACCTATTGCGCACCCGCGACACAAAAAACGCTGCAACGTCTAAAATTTGTCTTTACAAACGATCTCATACGGGTATAATGCGCGCCCTGAAAAGACAGGAGCCCTTGACGAACGGGCGCTAACCCTAACAGACACGAGTATCATGAAAGTTCTTTCTTCGCTTGCTTCAATGAAGCGCCGCCACGCTGACTGCCAGATCGTGAAGCGTAAGGGTACCCTCTACGTCATCTGCAAGAGCAATCCTAAGTTTAAGGCCCGCCAGGGAGCTACTGCCGGCACTCGCCTCAGTAAGAAAGGTGTGAAGTAACGCGCACGCCAGTTGGTGGACTTTCGGTCCCCGCTCTGCTCGCAGCTTTTCCATCCCCATTTTGCAGGAGGTCGGTGCCCGGAACACCGGCCTTTTTACTTTCCTGCCTCACTTGTTTCCTCTATGCAACCCCACATTGACAGCAAGAATTATTCACTCGGCGACTTCTGCTTCAGTAGTGGCGAAGTAGTTCCGGACAGCCGCCTTGCGTATGAAACGTATGGCTCTCTGAGGGGACGTGGGGAGAACGCCCTTCTTTTGCTGCACGCGCTTACCGGCAGCCACCACGCGTTCGGAGTGAACCCGGATTTGCCGGAAGCCGGCAACTTCTGGCAACCGGAGAATTTCAATGGCTGGTGGGAAGGCATGATCGGTCCGGGTAAACCGCTGGACACGAATAAATACTTCATCGTCTGCATCAACTACCTGGGCAGCTGCTACGGCAGCACAGGGCCTGCCTCCCCCGCGCCGGATGGCTCCCCCTGGGGTAGCCGTTTCCCCATGGTCACGGCGGCGGACCAGGCGCACGCGCAGGCTCGGCTCTTGCAATCTCTGGGCATTGAACGCTTCACCATCGTGGGACCGAGCATGGGCGGCCTGGTGGGGCTGGTTCTGGCGGCTCTTTACCCGGAGCGCGTCCGCGGCATGGTACTCATCGGCGCCGGTTACAAACCCCTTGTTGAGCAAAAGCTCTCCGCTTTTGAGCAAACCCTCGCCATTGAACTGGACCCCCGTTTTCACCGGGGTCTCTACCCTCTGGACGATCCGCCCAAGGATGGTCTGGCTCTCGCACGCATCATCTGCCACAAGCTCTTTGTGAACCAGACAGGATTGACCAAACGCGCCGGAAAAGGAGGTGTACGCCCCGTGAACGGTAACTTCCCGGCCTGGTATCGTCCTCAAACCAGCATGGAGAGTTACATGCTTCATCAGGGCACCAAATTCTCCCTGCGCTTTGATGCTAACGCATACATCCGTATCATACACATGTGGACAGACTACGACTTGCAGCGACAAGCCGGGGCAAACTCCCTCAAAGAGGTCTTCTCCCGCTATGCGCAAGCCGGCATCCCCTTCCTTCTCTTCTCCATCAACACGGACAGCTGTTTCTCCCCTCGCACTGTGGAATCTCTGCACCGCCACCTTCAGCGCAATGGTGTGGACTCCCGCCACGTGCGCGTGCGCTCCACCAAGGGGCACGATTCCTTCCTGCTGGAGCCGGTCCTCTACGAACAACAGTTGGTGGAATTCCTGGGCAGAGTGACGCGCGGTTAAATTTTCCGCATCCGTGCGTGCGAAAATAATTTTCTGGCGCCGCAGCATTTTCTTCCTTGCATTAGGGGGGGCCACGTGGTAAAACAGGTTTTGAAATTCCATACACCTCTCTATGAAAACATCTACTTTGAAAAAGAGACGCGGAAGTGGCTTTACCCTCATTGAGTTGATGGTGGTGATAGCCATTCTGGCTACGTTGGCTTCCGTCGGCTATGGTCCCATCCTCGACCACATGAATGACGGCGACCGGCAAAAGGCCAACAGCAACCTTAAGAATGTGTTTACCCTGCTCCAGCAGTTTAAGACAGATGAGTTGCAATACCCCTGTGACGCCACAGCCGACAAGCTGTCGGAGGATCATCCTGATAGCGACTTTGGAGATCTGAAGGGCGACAATTCCAACGCCTATTTCCGCCAGCTTTTCTACAAAAACGGCGTAGATTCTGAGAAACCGTTCTTTGCGAAAGTCGCCACCTCCGGTCTCGTTGTTGCCGCCGAAGGCGATGACAGGCTTGCAAATGGGCAGGCGCTGAAAGCCGGCGAAAATGCGATGTCCTACGTCATGTGCCATGACAAGGGTGACACGACTGTCAAGACTTCGGTCAAGAAGGGCAATGCGCCTCTGGTCATGTGCTCTGTGTTGCCGAGCAAAACGCCCTACACGGGTGACAAGCTGGTGGTGGACATGGATTCCTTCCGCGGACACTTCTTCGTGCTTTCCTGCGATGGTTCTGTGGCCGACATGGAGAAGGTCCTGGAGGAGAACCCGGATGATGATACTACCGGCGTGGTTCGCAAGGACAAGAGTCTCTTCCCCGAGACGAAGAGGGGGCGTAGCACGGCGACGGACTACGTCATTCTCACGCCGGAAGCGTAACACAACTCACTCAGAGCTGATCTTCACAGCCCGGCGTGCTTTCGTACGAGCATGCCGGGTTTTTTCTGCCGCATACTATGGAACTCTACTCCATCAATTCCCTGCTGACCGGACTCGCTACGCAATCTGAGATTCTCGCTTCCGTTGCGGTCCAACTCACGCAGAAAACGCCTCGCACCACCAAATCCGGCAAGCCCTACCTGGATGCACAATTATCGGACACCGAAGGCTCGATATCCATCCGGGTGTGGGAAACGCTCCCCTGGTACCCGGAACTCAACGCTGCTCCTCTGAACGCCGCTTTTATGGTCAGTGCGCTGTGGCGTCAAACGCCCTTTGGTCCGGATCCTGCAGAACTTTCGCTACGTCCGCTCACTCCGAAGGAAGAGGAGAGCATGCTTGCAGGAAGTGACAACCTGCGCGAGCTGCAGCAGAAGGACTGGGAAACGATCACCCATTTGTGTTCTACGATTGAAGATCCTCGTCTTGCAACCCTCTGCCACACCTTCCTGGATCAGTACGAGGATCGTTTCCGCCGCTCGGCAGCGGCTCGTGGCTACCACCACGCGCGACGGGGTGGACTCGTGGAACACACGGCAGGGGTCATGCGCACGGCGTCTGCTCTCTGCGAATCTTACCCCCAGCTGAACCGGGACTTACTGCTCACCGGAGCTCTGTTGCACGACTGCGGAAAGATGTGGGAAAACAGCTATGCGGAGCACGCCCTCACTATGGCATACACTGATCTGGGCGAATTGCTGGGGCATATTACGCTGGGAATTGAAGTAGTAAACAAGATATGGAGCAGCATCTGCACGGATGCCCGACGAGCAGAGTGGGACCCGCTCAGCCCGCCTTCAGAGCAGGTGCGACTGCATTTGCTACACCTCATTGCCTCCCACCACGGCAGCCTGGAATTCGGCTCACCCATACCTCCAAAAACCCCGGAAGCTTTCGCGCTGAATCATGCAGATGATCTGGACGCAAAGTTGGAGATGATGCGCAGTGCCTACGAGAGTTCCCCGGCACTCTCGGCACACATCCGCCAACGCAAGGCTCCCCTGCCTGGCAATGTGGCAGATCCGTTGCCCCGCGTCACCACCAATAATTCATAAGCCTCGTGATGCCGGAAAGCATTCTCAGCATTCTTGCCGTCTGCGGCATGATGACTCTTTCTCAGCTCAGCCCGGGACCGGATGTCTTTTTCGTCTTCCGCACCTCACTGGCTCAGGGCTATAAGCGAGGTCTCGCCGTCGCCCTCGGCATCAACACCGGCGTCTTTGTCCAGGGTATCATCATCTGCACCCTCGGATCTTACGTGCTGGATCAAAGCTGGAGTCGGTGGATCATCTACGCCGCGGCGGCCTGGCTCCTCTACCTTGCGTGGAAAATCTTCCCGAAGCCAAACCGCTCTGCCGCAGGAGAGCTCTCGGACCAGCAAACGTCAAGGGAGTCTATTCCCCACCTGCTCCTCCAGGGATTCTTGTGCAACATATTCAATGCAAAATGTTACTTGTTTCTGGCAGGATTGACAGCCCATGCGCTCTATACTCACGCCTCTCTTTCCTGGTACATCCCGGCGCTCCTCTGCAGCCTCTTTATCACGAATATGCTCGGGTGGTGCCTGTGGAGCGGGCTACTGCAGCTCCCGCCTGTGCGCACGACCTACCTGAGCCATATCCGTATCATTGATGCTTTTTTTTCCGTGGTTCTGGCGGTCTTCGCTGTTCTTTTGATCGTGCATTGAATCCATGCAGCCGGCTCCACTCATGACACCCCGCAGGGAACCTGCCATTCTGGCTCTTGCTCCCATGCAAAATGTGACGGATCTGCCATTCTTGCGCACCCTGCAGCGTCTGAACTGCCTTCCGGACTTCATCGTGACGCCCTACTTGCGTAGCTCCGCAACCTCCTGCGTAATGCCGGATTCTATCATCCGCTGCATCACAGAGAATCCAACGTCCTGCCCCGTTTGGGTCCAACTGGCCGGCAGCGAAGTCGGGCCTCTTCTGCGGGATGTAGAAACGCTGCGCAAATTTCCTATTGCAGGTATCAACCTGAATGCAGGCTGCCCTGCCCCCCTTGTGAATCGTCGCGGAGCGGGAGCAGCTCTCCTGAAGAATCCTGCGCACTTACGGAGCATCTGTCGCGCCATGAGAAACGCCATTGCCCCTGGCTGCTGGAGCATCAAATGCCGTCTGGGCTGGGAAAGCGCTGAGGAGTTTCCTCAAATTCTGGAAGCCATTGCCGACGGGGCGCCTGATCTCTTCATCGTGCACGCCCGCACACGCCGCCAGCTCTACGCAGAAATACCTGATGATGCCGCCGTGCGACTCGCTGTGCAACGGGTTTCCTGCCCGGTGCTGGCCAACGGTGATATCTCGTCGCGCGCCGATGCCGAACACAGATTGCTTTCCACGCAGGCGCGCGGCATCATGATCGGACGCGGAATCGTGCGTAACCCCTACCTTCTACGTGAATTACGTGGAGGAACACCTCCTTCTCAAGATGAGATGCTGCTTTACTACACCACCCTGCTGGAGGAAACGGGACGGGAGTTGTCGCATCCTTCCCCCGCAGCCCACTGCAACCGCATGAAAAAATTTCTCGCCTATTGCTACAGAGACTTTTCTCCACAAACTGAATACAATCTCCGCCGCTGCACCTCTCCTTCTGAGATGGAAGAACTACTCTTACTCCCCTCAAGACGGGAAATCAACCCCTGCACCCCAGAGCAGACGCATTAGGAAGAGCGTTTGCCGATGGACGAAGTGTTGCGCTGGCGAGCCAAAGTCTTGGAAATTGCGAGGCAAAAGCTGAGGTAGAGGGATAAAGCACAAGTGGTGACTAACCGGAAAGGTTCTGTGGGTACGCGGAGCTGTATCCTTAGCTCATCTCTTTACAGACCTTTCTAATTACTCCCCCGCCGCATTCCAAAATTCGGCTACTCCTCCGCCCCGCAAAAATACGCCCAGCACGCTAACTATCAACTTCGTAATTCGTACTTGCTCTAAACGCGCCCGCCCCACCCTGCACCCCCGGTCGGGTGCACCAGAAAAAAACAGACAGCCGCACGACGCACGGAGGATGCCCCCAGGCCCGCTCCGTCCTGCGGCAGCCGGCCCCGCTCAGCTCAACGCAAAGCGGAGACCGGAGCCTCAGGCGTGGGCGGTAGCGAGTTAGCCGACGCTGTCCCAGCTACCAGACCAAGCACCAAAATAAGAGTTCTCATTTTCATACTTACTTTGCTCACCTCTCCGGTGGGCGCGGCGCATTTTAGACCTCTTTTCTCTCCCGTCAAGCCTAAAATTCATTTTTCCTCTCTTTTTTCTCTAACAAATTCTTCGCAGCGAACACCGCATCGCATGCGAGAGCTTCAATTTGCGTGGCGAAGGAGACGGTACTTGAGAAGCAGCAGTCCTTCCTGGGCCATGTTGATCGGATTGAGTCGCAGCCTGTGTCTTCCGTAGATTTTGGCAGACCCGATCTGTGCCGGCTCAGGATGGGTCGCTTCGTGTTGCTTAATAAGTTGCGCAACCTGGTGAAAAAGGTTGTAACGGGTGATCAGCAGGCGGCGCGCTTCACGCAAGGCAGGGAGTCTCTTCTCATATTCATTGTTGCGAATGGCTCGGCGGATAATTTCAAGGGCTTCCGGGGGATCATCAATAGGAATAGGAATCACGCATTCCGGTGGAAAAATTTCCGGCAGAGCGGGGTCCCCTGCATAAAAAGTGAGACAGAGTCCGAGTATCGGATCAGATATCTTATCAGACCAATGATAGGGATGGATGTAGTTTTCCACAGCCATGTGGTAACGGTAATCCGAGAGAGCTGTCTTTTTTGAAGCCAGGGGAGCCTTTCCCCAGCCGAACCAATCCATCTCCGGAATATGTTCGGAGATATATTCTGTGAGGTGGTAGCGGTTAAAGTGCTGAGTGTGCTTCATCATCTTGGTAGAGCACACCGTGGAGAAAAGCTTCGTTTTCGGCCAGTCATCGCGCCCGTAAACTTCCTGCGCTTTGTAGCCGGCCATCCACAACAGGCACCCCTGCCCGCGCCGCCAGTTGCGATGCGGCAAATAGCAACGGTCATGCGTGGTAAGCACATATTCAAACTGACTCGTATAGCTGCTCGGATAAAGTTTGATGCTCGGCGGCTCTACCGTGACGAGGATCGTGTGATCCTTCGGACAAGCCAGTCGTTCACTCTCGTGTCGAATGCTCCCCACATCTTCCCGCGGCATATCGTCATAAACCAGCAACCAATCGTAATTCTCGCAGCGGGCATCCTTGATGAATTGAACACCCACTCGCTCCTGTTCCTCTTCTGATATGGGAAGCTGCTCCCCCGCTGGCAATTCAGGAGTCATGCCGGAAAATATCATTTTGACACGTGTTCCCATGATGGACGGTATTATACCCCCCCTTTACCCCTTTTGCAAGAGGGCAATCCTCAATGCAAGGCAAAAGGATTAAAAATTTGTTTGTTCTACCAGAGCAACGAGGAAAGCTAAAAACGGCAATCATTCATTCTGTGCACATCGCGGATATTTCTCTCAATTGCAGACTCATGAAAAAGCGTTCACTCTCTCCACATCGTGAAGCAACTTTATCCAGAGATTGCAATCGCTTGAGTCATCTCTACTTGTTTACAAATAATGCCTTTGATGAGTCTTTCATCCTTCTGCAAAAAAAACTTCGAAACATGTTATCAGAAGAAGAATATCGATCCGTCATTTTATGATCGCACATGTGACATGTGACTCCGGCGCCCCTTTGCTCAGGAAGAAAGAACTGCACATAACCTCCTGACTTCACAAATCCGCCCTCGCCCCCACGCGTTTCCCCGCTCAAAAGCTTCAAACGCCGGACCACCTCAGGCACACACGCGGAGCAGGGCAAACGCATTGGAGAGAAGTACGAAGTGGGAAGCCATCTCAGTTTTCGCTTCGCAGTTCCCGAGACTCCGGCTCGCTAGCTCAACACTTTGTACCTCGCACTTCTTTTGACTTCGCACTCCGGCAAACGCATTTTCTAATGCGTTTGCCCTGACAGGCGGGGCGCCACACAAAAAAAAACACCTGCCGCCTCCTGCGATGTTCCCTTCTCTCCGGGGAAAAGGAAAGATGGGGAGGGGCTAATCCGCTGTAGAATCGAGGAACCCTTTGATTTGTTGGATGCGAGAGGGATGTCGCAACTTGCGCAATGCCTTTGCCTCAATCTGGCGTATGCGCTCGCGCGTCACATTGAACTGGCGTCCAACCTCTTCGAGTGTACGAGGATTACCATCTCGCAGACCAAAACGTTGCTCAATGACAGCGCGTTCACGCTCGTTCAAAGTGTTCAACACGACAGATAATTTCTCGCGCAATGAATTGAAAGCTGCTCCATCCATCGGGTTTTCAGCGCTCTTGTCTTCAAGAAAATCACCGAAGGAAGTATCATCAGAATCGCCCACAGGCTGCTGCATAGAGATGGGTTGCTGCGCCATCTTGAGTACACTTCGAACACGATCCACAGACATGTTGCAATGGACGGAGATTTCCTCCGGGGTTGGCTCTCTGCCAAGGTCTTGAACAAGTTTTTTCTGCACACGCATGAGTTTGTTGATGGTCTCAATCATGTGCACAGGAATTCGGATGGTGCGAGCCTGGTCTGCGATGGAACGGGTGATGGCCTGACGAATCCACCACGTGGCATAAGTAGAAAATTTGTATCCGCGACGGTATTCGAATTTTTCCACAGCCTTCATGAGCCCCATGTTGCCTTCCTGGATGAGATCAAGGAAAGCAAGACCTCGGTTGGTGTATTTTTTTGCGATGGAAATGACGAGGCGCAGGTTGGCTTCTATCATCTCTCCTTTGGATTCCTTGGCCTGCCTCATGTGGGTGCGCATAACGCGATAATGCTCCATGAAATCATCAATGGGCATCCAGAGTTGCATCTCGATATCATCCAGCTTTTCCTTGAAGAGCTTGTTGTCGGGAGCCACCTCCTGCTGGCGACGAATCTTGAGGATGCGCTGGCGAAGTTCCCTGAGATTTTCTACGAAGTCTTCGTAAATTTTGGGCTTGTAGGAAAAACGCTTGTAGAGCTCGTGCAGTTTATTGATGTGGGCTTTGAAGTCCAGCTGAGCGGTCTCAACCCCCTTATGACGCTTGCGAGCGCGTCGCAAAGCGGTATACGATGCCTGCGTCGCCTCGTAAAGAACCTGAAGCTTGCCGAGGGCGTTCTGCAGCTCCTTGAAATATTGCTCCCGGTGATCAATATTCTTGTCGGCAACCACACGATCAAATCTCTCTTTGTTTTGCAAAAGTCGAAGACCAAGGTCGCGGTAGTAGGTAGCGACAACGCCAACGTAGTGCAGACTCTTTTGAAGACCGCTTTCGGCCTGGTCTATGCGGCGCGAGAGTTGCACCTCCTCGTCACGCTTGAGGAGTTCCTTCTGCCCCATTTGCTTGAGATACATACGCACGGGGTCATCAAGATCCGCCGTTTTCTCAGTCTCTTCAGTCTCAGTGGTGTTCTCTTCGTGTTGATCCAGAGAGACCTCCCCCATCTCGGAGGAGTCAATAATGCGAAAGTTCATGCCACGAAGGCATTCCATGAGCTTTTCATGATCCGCTGGATCGATGAGATCCGAGGGCAGGACGTCGTTAATATCGTCGTATGTCAGGAATCCCTGGTCGCTGGCCTGTAACACGAGGAAGCGCAATTTTTCCTGCACCACGGGATTCTCAATGAGCCTGCCGGGCATATCTGCCGAAAGATCGCGCAGTTGTTCAGCCGTAAGCCCCTGGGTATCGGAAGAGACACCTGTAGCAGGCTCTTCCAGCACTTCAATGCCGAAAGAGTGGAGACGCTCAAAGAGTCTCTCCGTATCCTGCTCCTCGAAGCCTTCAGCAGGAAGAGAAGAGATTATATCGTCATCCGTGACATAGCCATCATTCTTCTTAGCCAGCGCAAGCAGGTTTTTGAAAGCGTTTTTCAGAATAATGTCGTCCGGGAAAAAATCCTGCAGTTGAGTCGAAGTCACCTTGAAAATGGCGGAACTTTTGCGGCGCTTACCGGAGGAATTTTTCCCTTTGCTGACGTCAGCATTCTGCGTTGGAAGAGTTGTTTTCTCTGTTTCCTCCTTCCCTTCCTGTTCAGTCTTTTTCGATTGGGCAATCGACTCAGGCTTTGGCGCTGTTTCCTTGGCGGGTTCCTTCTTCGGAGCAGGTTTCGGCGCTATCTTCTTCTCAGGCGCTTTCTTCGGAGCAGGCTGTGGCGCTATCTTCTTCTCAGGCGCCTTCTTCGGAGC
>CANRLM010000014.1 GCA_947631435.1 uncultured Akkermansia sp.
AAAATGCTATGCTCTTGGGTGACCGTTTATTTTGAGGCATCGGCCTTCGGTGACTTTTTCTTTTGAGGCATTACGTGCATTTCTGATACGGCACAGTTAATGCGGCGAATTATCCCTCTCGGAGGTGGCATACTTCCTCGCAAGAAGAGAAATCGTGCAATTCGAGATCTCGCTCCTGAGGTGCAGCGTATAGCCCATTCCTGGATGAAATGTACCGGGACGAAACGTGTGATGTTTTTTGCATCCGACACAGTATCCTCGAGAAGCCCTGGCTTCTGAAATGGTTGTGCGACCACAAGCTGGCAAATCCAAAACGTTGATGACTTTCCTGGTGTTCAGGCAGGGAGGACACCCGCAGCGCGGGCAATTCAAAGCCCTCTCCGAATTAACGTGCAGCTTGACAAGCACACCCTTATCGCACAAAATCAGCCCGTCGACATTCCGACCTTTGCATTCATAAAGTGATTTGATTATAACGCTATTCTGCAACGGGTGTTGCGGGGAATGCAGGGATGAAGTGCCGATTTTTTATCTTATCCTTTCATAGTCTGGGTCAGTGAATTTGCCGGAGAGCCGTTTTTTTTGACTCAATTCCTGATCAAAACTTTGCAAAAGCCAACTAAAAAGCTACGCTGTTGGGAACCGTTTATTTTGAGGCATTGCTGAGGAGAGAAACTACATTTTTCCGCGATCTTCTGGGAAATTGCGGTAGCCGATGGGCAAGGGGGAATGATGGTCGAGCAGCAGACGGTCATAGCGCCGCGTAGGCGGAGTCATGTGACCGAGAGTGTGCTCGGTTCGGAAGAAAAATTGCAGGTAGTAAGTGCCCCGATAGCCAAATTCATGAGCTTCTCGAATCATGCGAAGGATATCTGCCTCATCCAACAGAGCTGGGTGTACTGTGGTGCGTACTTCATGCTGTATTTTATATTGCTGAAGCAGCCCGAGAGTTTTGCGGAAACGATCAAAGAGTTGTCCTCCGTCCGGCAATTTCCACGTGCGATCCGCCGGCATCTTGTGATCAAGGGCCACGTAATCCAGTAAGTGGTTCTGCAGTAGCGGACGCAGCAGGTGTGGGTTAGAACCATTGGTATCGATTTTGATAAGGTAGCCGATGTCTTTGATCTGTGCGCAAAGTTCCGGCAGGTTTGGAATAAGCGAGGCCTCTCCTCCGGAGAGTACCACAGCATCCAGAAAGGCTCGTCGCTCCTTTAGGAAGGCGATCTCATCCACCTCTCCTCGGCTTTGAGCCAGGGCGAGATCTGGATTGTAGCAGTAAGGGCAGCGCAGGTTGCAGCCCTTGTACCACAGAATACACGCGGCCTTCCTGGGGTAATCCAGGAAGGTAAGGGGGGTAATGTCTGTTGGATGAACGATGGGCACGAATCACCAAAAAACCCCGGTTCACTACGACCGGGGAAGGGTGAAGAAGCAAAGATACCCCACCCCCTCGCGCACAGAGTATTTTTTCTGTGGCGGAGGGGAGGGGCTGAAATCACTTCAGGATAGCATCGCCGCAGCAGCCGCAGGGCTCCACGAAGTGTTCGCGTTCCTCAAATTCGCCCTGTTTACCGGCATTGAAGGTCTCCACTGGACGGTGGTAGCCCATCACGCGAGTATAGACAGTGCACTTGGAACGCTCAGCTTCATGCTCAGCCAGGATCTGCTCGTCTGTTTTGACGACGGCCTTAATGTCTTGGTCACTCATGTTTTTTGTGTTTTGGGTTAAGGAAATTCTTATTTGTGCTCGGGAAAAAGAGGAAGCTCCGGTTGCTCCTCGGCGCGTGCTCGCGCAATGAGTTCTTCGTCGCAAAGAGGACAGTAATCGTGGCGACCCTTCAAATAGCCGTGCTTATCGCACACAGAGAAGAGCGGCGTCACCGTAATGTAGGGCATCTTGAAGTTGGTGAGTACTTTGCGCACGATGTCGCGGCAGGCTTCCGGAGAGGAGATAGCCTCGTTCATGTACATGTGGAATACCGTGCCGCCGGTGTAGCAGCACTGCAGCTTGTCCTGCATCTTGAGAGCCTTGAAGAGATCCTGCGTGTAGTTTGCGGGGAGTTGAGAGCTGTTCGTGTAGTACCTGTGCCCGGGAGAACCGGCCTGGATAATGTCCGGGTACCTTTTGGAGTCTTCGCGAGCAAAGCGGTGGGTTGTGCCTTCTGCCGGGGTGGCCTCCAAGTTGTACAGGTTGCCGGTTTCGGCCTGGTAGCCGCGGATACGCTCCCGCATGAAATGCAGCACATCTTCAGCGAAGGCGATGCCATCCGGGGTGGCTGTGTTCATGGTATCGCCGGAGAAGTTGCGGAGCATTTCGTTGATGCCGTTCAGTCCAATAGTGGAGAAGTGGTTACGCAAGTGAGGCAAGTAACGCTTAGTGTAAGGATAGAGTCCTCGCTCGTAGAGAGTATTAATGAACACTCGCTTCTTCTCCAGCGTGCTCTTGGCAAGATCCATAAGCTCAGCAAGCTTGGCATACAGCAAGTTTTTATTGCCCTTGTAAAGGTAGCCCAGGCGTGCCATGTTGATGGTCACCACACCGATGGAGCCGGTCATTTCCGCTGAGCCGAAAAGACCTCCGCCGCGCTTCAGTAGTTCACGGAGATCAAGTTGCAAGCGGCAGCACATCGAGCGTACGGCATCCGGCTTATAAGCCTCCTCATCAATGACTTTGTTGCCGTTCTCATCAATTTTGTACTGGGAACCGACGAAATTTTGGAAGTAGGAAGAACCAATTTTTGCAGCATTCGCAAAGAGAAGAGGGACATTTTCGCCTTCCCAGTCAAAGTCCTCGGTGATATTAACGGTAGGAATCGGAAAGGTGAAAGGTTGCCCGGTGCTGTCACCCTCTGTAAGCACTTCGTAAAAGGCTTTCTGAATTACCGTCATCTCCGGCTGAAAATGCTTGTAGGTCATGCCGGTGAGACTTTCCGCTCCCCGTTCCTTTGCCAGCGTTTCCAGTTTTTCGTCGTGCAGATTCTCAAAGATGTGCGCGCCGCCGGAGAAGGGGGGTTGCTCGCGCAAGTCACGCGGAACAGTCCAGTCAATGGTAACGTTGGTAAAGGGACTTTGTCCCCAGCGGGAGGGAACATTCAGATTGTACACAAAGCTCCGCAGAGCCTTCTTCACCTCGTTGTACGGCAATTGATCCCGGAAGAGGTAGGGGGAGAGATAGGTGTCAAATGAACTGAAAGCCTGAGCTCCGGCCCATTCACTCTGCAAAATACCCAGGAAGTTTGCCATCTGCCCCAACGCCTCGCGGAAATGTTTAGGCGGACGGCTGTTTACGCGGCTGCGTACGCCATTGAAGCCCTCATTAAGCAGATTGCGCAGGCTCCACCCTGCACAATACCCCGTGAGGCAGTCCAGATCGTGGATGTGATAATCGCCGTTGCGATGAGCAGCTCCCTCATCTGGAGAGTAGACTTGGTCAAGCCAGTAGTTGGCAATGACTTTGCCCGCTGTGTTGTTCACTAATCCAGCGTTAGAGTAGGTTGTATTCGAATTGGCTTTAATGCGCCAGTCGATGTTGCCTATGTACTCTTCAATGGCTTGCTTGCAGTCTACCCATGTATTGCCCTGGTACATGCCGGCGATCTGTTCGCGCTGCAGCTTATGCAGGAAGCGATACTTGATGAAATTCCGAGCGGTTTCAAAAGAACCGGCAGCCATGAGTTCATGTTCGATGAGATCCTGTACTTTTTCCACCGGGATATATTCCTCTTCCTTTACGGCATCCAGCACGTGAGTGTATACCAGCGGATTGTATTCCTCCTGTGAGGCATGATAAGCTTTCTCAATGGCCTGCTGAATCTTGTAGGCTTCAAAACGTTCGCGCTTTCCGTTGCGCTTGATGATTTGCTGCGGCATATCGTCTTCCTTGGTAAGTGTTGAGAGAGTCCAGTGATTTTTCCCACTCTCTGTTTCGGGAGCGAGAGAGAGAAAGAACGGGAGCAGTTTATCTTCCTCTGCCCCCGGTTCTTCCGGCAACGGGTTTGACTCCCTGTCGCCGCTTGTCTCGGTTGCCCGAAACTTTAGCACACCACTCTCCTCTATTGCAAGCTAAAATTTCAGAAAAATTTTTTAGAAATCCCAAAATATGCAATAAGATTTGTTTGTGCAATACTATATCTTGTAGGCGTTCTTTCGTGCTCGCATGATTATTTCCACCGAATTATTACGGGTTTCTTGAGTTTTTTTGACCCTTTTTCCCCACGGACACGCCACAGGATAGCGGGGATCTAACATTTTTTGCAGAACTTCTTTTCTCAATCCGTGGTTAACCGTGCCTAAAGAAGAGGGAGGGAATGTTCAATCTGCGAAACGGTCTCAGAAATGTGTTCTCGTTCGACAGCGTGGGGGAGGGGTAAAACCTCGGTAGAAGGGCTGCGATATTGAACTTTATGCGATAGATTGCAAGAGGAAAAGGCTTCAGAAGTCAGGATTTTCATTCGTCTCTCGTGCAGTGTTGACTCCGGCTTTGGTCGGATCGTCGATAAAGCACGATACCGGATTAGATCGGCAAGAGCGAGAGCTTTTGATGTCGATGTAAAATGCATACGGAACATTTTTTTGCTGTTTATCTTTTATTTTTAATTATTAATGTGTAATAATTGTTCAGAGGGATTGATAAGACTTGCAATTGTCCTCAGGCTTCTGCAGGCTTGACATTCGGGAGAAAAAGTGGTAGAAGGAACGCCCACAACTCACGATAACTTCCCAGCAGGTTCTCATGACTCCGTTTATCATTTCCGGACAAGAAAATATTGTGACTCCGGGCTTCTATATGCCGAACAGATTGAGCATACGTTCCGGCAAAGCGTTGCATCATCTTCTGGCAGGGAAAGTGTGCTATCTGATCGATACAACTTTCCCGCCGGCTCCGGAAATCATGGACTACCTCAAGACGAAGGACATCACTATCGAGTACTTTGATTTTCGTCATACGACTTCCCGTGCTGTTCGTGAGCAGATTTTAACGCACATGGACGAGGGAAAGAGCGTGGTATTCTTGCCGGGCCAGGTGGCGAAGGTGCGTGGTGCTCTCGCGGATGTGCCTTCCCCCTTTTTGCGGCACCTGGGTAGTTTGCATATTGCCCCTGTGCCGGTGTTTCTGGGATATTACGGGGATAAAATCACCAACCTTTATCGTGAGAGGGAGGAGGAGGAATGCTGTGAGATTTTCCATATCTTGCCTAAACTGGCTGCAGGTCCTCAGACAGGGGAACGTTTGCTGGATGCTTGGCTGCAGAAGGGGGAGGAACTTTTTTCTGCACGACCACTGCTCCAGAAATCGCTCACTACGCAGATTGTCCTCTCTCTTCGTGAACACCCGAACGTGGAAACGACTGATGGCATGAGTGGAGCCGCGTTGCCGAACTACAAGGCCCTTGGTATAGCGATGACTGTGGCGCGAGTGCTGCGCAAGCGAGATGTGAAGCGGGTAGGTGTAATTCTCCCTCCTGGTCCAGGGGGCCTCATTGCCATCGTTTCGTGTTTGCTGGCTGGAGTGACCCCGGTGATTATCAATTATGCCAGCTCTCGAGTCGCGTTTGAGAGCACGGTGCGCCAGGCGGAGCTTTCCTGCTTCATCACGGCGCGCAAATTCATGCAAAAGTTGCCCTCTTTTCCATGGCCGGCAGAGGAACAACTTCTTCTTGTGGAGGACCTGATCAAAACCCTTTCTAAGCCAGCCCTTATCAGCAACATTCTTTTAGCAAAAGCTGCCCCTCCCGCTGTGATTTGCAAAATGTTTGATACAGACCAGCATAGCGGAGATGATGAAGCGGTGATGTTGTTTACTTCCGGTTCTTCCGGCGAACCAAAAGGGGTAGCTCTCTCCCACCGAATGATTTTAGCCAATGTGGCTCAATGTTCCTGCCGTATTCCTCTTCAGGATGAGCACTTCCTGGGAAGCCTTCCTATTTTCCACAGCTTCGGACTCACGGTGACCCTGATGCTTCCGTTGATCTGCGGTTATCCCATCTGTGCTTACCCTAACCCTACAGATGCACGAACTCTGTGCGAATTGGTCAAAAAATATCAACTGACCCTCTTGGCTACCACTCCCACCTTTGCTCGAGCTATGCTGCGTCGCGCTACGGAGGATACGTTTGCTTCCATTCACCACTTTATCGTGGGGGCAGAAAAGCTACAACCTGACCTGGAGGAGGAGTATAAACGCAAGTGCGGTATCTCTTTGCTGGAAGGCTATGGTCTCACTGAGGCTACTCCCGTGTGCTCGCTGAATGTGAAGGATGCCCCGATGGTCCCCGGCTCAGCCTTCTATGTGCCGGGGAAGGTAGCACGCAGTATTGGTACTCCTTTGCCGGGGATCGCCGTGCGTATCACCGATGTGGATGACGACAGTAAGGAGCTTCCTCTCACTGAACGTGGGATGATTTGGTTTCGTGGCGCTAATGTCTTCCACGGTTATGTGGGCAAGGAGGAGCTCAATAGCTCCATTTTCCACAACGGTTGGTTCAAAAGTGGCGATATTGGTCAACTCGATCTCAACGGGTTTATTACTCTTGGAGGGCGGCTTTCACGCTTTTCCAAGATCGGCGGAGAAATGGTTCCCCACGAAGGCATTGAGTTAGCTATCGCTCAGATTCTGAGTATCCCGCCGGAAGACGGTGTGCAGATTGCCGTTACCGGTGTGGTGGATGAGCAAAAGGGAGAGGCTCTCGTCCTTCTCTCTTCGCTTCCTTCCCATCAGCGCAGTTCGAAAGAGCACGAGATTCTCAGTATGATCCGCAGTAAGCTGGCGGAGCGCGGTCTCCCCAACCTGTGGGTTCCTCGCTACCTGGTGCCTGTTGAAGCTATCCCTGTACTTGCCACTGGCAAGCTTGATCTTAGAGGTTGTCGTCTCCTCGCTGAGGAAGCGCTCATGGAAGATTGAGGGAACGTCCCGGGTGTTTTTCCCGAGGCGAAAGTATTTTCCTTGGGGAGAAAAAGCAAAATTGCCGAATTTTGAGGTTTGCCACACGGACATGAATGTGATACCATGCGTGCGAATGCGTATGAAAAAACAGGGATTTGTTACTTTGACGGCGGCCATATTTTGCATGGAAGTGGGGGGATTAGCCTCAGCTCAAGAGGGAAATGCTGTGAATTTGACTGATGAAACCAAGGCGACAGATGCGGCCGTGCCGGCGACTGACGAGGCCACCGAAACAACTGGGGAGACTGCGGAGGAGGAGCAAAAAGATGTGGTGGCAACGTTGATGGAAGGTGTAGCAAGGATGCGCTCGGAAATTGGAGAGGCTGTAAAGAATCTTGGAGGGGTTAAAGATCCGAAGCAATCAAGGGTAAATCGTTTTGAGCGCACCAGGGAAGCGGCGGAGGAGAATCTTAAGAATGTCGAAAAATGTGTTGAGTCAATACACCGACTGAGAGAAGAGTATGTCGCCCTTGTCAGCAAGGATTTTGGCCTCACAAGGATTCCTCGGGACAAGGTGGATTCCTTTTTAATCGAGGGCGAAACAGCGTTGAATACTGCCCTTCGTGCCTTGAGCAACAAATCAGAAGAGGTGAGATTGACTGGGCTTGATTTGTTTGAGAAAGCAATGGACAAATACCGGGGAGTCGGTATGTTTGCTGAGGTATTGCAGAAGTACAGTAGCACAGTCGGTAGGTTCGATAAAAAGTGGTCGCGGGCGAAGGACGCTCTTGAGCGCAATAGATCAAAGCTTTCCGGATCGGCCAGAGAAAAGGGTGAAGCTTCGGAGGGGCTTCAGGTTTCCAGACTGGAACAACGAATGAAGCAAGCGGGCAAAGACTTTAACAAAGACTGGTTTATTCCTCTTTCCTCCAATCTCCCGATGCTGGAAAAGGCTCTTGAGCGAACCAAAAAGGCCATGTCAACCATAGAAAACGCGGAGAAGGATGAGGGAATAGGGACCTTGCCTCGGGTACTGCAGGGATATTGGGATACGGTCGAGGAGGGGATTCAACTCATGAGAGCCGGCGAGTTCGATAGAGCAGAGGCATTGCTCAAGGAAACAGAAGTATCCAGCGATATTTCTCGTTTCTCGAGTGCCTGTCTTCCCCAGGAGATGCGGAAGTCTCTCTCCGAACAATTGCATGACTTGGCGTCTGAAATTGGAAATCGTTACAAGGAGGCGAAGCGAAATAACCAGAAAAAAGACCGTGAAGAGATGAATGCCCAGCGTTTTCTCAATATGGCAGCAAGTGCCATCGATCGTATGAACGATGATGTGGCCGACATGCAGGAAGATGCTAAAAGGCGAGAGGAGGAAGAGGCTCGTCGCAGGGAGGCAGAAGAGGCCCGGTTGGGGGAGGAGAAAGAATCTGATGTAAGTGATAAGGAGGAGAAGACTAAGACTTCTACTCAGAAAGATGATGAGACAAAGGATGCTAAGGACAACTGAGCCTGCGCTCGTTGATTTACTCCTCGTATGAAAAATGATGAAGGGACTGTGTAAATGTCTTGTCGTAGTGCTGTTCGCGTGGAGTGCTGCAGCATTTGGGGCTGATGAGGATGTTGAGCAAATTTTCTCGCATTATGTGAAACTTGGGGAGGAGCTTGCGCCGGTGCTGGCGTCAGCGAAAGATGCTGACGGTGCGAGGGATGCTGCGCCTGCATTGCAGGCTCTTTTGCCTCGTGTGATGGATTCAGGACGCGAATTGCGATCGATTTCTGCGCTCAACGGGGCGGATTTAAAGCAGATACGAGCGAAATTTGAGCGCCCCATGCGCGAAACATGGGGCAGGGTATATGACGAGATATATCGCTTGCAGAGGGTACGGTGTTATGAGTGTGTTCCTTTTTTCCGTTCATTCAGCATCCTATGTTCACTACTCGAGGGATAATCACTGCGGTACTTTTGATTGGGGCTTTCAGCGTGACTTCGGGGCAGGAGAAGGCACCTGCTGAACAGCACAACCCTATGAGCCCTGCGGAGTTGCATCTGCGCACAGGGGTGGTTATGCTTGCCAAACTTTACCGATGTCTCGCAGAGGTGAAGGATTCCCAGACGGCCCAGGGAGCCGTACCCAGTGTGGTACAGATTACGCAAGATCTGCAGACCTGGACCCAAACGTTGCACGGTATGAAGCAGGAGGCAGAGGAGCAGGAGGCGCTTGAGCATACTTACGTTCCCGTTATTGAGAAGCTCAACTCGTACATTGAGGTGCAGGGTGAGCGCTTGTCTGCTGCGAATTATTTTGGATCTCAGGATCTCGCCACGGCGTTGACGGCGCTCTACGTAATAGCTCAGCAATGAAAAAATGTCTTCTTATTCGCCTCCTGTCGATTCTCCTGGTATCTCGGGCAAGTATATTGAATGCCAATTCCGTAGAGGATGATGGAATCAGGATTCGCGAGCAAGTGACAAAGGCGGCCGATGGAGCCAGAGTCATTCTGCCGAAGGGGGAGTATCATTTCTTCCCTGAGAGTTCTCCGAAGATGAACTTCTATGTGTCAAACCACGACCAGCAGAAGGATATTCCCATAGGGTTGCCTATTCTCAATAAGAAAAAACTTACGTTGGATGCGCAAGGGAGTACCTTCATCTTCCACGGAAAGATGCAGCCGGTGCTGGTGATGGACAGTGACAAGGTGCAGCTGCGCAACTTCACGATACGCTACGCCGCGCCATTTTACGTAGAAGGAAAAATTACGAAGATAGAGGAAGGGAAAACGACGTTGGAGATACCGACCAAGCTCTTTTCATGGAAGGTAGAGAATGGGAAATTTCGCATCCTGAGGGAAGATGGTGAGGCCGGGGTGAATATGGCCCTTGCTTTTGAAGCTGACGGACCCATGGTGCCGCGCAACGGAGGTGGTGATATGGCCTGGACCGATTCTGCCGAGCAAGTGGACAAGCAGCGTGTGCGATTTGATACTGATGCCGGGAAACAGGGGCTTAAGGTTGGTCAGATCCTCGTGCTGCGTAACGGGATGCGCCCGCACCCCGCCATGGTTCTCTATCGAGCGCAGAACACAAAGCTGGTGAAGATTATTTTCTCGGATAGTCAGGGGATGGGACTTTTGGCGCAGCGATCGGAGAACATTACGATTTTGGGAGGGGGATGCGTTCGAGCTCCGGGACGTCTCTACACAGTGTCGGCGGATGCTACGCATTTCTCTAATTGTCGAGGGAAAATTTTCGTAAAAGGAGCCCTCTATGAGGGGATGATGGATGATGCCATCAACGTGCATTCTACGTGTTTGTCGATTGAGAAGATAGAGAGTCCGACGAGTTTCATTGCGAAGTACATGCATCCACAATCTATCGGGTTTGAGGTATTTGAGAAGGGCGAGAAGGTACAGTTTATCCGCGGCAAAACCCTGGAGAATCTTCCCCCTGAGGAGTTGGGTACTGTGGACAACGCAGAGATGCTGGATCCGACTCATGTGCGTATCACGCTCAAGGAGTCACTCCCGGAGAGTATAGGCGAAAGTGATGCTATTGAAAACGCCTCATGGTATCCTTCGGTAAAATTTATCGATAACACTGTGCGCCACAATCGCGCTCGCGGGGCTCTTTTCACGACGCCCATGCCCGTGTTGGTCAAGGGAAACAAATTTCTCCGTTCCCACGGCAGCGCTATTTTGTTGGCAGGGGATGCACAGGGATGGTTCGAGAGCGGGGGGTGCCGGGACGTGAAAATTGTTGGCAACATTTTCGATCACAATCTCACAGCAGGATATCAGTTCACGGACGCCGTCATTGCCATCTGCCCGGTTGTGCGTGACCTTAGTAACCAGAAGGAGCGGTACCATCGCAATATTGTTATTTCGGATAATAAGTTCCTTACGCACCGTGTGCCTCTCCTCTCCATGCAGTCGGTGGAGAACATTACATTCCTGAACAACAACGTGAAGTGGGATGATAGGTTTTCCCCTCGTGGCAACGGGCAAGCCATTCTTATCAAAGGCCCGGGTCCGGAAAATAAAAATATACAGGATAATCTTTAACCAACACAACATCACTATGGCAACTATTCGTCCTTTCGCTGCGCTTCGTCCACCCAAACAATATGCCGAGCAAGTTTCCTGCTTGCCTTACGATGTCATGAATCATGAGGAAGCCTGCCTCATGGCTGCGGGCAATGCTTCCTCTTTTCTGCACATTTGTAGGGCAGACATTGATACGAGCGAGGCTCAGATACACGATGATGTGACTTATGAAATGAGTCGACGCAATTTGGAGGAATTCCTTCGGCGCGGTTTTCTCGTGCGGGATGCGTCTCCCTGTTATTACATATATCGTCAGATTATGTGGGGGCGTGTGCAAACGGGTATTGTGGGCTGCGCCAGCGTGGATGAGTACATGGACGGCACTATCAAAAAACATGAGCTCACGCGCAAGGAGAAGGAGCAGGATCGCATCAATCATTTCGATGCATGCTCCGTTCAGACAGAGCCGGTTTTTCTCGCTTACCGCAAGCACGAGGGTATTTCCTCAGCCATGCGCGAGTGGATCAAATTCCACAGACCGGAGTATAATTTTACCAGTGAAGACGGTGTTACGCACATCCTTTGGCCGGTGGATGATCCTGCCGTTATTGAGACCATTCGCCGCGGTTTCGAAGAAGTGCCCGCTCTTTACATTGCGGATGGTCATCATCGAACCGCCTCGTCGGCAGCCGTATCCGCTATGCGTCGCAAGCAGCATCCGACCTACACTGGGCAGGAAGAGTTCAACTATCTGATGGCTGTCACTTTTTGCGACGAGGATCTCTTTATCATGGATTACAACCGCGTGGTAGCAGACCTGAACGGACACAGCGTAGAGGAATTCCTCCATCGCGTTGAAGAGAAGTTTAAGGTGGTTCCTGCCAAGCGGCAGGAACCGTTTGCTCCTCGTGCCAAGCATGAATTTGGCATGTATCTCAACGCAAAGTGGTACAGCATCACCGCGCGAAAGGGCACTTACGATGAGCAACATCCCATCCGCAGTCTCGATTGCTTTATTCTTCAGGAAAATTTGCTTGCCCCCATCCTCGATATTGAGGATCCCCGAACAAGTCCACGTATCGACTTCGTCGGTGGCATCCGCGGGCTGACGGAGCTTGAAAATCGCGCCGGAAAAGCAGGCGTTGCTTTTGCCCTTTATCCTGTGACGATGGACGACCTTTTCCGCGTGGCGGACAGCGGAGAAATTATGCCGCCCAAGTCCACATGGTTTGAGCCCAAATTGCGCTCCGGTCTTTTTGCTCATGAGATTGAGCGCTGATTCATTGTTTTTCTCCATGGCGAATTCTGAACGAGAAGATTTGTCGGAGCAGAAAGAAGATCCGCGTTACCTCAGCGAGCAGATACTCACCTACATCGGTAACAAGCGGGAGCTCCTCGGGATGATACTTGATGCGGTGCGACGGGTGCAAGCTCGTCTCGGCGGACGCAAGCCGGTGTGTGTGGATTTGTTTGCGGGATCCGGCATTGTATCACGTGCCCTTAAGGCGTATGCAAGTGAGTTGTACGTGAATGACTGGGAGGATTATGCCCGCGTCGTCGCTTCCTGTTACCTTGCGAATCGATCGGAGATAGATGAGAAGGCGATCAAATGCGCCTGCGAGGAAATACACGCGCAAGCGCTTGAGCAGCCTGTGCCTGGTGTCATCAGCTCGCTTTACGCCCCGAAGGATGATTATGACATTCGTCCCGGGGAACGGGTGTTTTACACCCATCGTAATGCGGTTTATCTCGACACGGTCCGTGCGCTTATTGCGAAACAACCCGTTGAAATACAGCCGTTTTTGTTGGGGCCTCTGCTCTATGAAGCCTCGGTGCACTGCAACACAGGCGGAGTCTTCAAAGGTTTTTATAAGAATCGCCGCGGGGTTGGGCAGTTTGGAGGGGAGGGAAGGAACGCCATTTTCAGAATCATGGGGGAAATTTGCCTGAAATACCCCGTGTTTTCACGATTTGAGCAGCCGTATCATATCTTGCAATCGGATGCACGTGAGGCCTTGCGCAGCATTCCTCATGCCGATCTGATTTATCTTGATCCTCCTTACAATCAACATCCGTACGGTTCAAATTATTTTATGCTCAACCTGATTGCGCAGAATAGAGCGCCCAAGGATATTTCGAAGGTGTCAGGAATTCCAGTGGATTGGCGGCGCTCCAACTATAACAAGCGTGGGCATGCGCGAGAAGAACTTTTTGCCATGGTAAGAGAATGTGCTTCCAAATACATTCTTCTGTCGTATAATGCTGAAGGGTTCGTATCCCACGATGAATGGATGGATTTTCTCAAAGAAATAGGTGATGTGGAGTGTACGAGCACGGGTTATAGCACATATCGTGCGTGTAGAAATTTACGGACTCGCTCTCTTCATGTCGATGAATACCTTTATCTGATCGAGAGGAAATAAACGATTTTCCAGAGAACTTATGAAAAAAATACTCATACCGACAAAATTAGACAAAGCTGCCGCCTCGGCGTTGGTGACGGCAGGTTACGAGGTAGTCCAGGATGATGCGACGCCGCTGGCTGAGCAGGCCCCGAAACACCAGGATGCCGTAGGACTTATTGTGCGCTCTGAAAAAGTGCCGGCGGAGATCATTGATGCCATGCCATCACTTAAGTGCATCATTCGTGCGGGAGCCGGGTATGACAACATCGACTACGTCTACGCCCGCAGCAAGGGAATTGATGTGATGAATACGCCGGGTGCCAATGCAAACGCCGTGGCAGAGGAAGTGGTCGCCATGATTCTGGCCGCTTTCCGTTACGTAGTGCCGGCGGATGTGACCACGCGCGCCGGAGAGTGGAATAAGAAGCAATATATGGGGCGCGAACTCACTCGTAAAACGGTTGGTATTCTAGGTCTTGGGAACATAGGACGCATGCTGGTGAAGCGTTTGCAGGGTTTTGAATGCACCGTACTGGGTTACGACCATTTCCTTTCTAAGCAGCGAGCATTGAATATCGGTGCCACGCCTGCCGAACTTGAGGAGATATTTTCTTCTGCAGATGTGATTTCCATCCACGTTCCGGGGGGAGCATCCACGAAAAACATGGTTGATGCTAAGCTCATGGGCATGATGAAAGAGGGGGCTGTGCTGGTGAATTGTGCTCGTTACGGCGTAGTAGATGAGGAAGCTCTGCGCGACCTCAAAAAACAGGGGAGAAAGATCTTCTACTGCACGGACGTTCATCCGAAAGATGTCGCAGCGATGCAACCAAGCGCCGACGTGGCGGATGTGATGCTACCGCATTTAGGAGCCAATACCAGGGAAGCTAACAAAGCCGCTGCTATGCGTGCCGCTTCGCAAATGATTGCGTATTTTGCGGAGGGGGATACAAGTTGTGTGATCAACGCAGAGATGCCGGCGGATCTGAACCCGGCGCATTTGAAGATGGCAGCGATGCTCGGCAAACTCTGTTACCTCGCGGCCGGAGGCAAAACGATCCGCAAGATTGAATGTACCTTCTACAACAATTTGCGTATTTATCGCAAGTGGTTTACTCCTTGGATTTTGCAGGGAGCTGTTCCCGGTGCGGAGCATGGGCTTATGCCGGCTGCGGCGGAGACTTCTCTGCGCGAGCACGGGATTGAATTCAAAGCCCGTGAGCCCATGGATGATAAGCTCTATGATGATTCCCTCACGCTCGATCTTTTTACCGAACAGAATGGGGAACAGACTTGCACCAGTGTGCGTGGTATGGTGGTCGATGGCGTACCGGTTGTTTCTCGCATTGATGCATTTAGTCATTTATATGCTGCTCTGCCCGGGCACACGCTCGTATTCCGTTACACGGATCGTCCCGGGGTCATTGCCACTATTGGGGGCATGCTTTCGGCAGAGAAGGTGAATATCGACAACATCGTTGCCCCAGCCGATGCGGCAAGCGGAGATGCCCTCGCGGTGATTAAGACAAATAAGCCGGTGCCGGAACAATTGGTGCAGAATATTGCTGCCGCCGTTCAGGCTAAACTCGCCTTTGCCCTTTCGTTCTGACCTATGTCTGCTGCGACTTCCTACGCTGTGATTCTGGCGGGGGGAAATGGGACGCGCTTCTGGCCGCTCTCCCGCACGAATCGTCCTAAGCAATTGCTGGATATCTTCGGCGACGGAAGCATGCTCCGCCAGGCTGTACAACGCGTTACGCGCTTCCTGCCGGCAAATCACGTGTTCATTCTCACGAATGTTGCACAGCTTGCGGAGGTGCATCGACAGACAGAGGGGATGTTGCCGCGGGAGAACATTGTGGCGGAACCTGCGAGGCGTGACACAGCGCCGGCGGTGGCGCTGGGGATCGGTCTCATCGCAATGAGAGATCCAGGAGCCACGATGCTGGTGATGCCGAGTGATGCGCTCATAGGTGACGATGTGGCATTTGCCGCCCTGGCGAAGGATGCTCTCTCACTTGCCGCTCGTCAACAGGCGCTCATTACCATTGGTATACATCCCACATGGCCTTGTCCAAGTTACGGTTACATTGAGCGCGCGGAAGAACTTACGGACTCTGAGATATCCCATACCTGCTACCGAGTGGCACGTTTTTGTGAAAAACCGGACCCTGTTACGGCTGCGCAGTACCTTGAGAGTGGCAGGTTTTGCTGGAACGCCGGTATTTTTGTTTGGAGTGTTCCGTACGTAATTCAACAACTTGCAGCCTTTGCTCCGCAGCTCGCACAATTCGCCTCTTCCTTTTCATCGTCCGGCGCCTCGCGTGCGTACCTTGGTGAGCACTATGCGGCGCTCACGCCGATATCCATTGACTTTGCTCTCATGGAAAAGGCGCCCTGCGTCTTGAACTTTGAAGCTACCTTTGAGTGGGATGACGTCGGCTCTTGGATATCTGTTGGCAAGCGGCTCCCTCACGATGAAATAGGTAATGCTGCCAACACCGGGCATCTCGTTGCGCAAGACAGCATGTCCAATATCGTATACTCCACCAATCCCGCCAAACAGGTGGCGCTGCTCGGTGTGCACGATCTTATTGTGGTGGATACAGGAGATTCCCTGCTCGTGGCGCATAAGTCTCAAGCAGACGACATCAAGTCGCTCGTCTCTCAACTTCCGCCGGACCTCCTCTGATGATTTTGTACTATGTCAGCAGCCTCTCCTCATCCTGCCCTTGGCATTGATTACGGAACAGCTCGCATCGGCATCGCTGCCACGGATTCTTGTGGCATTCTTCCGTATCCCTTGGAGAGCATTCCCGTAGGGCAGGGAGATTATCCTTTCACACGTATCGGCGAGTTGGTAAAAAAGCTTGACATTCAAACCTTTGTGCTTGGGCTTCCATTGCGGTTGGACGGGACGGAGGGTAGCGCTTGTGTGAAAGTTCGGGCCTTTGGTGAAAAATTGCACGCCCGGTTCCCATCTCTTCCATTGGTGTATGTGGATGAATTTTGCACGACGGTGGAAGCAAAAGAGAAATTGCACGCAGCTGGGAGAAGAGAGAAAGATATGCGCGCCATCATTGATCAGGCTGCTGCTGTTGAAATTCTCTCCAATTGGATGGAAAACTGAGGGTCGTTAACGCTCTTTCTCGAATTCTATGGGGGTGAATTTCCAGATGTCGGTACGTTTCTGCATTGCATCCCAGATCAGGAGACTCATTCCCACGAGTAGTAGCAGGCGCAGTGTCGTGTCCAGAGGGTAGTTCACAATGTGGTGCGCTGTTCCTACGCAGTTGCAAGTGAGATCCAGCCCCCTTACCCATGCCTGCGTATAAAGTAGAAAAAAAATCAGAGACATGATTCCTCCCCAGAAGGAAGCTCCAAGGTAGGCCTTACGCAGCAGAAGGCAGAGCCCCACAATAACCTCCATCGCGACCCCAAGACTCGCCAGCGGCAATGAGAAGATTTCCGGTAGCAGACGACTGCGTGTTAAAAATTCAGACGTCACATTCAGCTGAGCGGTCTTGAGCACGCCGGTTATAATGAAAAATGTCCCGAGCCCGATGCGCAGCATGGTTATCAGCAGAAAGAGTACAGCCGGTCTTCGCATGGTTGTAGTGACTGAATCAAACGAGGAAGAGCGAGACCGGACAGTGGTCCGACCCCGTGATTTCCGGGTGAATTTGAGCTCCTTGTACCATGGGCAACAAGCGTTCACTCACGCAGAAATAGTCTATGCGCCACCCAACATTTCGTGCGCGTGCCCCTGCGCGAAAACTCCACCAGGAGTAAGCTCCTTTCGTGTCCGGGTGCAACCGGCGGAATGTGTCAACAAAGCCACTTTCAAGCAGTTCAGTGAAGCCAGCGCGCTCTTCGTCCGAGAACCCGGCGCTGAAATGATTCGTGTCCGGGCGTGCGATGTCGATCTCCTCATGTGCCACATTCAAATCCCCGCAGAAGATCACCGATTTTTTCTTCGCTAACTTGCTCACATAATCTCGGAATGCAATGTCCCATTCCTGCCGATATGGCAGGCGCGTTAGCCCATTCTGCGAGTTGGGAGTATAGCAGTTGACGAGGTAAAAATCCTCGAATTCCATCGTTGCGACGCGTCCTTCCTTGTCGTGCTCCGGCACGCCGATGCCGACAGATGTGCTGAGAGGTTTTACGCGGGAAAGAATCAGCACTCCGGAGTAGCCCGGACGCTCCGCAGGGTTCCACAGACGGTGTGGCCAGGAGGCGAGCCACAAATCCTCCACTTGGTCCGGTCGAGCTTTTACCTCCTGCATGCAGAGCACATCGGGCGCCAGTGCATCCATGCTTTCTGCCAGCCCCTTTCCGAGAGCTGCCCGCAATCCGTTTACATTCCAACTGACTAGTCTCATGCTTGAACGATACGTTAGCAAATACGAGAGAATTTGTCAACGTCTCCGTTCGCATGCTCATGCGACCTTCCCCCATTCTTTTCTATCAGGTAATGTGCGAGCTTTCGATATTTGATTTCTCGCGGTTCGCCTCAGTATTCATCGCTACTTTCGCAGCGAAAAGTGACGTATTTGGAGGAGGAAACTTCAAAGTTCATCCCACGGTGTGAAGCGGCAATAACCGTACAGAGGGTGAGTGTAGAGGTGGTGGGAGAGTAGCCAGGGGGAGATGCTGCCGATAAGAAAGCGTCGGCGTTGACCGTCGCGTTCAAACTCCGGCAATTCCATTGCAGGCGGTGGAATAGGCGCGTCTGCAGGGAAGGAGGGAAGTGCTGATGTGGCCCCACGGCAGGATGAGCAGCTGCCGCACGGCCTTGCGAGTGGCACCCCGGTGAGGTAGGATTCCAGGGAGCTATTCAGGCAAGAAGGAGAACTCAGCATCTCCTCGAGCATTTCTAAACGTCGGAACTCCTGCTCCATGCGCTGTGCGTAAAAATCCTGAAGCTCCCGGGCTGCATCGCAAGCACAGAGCGAGCTGTCTCCCGGGCAGATCACCAGGGCTCTCTTCCGGAGTTGCAGCTCCCATTCTCCGGAGGCGGAGCATTCTTCCAGCTGCTTCAAAGCTTCCTCACAGGAGCATTTCCAAGCCCCGGCTACATCCTCCACCTTCCCCTTGGGATGCTCATGCAACCATAGCAGGCGAGTTGCTTCTGCTTGTTCGCGCCCTGACAGAATTGTGGACATCGGAAAAAGCGGACGGAGTTTATAGAACTTAAAACATTCTGTAAGTACCCGTGTCGCTCCGCGTTCGACGAGAAAATTGAGAATGCGGCGAGGCACATCCTCCGCGATATCGCAGAGCAAACTCAGCTCTCTCAATGAAACGATTTGTTCCTCCGCCGGCAGCAAGGAGCGCACACATCGTAGCACACCTTCTGCATCCGGCACCGATGCCCGGATGCGATTACGTGCTTCTATTCGGTCGCAGCCACTGAGCAGCACGAGAGATTCTGCCGGCAGACCATCCCTCCCCGCTCGTCCGGATTCCTGCAGGTAGGCCTCCGGTGAGGCGGGCATGTTTATATGAACCACAGAGCGTACATCCGGCTTGTCTATGCCCATGCCAAAGGCGATTGTTGCTACCAGGATTTCCGTTCGATTTTGCAGAAAATTTTTTTGAATGCGTTCGCGACTCTCTGTTGGCAGCCCTGCATGATAACATTCTGCCGACAATCCCTCCCGAACCAAGTGCGCCGCCAGCTGCTCCGCTCCCTTCCGGGTGCGTGTGTAAATGATGGCAGGGCGATGCTCCGGTGAGCGCAGGTAAGTTTCTGCGCTTGCCGTCGCATCAGTCGATACCTGCACGCTGCGACGAATGTTGCCACGGTAGGGGGAAATTGAGACCACACAATCCGGAGCGATGTTAAATGCCTCGCAAAGATTTCGCTGTACGAGAGGAGTTGCGGTGGCGGTGAACGCCATGGTGCAGAAAAAATCCCTTCCCGCTGCCCAGGCAGGAAGAAGCAGGTAATCCGGACGGAAACTGTGTCCCCATTGCGAGAGACAATGCGCCTCATCCACGATAAAATAAGAGAGAGAGATTGCGGAGAGTACTTTACTTAACGATCGATTTTCCAAGGATTCGGGGGCGACATAGAGCAGCCTCACATCTCCGGACTCGAGGTCTCTCAGGACATCGGTACGTTCTGCCTCATTGAGGGAGGAGTCAAACCGACGAGCAGATATTCCTTTTGTCAACAGAGTATTCACTTGTTCACGCATAAGGGCGAGGAGGGGCGATACCACTAAGCTCGTTCCCCCGTGCAGATACGCCGCCGCCTGGTAACACAAGCTCTTTCCGTACCCCGTCGGGAAAAGGGCAAGAGTGTTTTTACCTGACAATGCGTGGGCGATAACTTCCGTTTGTCCGGGACGGAACTGCTTTTTCCCGAAAAGTCGGAGCACTCGTGCTTCTTGCGTCTTATCCCAATCCCCTTGCATGATCATTCTTCTAGTTTTCAGGCAGATCTCGTTCGTTTTCCTTTCGCGATACGTGTTGTTTTCGACATATCATGGTGTGACGAGAACTAAAAAGGCAGCCGGATAACCGACTGCCTTTTTGCCCTCATCCCCACGCGGATTCGAACCGCGGTTCTATGACTGAGAATCATATGTCCTAACCCCTAGACGATGGGGACAAACGTTGCTTTTGCCCTGAGGCGAGAGCAGTGTAGCAGATACCCCGGGGATGTCAAGCTCTTTTCCTCCTGTTCTCTGAAAAAATAGGAAAGTGAGAGCTACACACTCCTCGTTCGTAGTTGCCTCCGCTATGGGGTAGTAAGTTCAATATGCCCCCAGGAATTGTAATATTTGGGTTTCTGGTTGAACTGAATAAAGAGGTGGGGATTTGCCGGGGGAGTCGTTACCTCCAATTTGTATACATTATTCTGATTTTTGGTGGGCCCCACAAAGCCTTCATGTCGATCTTCTGCGATCAACTTGTCGCCATCATAAAGCGAAATGGCAGACACGATACCGTTGTGATTTCCGCCGTCACGGACAAGGGTAAAGGTGTAGGTTCCCGCTTTTGAGAAGGAAGGAAGAGACTCAATCTCCACAGGCTCTTTTACGGAAGTCGTCTCGGGTGTCCATCCTTCTGAAAGAGTGACGCCCAATCCCCAGTCCCGCAGAATGGTGGGTACGGTCTTTCCTAAGTCTGTGTCCGGTCCCAGTTTGGTGATTTCATGAGCGAGTTCACGGATTTTCGCTGCCGCAGCGAGACCTTTGTTACGGTTCAGAATACCAATGTAAACAGCAAAAAGCGCCTGACGTTGTTCATTTGTATAAACAGGGTCCTTAAGATATTCTTCTACTCGATTGATGGCTTCCTGCCAGCCATGGGGTTTATTTGTATCCTTCTCGCGCTCAATTGTACTGATTTCAACGGAAAGATCAAAGGGCGGAATCAGTTTCCGGGCATAGCCGGTTTCGTTTTTCGGATCAAGTTTTTTGATCTGGTTGATGATTTTCCTCGAAGCATCGGGTGGATTGATGCCGGGGACCAACGCAGCTTCCCCAAGCAATCTGGCCTTTTCAACACCTTCGGCAGAGTTTGCCTGTTCCAGAAGGGTTTCTTGCTTGTGCATGGCCTGCATGGCTTCCTTGATAAGACCAGCCACTTTCTTAGGTCTCGCCTTAGTCATGTACGTCCCGGTGATGGTGGCGTAGTGGCGTCCCTGCTTAGTGAGCAGGATGAGAGCCGGGTAGTTATTGGAATCAGGTATTTTCAGATCGCCATATCGCGCCTTATCCGCTTCCTTTCGTTCATCGGTGAGTATGTTGGGAACCGGTACGCGCATGAAGACCGCGTTGCCGGCAGCCTGTTGAACAGCAGAGCTGGCGATGAGCTTGTCACATACCTTCTTACTGTAGGTATCCCAATCTTCGGCATACGCAAAAAGGATATATCCATCGTCTTGCACGAGCGGCTGGGCTGCCTCGTAAGTTTCTGCAATTTGCGGAGCCGCATGGACCACGGCAGGCACCGCCGTCGCCAGCGCGATCATTGCGGGGAAGAGTAGGTCTTTCATAAGTGAGAATAGAGGTTAAGTTTAAGCTGCTGGGTCGCCGTATACGTAGATACCAAGGAGATGGAAGAACTCAGGTCCTCCTTTACGCAGAATTCGCACATACTTGGCAAGAGGGTGCGTCGCCGTGAGATCAACTCGAATAAGCTTTTCCTTGCATACTCCGAGCTCTGCCACACTGTGCCAATCGTTGTCACGTCCCGTCTCAGACACTTGCACAATCATATTGTTGTGGCGTTGAAGGTTACCATCCGTGGTCCGCAAGATTACGCCGGAGAGTTTGGCCTGCTTCGGGAGAGTGACGCGTACCCACGCATCAGTCTCCCTCCCGGTGTGAAAGCCACCGCCTATACCTGGCTCCAGGACGCCCCAGTGAGCGCAGGGATGGTCATACTGGCAGGTGGAACTGGCCAGAATGATGCCGCCTTGCGAAACCAACTTGCCCGGGAAAGGCTCCGGGGCAGGTATCTTCCGAGCAGGGTTAGAGTAAGAAGAGGGAAGAGACTTGGCAATGGCATTAAAGCTGTTGATATCTCCTGTTTTTTCTGCGGATAAGATGACGCTGTTGAACATCTTCTCCCGTTCTGCATCCGTGGCAGTGCTTCCTCCCGTAACTCCCTGAATCATGGCTGCAAGAAAGTTGCTCTGTAGCTCAGGCTTCATCTTTTCGCAGAGGGAATTGGCCCAGGAGAGCATTGTCGTCAGGTAGGCAGTTTTATCGCTGACACAGCCGAGTACAGAGCGCATGAAGTCCGTCGCCCTGGCGTCATTCTGCAGGTTGATGCCCAGCACGTCAGCCTGCTTTGTGAGCAGTGTTTCCACGTCCCAGCGTCCTCCGAATGATTTGTCCCACTCGGCATCCGGTCCCATCGTGTTCACCTTATTCCAGAAACCCACAATCGTATTCTGAAGTGCAGCTTTATCGAGATTCTTGACCTTTTTCAAGGCAGGATAGACGGTGTTCTGCATCAATGAGGCAGCCATTTCCGGATACGCTGTCACCATGAAGTTGTTGACGAGGTCGCAGAAAGCAAGAATTTTTTGCTGGTTGGCTTCCGGGTCCTGCGTGAGGAAGTTGGCATAATCGCGCCATGCGTAGTAGTTAAGTGGTTGGGTCTGGACGGAACTGTTGTACAAAGCTTCCGCCTTTTCCGGCTCCGTTTGTTCGTAACTACTGGCGAGATTGCGCATGGCTTGCGATTCGCGCGTCTTCGGCATCTGCTCCTCAGAAAAGAGATTATCAGCCATGTGGAGTGCGCTGAACTTGTTGCAGCCGTTGAACACCTGCCAGTGTAACCCACGATTCCAGCTGAGCGAGTAACTGGGCACCCATTTGTCTCCGACGCGCACAATGTAGGAGCAATGCCCGGGTTCGCCTGAAGTTGTAGCGGGTACTCCGTTGGCGACCGCCGTTGTGGCACCATAGTGTGACAGTCCACCGCACACCCCCCCTGCAAAACGGGTGAGTGAATTGAATTCCTCTCCGAGGGAATCCTTGAATGGTGCAAAGTAGCGAGTCGAGTTGTGGATTACGTCGCCGAAGACGTTGAACATGCGGTAGGGAGCCTGCCAGCAAGCGCCCGTGCAGCGATAAGCCGGCAAGTGAGCGTTTTGCTGACTGTAGTTGAGGCTTCGCACGTTCCCCGCGCTATCATTACCGATCGTCACCCCATCTACAATGCCTTTGCCCTTCAGACCACAAACCATACGTTTCTGCCAAAAGGGTAGGGAAGCAAAGGAGGGATTCATCTTGCCGGCGTGCCAGGATTCCACGTGGAAAACGGCACGGTTCACAGCATCATTTTTCGACCATCCGGAGCGTGCAAACTCAAGGGCTGTTGCTGTGGCGATGTCTCTCTCTAACTTGTTACCGTAGAGATCAACTTTACCTGTTTTTGCAATAAGGGAGAGGATAGAAATAACTTTTCCCGTGGGGGCTGTTTCACCGCTATTGGCAATCTGGTCGCTCCACGTCAAATCGCTGGTTACCTTTTCTAGAATCTCCGCGGCTTCCGGATCATTTGCAAGTTCCTCCATGGTGTCAGGAACGGAAAATTCTTGCTGAATAGCGGCAATTCTTTCAGCCTTTTTTTGATTGTTGTACTTGGCTCTCGGGGAGAGATTCTCGTCCTTAGGGGTACTCTTCTCCAGCTCCTTGTTCAACTCCTCAAGGGCCTTCTGACGCCCCTCCTGCAGGGTCTGGGTGGCTGCAGCTGTCTTCTCCTGGGCTTGAATCAGGGCGAGATCGTCCAGGGCAAGCTCGTTGCTCTTTCTTCTGAGAAAAGCCCTCACGTCCTCCGGGCTTGTTCCCTTGAGTTGCTTATCGACAATGTCTTGCAGCTTTTGTTGCACTGCCTGGTCATTTGTCCACTCGTTTGCATGCACAATCTCCTTTCGATATCCGGGAATGGGAGTTACCTTCCCAGGGATGTACTTTGCCAGGGATTTCGGAAGATACTGGAGTACGACATCCGATTTTTCGTAGAACAGGTAGCCGCCGGCTAGTCCTAAAAGCAGGACACCGACAAAAATTTTGTTTCCGGCTCTCATAAGTAGTTTTTTAGCGGTTAGTCCACAGCGGGATCATCTGTATTTATAGCTCTGTCCTCCCCCCCTGTAAAGCAAAAAGTCGTGTGATGCCTACTTTGAAAGTTTCAGAATTCGTATGGATCAATGTTGTTCAACTACTACGCCGAAATTAAAAAATCAAGTTGGAAAAGGGACTTGAGTGTGTTACGATAGACGGCGTGGAGTGTAAGAAAGATAAACGCTGTAAGGCTTAAATTATGAACGACCGTCAGGAAAATTCTCATTCTTTTCGTCTGCTTTTCGTCTGCCTTGGCAATATTTGCCGCAGTCCGGCGGCAGAGATCATATGTCGAACAGTATTGAGGAGGGCAGGGATCAATGCTGTCGTAGATTCTTGTGGCACGGCGAATTACCACGTGGGAAGTCGACCGGATGGACGCATGCTTGCCGCTCTGGAGCGCGCTGGTTATGCGTACGATGGGCATCGCGCCCGTGTTTTACTGCGAGAGGACGGTGAACGTTTCGATTTGATCATTCCTCAGGATGCAGAGAACGAGCGGGAAGTACACCGCGTCATTTCTCTCACGGCCAGGTCGAGCGTTCTGCCCATGAGACGCTGGTTCCCCGCTGGGTGCAGATACCACGAAGTGCCGGATCCCTACTACGGAAGGGACAAAGATTTCGATGAAGTCGTGGCTCTACTGGCGGAAAGCATGCCCGCGCTTGTGCAGGAACTCTGCAATTCAACCGGTCAATCTACTCATCCCCGCGGCTAGCACGCCGCATGGAAGGGGGCGTATCCAGATCCTCCCCTTGGTAGTGATGGGCCGGATTTAGACCTCGCCGAGGGGCCGTGTAAGGTCTGTCATGCTCCGGTATTTTCTCAGGTTGACGGCGCTTTGTTGAGTTCTCTGATTCCGGCATCGCGCGAGGAGTGCTCGCAGAGGGAGTAACCCGGACACGTCGTGGATCACCTGGTCCTGTTGGCAGATCGTCTGGACGCGGCGAATCACTGAAAAGATCCATCTGCCGTGACGGAGCCGAGGCGGAAGAAATGGGAGAAACACGCTGGGGGAGGGGTTCGTCTTCCGGTTTTAGAACCTCCTCATCTTCTCCCGTCTCCCCCGTCGCATCCGCTTCCTCGACTTCTTCCTCCTGCTCTTCTACGGCCTCTTCTGGGTACTCCTCCTGCTGTTTCGGTTCTTCCTCCGGCTCTTCCTCCGTTGTCTCCTCTCCTTCGTTCTCTTCCACCGTTTGTTCTTCGAATTTTTCGGGTTCGGGGGCTGTCTCTTCTCCGTCTCCTGACGCAGTTTCTTTTTCTGAGAGATCTTCTTCTACCGGACGCACCGTAGTTTCCGTTTGCGTGAGCGCATTGCGAAATTCCACAGAGTCGATGGAAGCAATGAGGGTAATGCGCATTTCATCACCCAAATTGGGTTTTACTGCCGCACCGAAAAAGATCTGCACCTCGCTGTCGCTCGCCAACGCCTCCCGCAAAGTATCCATCGCGCGGCGTATTTCCGAGATGGAGAGGGAGTCTCCGCCTGCAACGTGAATGATCACTGTGCGCGCAAAGCGCAGAGCTCCGTGGTAGGTAACCAGTGGACTCTCCAACACTGCCCGGGCTGCCTGTTCAGCCCGGTGCGGACCGTAACCGGATCCTGCCCCGAAGATGCAGCGGGAGTCATTATTTTGCAGAGCTGCTGCCAGCTCATCAAGTCCGAGATTAATCAGCCCAGGAGAGCTGTCCATCATCGGTACAGATGCGGTCGCTTTTGCCAGCAGACGATCGACCTCCTCGAAAACTGCTCGGGCTCCACTGCGGTTGCGGAAGAGCTCTTCCATGTAGTCGTTTTCGAAGCTGAAGACAATATCCGAGAGACGAGCGATCTCCTCGTGTGCCCTCTCTGCTTGTTCTCGCCGGCGTTTTCCCTCAAAAGAGAAGGGAAGCATGGTGACACTTACTAAGAAGACTCCTGCTTCATGTGCCATGCGCGCTAGTACCGGCGCTGCCCCTGAGCCTGTCCCTCCCCCGAGACCCACCACCATTACCATCAGTTTGCAGCTCTCCAGCAGCTCGTTCACCCGCGTTGCCGCTTCCTCCATCGCATGTTGCCCGACGTCCGGGTCGCCGCCGGATCCGAGACCCCGACTGATACCCTCCCCAAGTTGGATGAACTGCACGTTTCCGCATGCCTTCCCCACCCGTTCATCCAATGAGAGGGTGTAGAGACTCACGTTTTCCGCGCTGGAGGCAGCAAAGCAGCGTAGGATATTTGCACCGGCACCGCCGACGCCAACGATGGCAATGCCTCCTGTTTTTGGTGTTGGAATGGGATAGGATAGCATGGTGTTGTAGAAAGGTCGTTAGCAGAAAATTGCCTGATTGGAACACATGTCCTCATGGATTGCCGAATCGTAAAACAGACCGCAACCACGAGAAGAGAGAAGAAGATTTTTGTCGCCGCTCCTCGTCATCCTCGAACTTTTGAGCATAACGAATAAGCCCGATAGCAGTGCAAAAACGGGGATTGGCAAGGTAGGAGTTGCGCTCCGATTCCGTGGGTGGAATCGGCTGGTACACATCGCAACCAAAAATACCCTCTGCTAGTCCCTCTAACCCGCGCATGACACTCGTGCCACCCGCGAAATACACATTGACCCCCTTGCTGCGCAGGAGATCGACCGGAATTTCATTTCGTACGTGCAGCAGGATGTCTTCCATCCTCTCTCGGATGATCCTGTTGAGCTCCCCGCGGGGGATGGCTGCGTCGTGCAGCCCAATGTCCGTTCGGTATTGCGCGATGGAGCGATCATTCAAATTTCCCATCACGTTGCCCTCCGTGCATTTGAGCACTTCTGCCGCCTCGTTGGAGACGCGTCCACCGGTGAGAGTGACAATGTCCTGATTGATGGTGTTGCCACCGGCTGGTACGCAGCCGCTTGCGATGACGTCTCCTCCCTTGAAACAGATGAAGTCTGCCGTGCCGGCTCCGATGTCGATGAGCAACGCTCCTGCTTCCCGCTGCTGGCGAGTGAGGACCACATACGCCGCTGCCAGGGGAGCAAATACCATATTTTGTACTTCTAACGGCACCTCACGCACACAGTGCAGAGAGTTCTGCAGGCGCGTGCTGATGCCGTGGATCACGTGGCAATTCACATCGATGGTTCGTCCGGTAAGCCCCTCCGGGTACCGCGTGGGCTCTCGCCCGTCGATGGAATACCCGCCTTGCTCGCTGTTGAAGGGAAAGCGATCCGGAGAAAGGTCGATATTACAGGCTTTCTCACGTGCAGCGTTCACATGCGATTCATCGATGATGGTTTCATCATCAGGTAAGCGGAAGGAGCCCGTATTGGTCTGCCCATATATGTGATCTCCCGTCACACTCAGATAGACGCGGACGATATCGGCATCCGCACTTTCCTGAGCGAGATCCAAAGCATCACGTACACACTGACGCGCCATACTGGGATTAATGATTTCTCCTTTGCGTACCCCGGCGCTGGGGACGCAACCCACACCGATGATAGAGGCAGAAGCATCCGGACGTACTTCGCCGACGACGATACAAGTCTTTGAAGTGCCAATTTCCAGTCCGGCGTATATTTTTGATTGAGGCATTTGAGAAAGCTAAACTGAACATGGAATGCTGTAACAGCATCCCTGCGCCATCCTATCATATCAGCCCTGTTTCGTGCGAGTATTTTTTTAGTTTTCTTTACAAAATTTTAGCGAAAAGAGGGTGCTCCAAGGCAAACGCATTTGAGAGAATTCAAGTAACAGAGAAGATTCTCTGCCCTCCTTTTTAACCTCCCTTCGGTGACTTTATTCTTGAGGCATTGCGCAACCGGAGAAACTCAACAAAAAGGAATTGCTATTGAGAATCCGCTGTGATTTAATCGTTCGCATTCAAATCAAGGTTCAGGTTAGTTCCAACGCTGAGACTTTTCTGTAATGACTTTACGACAGTTACAATACGTTTTGACTGTGGCGACCAAAGGCAGCATCAGCGAGGCTGCAAAAACGCTTTTCGTATCGCAGCCGAGTCTTACGAGCGCCGTGCGCGATCTTGAGGAAGAGATCGGCATCACTCTTTTCAATCGCACTAACCGCGGTACCGTAGTGACCCCGGAGGGAGAGGAGTTTCTCGCCTATGCTCGTCAGGTGGTGGATCAGGTGGATCTGCTTGAACAAAAGTACAGCGGCAAAAAACGCGGACGCCAGGATTTCTGCGTCTCAGCCCAGCACTATTCGTTCGTGGTGGAGGCCTTTGTGGACGTTCTGCGCGATTACGGAGGAGACGAGTATGATTTCCGCATCCGGGAGACGCAAACTTACGAGATCATCGAGGATGTGGCGAAATTGCGCAGTCAGGTGGGGGTGCTCTATCTCAACCGGGAGAATGAAAAAGTGCTGAGAAAAACCTTGCAGACGCATGAATTGCTCTTCACACGACTTTTCGTTGCTAAGCCGCACGTCTTCATTGGTAGCAAGAATCCATTGGCCAATAAGGAGGTGATCACTCTTCGTGATCTGGCCCCGTTTCCACGGCTCTCCTATGAGCAGGGCGAGCATAATTCCTTTTATTTCGCGGAGGAAATTCAGAGTACGCTCGAACGCAAGAAAAACATCCTCGTGCGCGACCGTGCCACGCTCTTCAATCTCCTCATTGGCTTGAATGGCTACACGATCTGCAGCGGCGTCATCAGCAAAGCCCTCAATAACCCGGATATCGTGTCGCGGCCTCTCCGGGTGGATGACTATATGGAAATCGGCTACATCACCCACAAACGCGTGCGACCCAGTCGGCTCGGGGAACTCTTCATTCAACGCCTCATCGCTCGCGTCGGAGCTTGAATCCCTCTCTCCCTCTGTGGTTTCGCTGATAGTTGATATAGGATAAAGCTATAGCTACATATTATTTCTTTGTATTTTACAAGAACAATCGAGAAAGGATATGATAGCGCTTTGCAGGAAGAAACATGCTGCATTCTGTAATCAACGAAAGGAAAAGAATGAAATACACCATCGTAGGATTCCCGCGGATAGGAGAACACCGCGAACTCAAGAAGGCCACGGAAGCTTATTTTCGTGGGGACAAAACAGCTCAGGAGCTGCAGGACACGGTATGCCAACTTCGGATTGCGCAGTGGGAGAAGCTGCGCGCGAGTGGAGCGGCTCAGATACCCTCGCACGACTTTTCACTGTACGATGGGATGCTGGACACAGCGTGGATGCTTAACGCTGTTCCTGAGAAATACACGCGGTTGGGGTTGGACGATACCGGCACTTATTTTGCCATGGCGCGCGGATACCAGGGGGAGCGTGGAGATGTCACTGCCTTATCGATGAAAAAGTGGTTCAACACAAATTACCACTACCTTGTGCCGGAGCTGGAAAAGAACACACGGCTGTCTCTGAATCATACGGATTTCCTCGCAAGTTATGAGCAGGCGAAGGGGCTCGGCATTGAAACGCGACCGGTGTTTGTTGGTCCCTTTACCTTCCTGAAGCTGGCGCACTGCGATCACGACAAGGCGCACTTTGTGCAGCCTCTCATTGAAGCGTATGCAGAGCTGCTACGGCTGGCGTCTCGCCATGGGGTGCAGTGGGTGCAGCTGGATGAACCCTCCCTGGTCATGGATCTTACCCAGGAGGATATCGCGCTCTTTCGGACACTGTACGATGGCATTCTAGCGCAGCGGGGAGAGGGAGGCACGAAAGTTCTGCTGCAGACCTATTTTGGCGATGTGAGGGATTGCTATGCGGAGCTGCTTTCCCTGCCGGTGGAAGGGATTGGGTTGGATTTCGTGGAAGGGAAGCAGACGGCGCAGCTTATTGCGAAGTATGGGTTCCCGGAGGATAAAATACTCTTTGCCGGGGTGGTGAATGGGAAGAATGTGTGGAGATGTCGGTACGCGGCCGTGTTGGAACAGGTACGCTCTCTCCGGCAGTGTGTCAGGGAGATAATTCTCTCGACATCGTGTTCACTGCTGCATGTGCCGTACACAGTGGCGAACGAACCGCAACTTCCTGCGGAGGTTCTGCCGCATCTCTCCTTCGCTTACGAAAAATTGCAGGAGCTTGCCGAGCTGTGCCGTCTGGCGGAGCTGCCGGACTACACGCAGGATTCCTCGTTTCAGAGCAATGTCGCTCTGCATTCTTCGGGTTCTCTCTACCCAAACCCGGACGTGCAGCAGCGCGTGGCGAACCTGACCGAGGAAGATTTTACGCGTCCGACGCCGCGGCGCGAACGTCAGGCTCTGCAGCGCAAGCAGTTGCTTCTGCCCCTGCTTCCCATCACGACCATTGGCTCCTTTCCGCAAACCGATTCGGTTAAACGCACCCGTTCCCACCTGCGCAAGGGGGAGATCAGCGCGGAGGAATACGAAAAGCTGGTGCGTGCAGAAATCAAGCGTTGCGTTACTTTGCAGGAGGAGCTTGGGCTAGATGTGCTGGTGCACGGGGAATACGAACGCAATGACATGGTGGAGTACTTCGGGGAGAACCTTGCCGGGTTCATCTTTACCCGCAACGCATGGGTGCAGTCGTACGGCTCCCGCGCCACCAAACCACCCATCATTGTGGGGGATATCTCCCGCAAACAGAGCATCACCACGCCGTGGATCACCTACGCAGCTTCGCTCACCAACAAGCCGATGAAAGGCATGCTCACCGGACCTGCCACCATCCTCAACTGGTCCTTTCCGCGCGAGGATGTGCCGGGTTCCGTATCAATGTACCAGATTGCCCTGGCTCTGCGCGAGGAAGTGCTTGAGCTGGAAGCGAATAGCATCCGCGTCATTCAGATCGATGAGGCGGCATTGCGCGAGAAACTCCCCCTGCGGCGAGCTGATTGGCACAGCGAATACCTGGATCACGCCCTGCGTGCTTTCCGGCTCTGCCACTCCGGCGTGCAGCCCGGAACGCAGATTCACACCCATATGTGCTACAGCGAATTCGAGGATATCATCCCGGAGATTGACGCGATGGATGCGGATGTGATCACCTTTGAAGCCTCACGTTCCAAACTCACGATCCTGCGCGCCCTTGTGCAGAGCCACTTTGAGACGGAGGTCGGCCCCGGAGTGTACGATATTCATTCCCCTCGCATCCCCAGCGTGACGGAGATTGCCGCCGCCCTCAAGATGATGCTGCGGGATATTCCGGCAGATCGCCTGTGGGTGAATCCTGACTGCGGGTTAAAGACCCGCAATCTCCCGGAGACTATTGCCGCATTGAAGAACATGGTGCACGCGGCCGTGTGCGTGCGAGATACTCTGCGCTGAGGCGGGAGCTCTTTGAGATATTCCCCTCCAACGACGAGCACGGCGTCACTGTCTCTTACTGCCGTCGTGCTCGTTTTTTGCGCTCCGGAGCAGGGAAAAGATTTGCCAGCAGGTGGACTTTGTGCTTTAATGCTGCACGTTCTTCCGGGGCTTCCTCGGGAACTCGGGGGGAACATCTCTTCAGGAGGCGACTTGGGAGTCGCAGGCAATAGATGGGAAAGGCTGTGAGAATCAGCCGCTGTGCCGCAACCGTGATGTCCGCGAGACGGACTCAGTCGGAACACCAGCCAGAAGGGAGACCGAACCCGGTGGCGAGACACCACCTAACCGGTATCAACAAAAATGAAGAAATACACGATGTGCTCCCTTGCGGAGCTACCTGCGTTTGCCCTTGCAGTGGCAAGTTGTTATTGCACCTGCGCATTGGCGCAGAATGAGGCCCCGGCATCTGCCGCGGTACAGCCGAAAGCTGATGAAGAGACGGAGCTGGCACCGGTCACGGTATCTGCCCACGAAGGCGTTGCCGTGCCGTACGATTCAACCGGTGTGTCGGTGAGTATTCTGGATATCCCCCAGCTGAAAAAAGAGGGCATTTACACACTCTCAGAGGCCCTCACTACCGTTCCGGGCGTGTATGTGCTACCCGGAGGTGGAACGTACCAGCGGGGAAATGTCTCGAAGCCCGTCATTCGAGGATTGAATTCGGACAAATACGTGCTGCCGATGATCGATGGGATGCGACTGAATGGTCTGGCGAGCTTGAATGGTCTCGTCACTTCCAATGTGGTGGCACGCACCCCGGTGTTCGGTCTCGGCGCCCTGGAGCTTGTCCGCGGGGCAGAGGGCGCCGTGTATGGCAGCGGCGCGATGGGTGGTGTCCTTTACATGGAAACGCCCGAGGGGAAGGGGGAACCAGGCGCCTCGCTCTTCAACGAATACGGCAGCTTTGATTCCTATACGGGGAATTTCACGGCGCAGGGGCGCGTCGAAAATACTGCTTTCTATGTTTCCTCAACCTATGAGCACAGTAACAATGATATCCACTACGAGGACGGCAGAAAACCTCAGATGAAGCATGCGGGGCGCTATCAAAATTACTCCCAGGCTGTGCGGTTGGATCAGTACCTCAACGAAAAAAATAAGCTCGTATTCACTTACCGGCGAGAGGATGCCCGGTATAGTGATGTCACCGGGCAAGGATTGTATGCTTTTCGTACAAATCTATTGACGGTTAAATATCAAGGAGAAATAACAAACAAGTTGATATCAGGCCTGATGTTTGGGTACTACGACGAGGACAAGACCTATGGAGCGCATGGAACGAATCCATACGGCGAAACCGTTTATGAGATGGATAACGTGCAGCTCGAATGGCGGAACCTGTTCAAATGGAACGAGACAAACAAGACAACTGCGGGGGTGTCCTGGGTGCGTTCTGATTTTGACATGCTGAAGGGAGGACAGGAGGTGCCATCTAATAGCGATTTGGACAGTGTCATCAGTTTCTTTGCCGAGCACAGCGTAGAACCCGTAAAAGGATGGACAAGTACAGTCGCGGCGCGTCTCGACCAGAGCAGTGTTTACAATGCTCTTTTCACGTTACGAGCCGCGACGAACTACAAGTTCAACCGGGAGCGTACGCGCCTGTACGCGTCGGCCGGACGTGGCTATGCGGCGCCCAGCGCTTTTGAACGGAGCAATGGAAGTTGCTATGTGCCGGCCTGGTGGTGCACATACCATGGGAATCCTGACCTCGACTGTGAGACTAACTGGAGTGCCGACTTCGGTGCGGAGCAGGAATGGCGGAAGGATCATTTTGTTTCTGCAACCCTCTTCTGGGCGCAGACGGAGGATGCAATCCAGGCGGTGGATCCGGTCGGTACGTACACAGACTACTACTACATCAACAAAGCAGGGCACCAAACCTTTCAAGGGGTGGAGTTCGCTGCGCGAGGGCTATTGAGTGTGCCATGGAAAATCGGTTACAAGGTTGCCTGGACCATAACCAGCCCGAAAGACAGTTCCACGGACCGGCAGGTTGCCGACAGCGCGCGCCAGGTATGGAGTGCGGATGTCTACACGAACCCGGTGGAGAAATTGACGACGGGACTCGGGCTTGCTGCCGCTGTGGGACGGATGGATAGCTCCGGGCAAAAGCGCATCGATGACTACGTCGTCTTGCGCTGGTACGCGCACTACGAGGTGAATGATCACTTGAGTTTATCCTTACGCGTGGAGAATCTCACGAACCAGAAATTCGTGACGTCATCTTTCAACGCCGCTCCGGGAACGGGAATTATTTCTCCGGGCACAGCGGTGTACGGCGGCTGCACAATCAAGTTCTGACGAGTAATGATGAAGCGGGTATGGTGGGTTCTTTTGCTGCTGCTTGCGGCGGTGGGGAGCATCGGGTGGTGGGCTGTGCAGAGTGTACAGAGCGCGCCCGAGCTCGGCATCGCTCAAGAGGAGGAGAACCTGCCGCCCGCTTCTTATCCGGCAGACTTTGCGGAGCGTCTTGGACGACTGCGCGGGGTAAACATCGTGTTGTCTTCTGAAGGGGAAATTCCAAAGAATTTGGCGTGGAGAAGCGGGGGGAATGAGCCGCCGCTGGGAGATTCGCGAGCCGTGCGCGGCGGTACGGTGCGGCTGGCAAGTCCCGGTCCTTATCCGGACAATCTTTTGGTGTTCGGCAGCCCCACGCCGCAGTTTCTGCATGCGAACATCTTTGAGCGCGTGGAGATGCCCCTCATTGAGCAACATCCCGCTACGCGGCGTCCCTTTTCCGGCGTGGCAGAGGCGTGGGCGGTGCAGGGGCGTACCGTTTATTTCCGCCTCCATCCCGCCGCGCGCTACAGCAACGGGCGTCCCGTGCGCGCCGGAGATTACGCACTCGGGGCGCTTCTGAGGGCGGAGGTGGGAGACGCGGGGTGGGAGACTCTTTGCCGCGCGGCGGAGGAGCTGCGCGTGTACGGGGATAGCGTGGTGACGCTCACTCTGCGGGAAGAGGGCCCTCTCCCTGAGCTGCGAGCTTCCGGATTGCTTCACGCGGCAGAGCCGGGGTTCTACGTCGAGGTTGGAGATGATTATGCCGAACGGTACGCCTGGCGGGTCCCTCCCACGACCGGGGCATACAGTGTCCGGCGTGTGGAGAAGGGACGCATGGTAGAGCTGCGGCGGGTGCGTCATTGGTGGGCGGAAGATCTGCCCCGGCGCCGTGGAACATGCAATGTGGACGCCGTGCAGTACTACTTCCTCACGGACGAGGCGCAGGCGTGGGAGTTCCTTCTGCGCGGGAAGTTGGATCTCGTACAGACGCGCCACATCGCCTCCTGGCATCGGTACGAACACACACCGGGGTTGGAGCGCATAGAGTACGACACTGATACCCCGCAGCCGCCTTACGGTGTCGCACTGAATGCGCGAACCATCCCGGAACTTGCAGTGCGCCGGGGATTATCGGCGGCGCTTGATATGGATCGCGCCATTGCCCTTATTTTTCGTGGAGAGGGGCGACGCCTGCAATCCTTTTTCGAGGGATACGGCATGCTTCCGTCGCAAAAAATTCAGCAATATGACCCCGTCCGGGCTCGTCAGTGCTTTGCCCGGGCGGGATATTCCACGCCCGGAGACGACGGGATTCTCCGCCGTGTGCGGGATGGAAGGGAAGAAAAGCTCTCCTTTCGTTTTTGCTATGTTCCCTCGGAAAAGGTGAGCGCCCTGGTTGAAGTTCTCCGAGAGAGTGCGCGGGCTTGCGGGGCGGAGATTGTGGCGGAGCCTTTGCCCTGGCAGCTTTGCGCTCAGCAGGTACGGGAGGGAAAAAATGAGCTCACTTTTTGGGCGACGGTGCCTGCGGAGCCCCTGCCGGAGCCGGGGCGATATTTTTCATCGACGGCGCGCGGCGATGAAGCGCCGTTCGGGTTGGCGGATGCAGAGATGGATGCCGCGCTGAGGGAGTGTAATCAGGCAAGGGACATTCCTTCCTTCGTCGCAGCATTGGCAAAAGTCGATCGCCTCATCTGCGAGCTCGCCGTTTGGGTTCCCGGGTGGCGGGAGGATCGCGTGCGCGTGTTGCATGCTCCGCGTCTGCATTTTCCGAAACTGCCGGGACGTTACTACGATGTGACGGACAACCACACATTCTGGTGTACGCCGGAAAGGAGGGAACGGTGAAGCGACCCTCCTCCTCCCTTCGCGCCGTTGCGGCGTTCACGTGCACGCTGCTGATGCTCAGCGGTGTGGCTCTGCTGCTTGCGGTGATTCACTCGGCACAGCGAGCAGGGGAACAGAAGGGAATTGTGACACACTGCTTTTTTGCCCCGCCGGCGGAGCAGCGAACACCTTTGGAAGAGCCGACGGTTGTCCTTCCCCTGCCGGAGATTACGGGTGCAATTTCTCCTTCGGCGGTAGAGATCCCCGATGTGACTGTTGTTTGCGAAATGTCGCCACCGAAGCTTGAAGAGGTGGAATTTCCCTCATTTTCTTCCCCGGAGTCTGAGCTTGCTGCCGTCGATGAAGCCCTTTTTATGCCTCGTCGACGGCCGCCCACTGCTTCCTCCCGTGCTGTTCCCCCCGTTCGAGCCGTTGCACAACAGGATTCAGAACCGAAAGGAGACTACACTCCCCCTGCGTACCGATCTGCCCCCTTGCCTCCGTACCCGCCTGCCATGCGCCAGAGAGGGGTGGAGGGCACCTCACGCCTGCGGATTTTTTTGGATGCGCGGGGCACGCCGAGGAAGGTGGAACTCGCCGGCAGCAGCGGTCACGGTGAGTTGGATGCCGTTGCTCGCAGTTGGGTGCTGGAACATTGGACTTTCTCGCCTGCCCGCCGTGGCGCTGTGGCGGTAGCATCCACTGTGGTGGTGCAGGTTCGCTTTGTGATTGATTGATAAAGAGTTGCAATTCGTTGCAGAGAGCAGGGTTGACACGCGTGGAGGTGTAGGGTAGAATCTCGCGGGCAAGAATTTTCCCCTGACAAACGCCATGGAACCAATTTACGAAGGAAAGGCCAAACGCCTCTACACGACCGATGATCCGAATGTCTTGCGCATGGAGTACAAAGACTCCGCAACCGCCTTCAACGGTGTAAAGAAGGAAGACTTCGAGAACAAGGGGCGCATGAATAAAGCAATCACGCTCATCATCTACCGGATGTTGGAGGAAAAGGGCGTGAAAACGCACCTCGTGGGGGATTTGGACGACATCAACCTGCTGGTGAAAAAGGTGTCCATCATGCCGCTGGAGGTGATCGTGCGCAATGTGGCGGCAGGCTCCTTCTCCAAGCGTATGGGGGTGAAGGAAGGTACGGCTTTCGGCAAACCCATTGTGGAGTTTTCTTACAAGGATGACGCGCTTAATGACCCCTTCATCAACGATGACTATGCCCGCGAGATGGGTGCCGCTACCGAAGAAGAATGCGCCTACATCAAAAAGATGGCGCTGCTTATCAACGACACTCTCAAGGAATTTTTCCTCAAAGCCAGCTTGCGTCTCATCGACTTCAAGATTGAGTTCGGACGCCTGAGCACAGATCCTTCGCAGATTGTGCTGGCCGACGAAATTACACCCGATACTTGCCGCTTGTGGGACGTGGAGACAGGGAAGAAGATGGACAAGGATCGCTTCCGCCAGGGGCTCGGGGAGTTCATGGAGTCGTATGCAGAGGTGCTCAACCGCCTGCAGAAGTGAGGGGAAGGTGCCCAATCCGTTGATTTGAGCCATGTTCAAGCTAACTTTTGAGGTGTTCAGCCGCTTCCAGGCGGTGACGGATGCCAACAAGCTTCTCTATACCCCGATAGCCGATAAACTCACGTACAACCACACCCGTTACTACACAGCGGAGTGCGAGGGGGACGAGAAGGCTGCGCGCGATTATCTGCGCCGCGTGCTGGTGGATCCCATCTCACAGAGGGTGCAGGAGGACGACACGCCCGCGCTTACCGGGGAGCTCTTCTGCATCTCCTACGGTATCAAGAAGGGAGCGTTGGACCTGGAAAAGGAAGCCATTCTTGCCAACTATGCCGGGAGAAAAGGATTGCCCTTCACCCTGAAATCCCTCACCATAACCCAGAGAATTTACATCTTCGGCGAGGGCGACAAGGAAGCCTTGTCCGCACGATTCTGCAAGGACGTGTGCAACCCCGCTATCCACACCTGGAGCGTACGCTAAACGACCATGCCTGCTACCTACCGCACGATACCAGTTCGCGAGCTGAGTGAGGAAGAGCTCACTGCGCTGAGCCGCGATATGAAACTTTCGCTTTCCTCGGAAGATATGCTCGTGGTGCAGCAGATTTTCCGCGAGATTGACCGCGAGCCGACGGATGTGGAACTCGAGGTCATCGCTCAGACGTGGTCTGAGCACTGCAAGCATCGCATCTTTGCCGCCACTGTGCAGCATACCGTCGATGGCAAGCAGGAGGAAATCCGCAGCATGTACAAGACCTTCATCCAGCGTCCCAGCAAGGAGATCATGGCCCGCAAACCGGGCTTTGTGCTCAGCTGCTTTGTGGATAATGCGGGATTTATCAGACTGGATGATAAGCTTTCCGTTTGCCTGAAGGCGGAGACGCACAACCACCCGAGCGCCATCGAACCCTACGCGGGGGCAAACACGGGGTTGGGCGGGGTAATTCGCGATATTCTCGGTGCGGGGAAGGGGGCTAAGCCCATCGCCAACCTCGATGTGTTTTGCTTCGGCGCCCCTGACACGCCGGAATCCCTCACTGAGGGACACAACATCATCCATCCCCTCGGCATCATGCGTGGCGTGGTACACGGCGTGCGTGACTACGGCAACCGAATGGGCATCCCCACCACCTCCGGCGCTATCCAGTTTGACCCGGCATACATCTACAACCCGCTTGTGTTCTGCGGCACGGCAGGAGTCATCCCACAGACGGATATTGCCAAGGAGATGAAGCCAGGGCTGGCAGTGGTTGTCATCGGCGGGCGCACCGGTAAGGATGGTCTGCACGGGGCCACGTTCTCTTCCGCCGCTATGGGAGAAGCCTCCGCCGAAGAGGACCAGCAGGCCGTGCAGATCGGCAATCCCATCGAGGAGAAAAAGACGCTGGATGTGATTCTGGAGGCGCGCGAGCGTGGGCTCATTGAATTTGTGACGGACTGCGGCGCCGGCGGTTTCTCCTCCGCTGCGGGTGAAATGCTCTCTGAGACAGGCGGCAATGTGTATTTGGATCGCGCTCCGCTGAAAGAGGGGAATATGCAGTCCTGGCAGATATTCCTCTCCGAGTCCCAGGAACGCATGGTGCTTGCCGTGAAGCCGGAAAACGTGCCAGAGTTGCAGCGTCTTGCCGATACTTTTCAGACAGAAATGACCGTCCTGGGCGAGTCGAATGACTCCGGTGTGCTGCGCGTGTGGCACCATGGGGAAACGGTCTGCGAGCTGGATAACTCCAAGTTGCACGAAGCGCCCACGAAGCATCTGACTTCCGTCTTTACCTCCTCCCCGTCTCGCGTTGGCATCGCGCTGGATGATACGCATCTCGGAGCGGATCTGAAGGAGGTGTTTGGCGATTTTGCCGTGGTGTCTCGCGAGCCGATCATTCGCGAGTACGACCACGAAGTGCAGGGCAATACAGTGCTCAAGCCCCTCGCCGGGGCCGCTGCCGACGCCCCGCAGGATGCTTCGGTGATTGATATCGACGGATCCGACAAGCTGATGAGTCTTGCCCTGGCGATTCTTCCGGAATGGGGGAAGACTGATCCTTACGCCATGGGCACCGGCACCGTGGATGAAAACGTGCGCCAGCTCATCATCTCCGGCACGAACCCGGACAAGGTTGCCCTGCTTGACAATTTCTGCATGGGGAACCCCGAGAGCCCGGTGGAACTTGGGCGCCTTGTGGAATGCGCCAAAGGCATTCGCGATGCTGCTCTCGCCTACGGTGCGCCGTACGTCTCCGGCAAGGATTCCTTCTACAATTATTTCGAAACTGAGAATGGTCCGGTGAATATCCCGGTAACTTTCCTCTGCTCCGGCTTCGGCGTGGTGGAGGATGTTTCCCATGTCTGCGGCGCATCCCTGCGCAGGAGCGACAGCGTCCTTTTCCTCGTAGGCAACACGGAAGATGAGCTGGGAGGCTCCGTTTATGCCCGCCGACACAGCATTGTCGATGCTAGGGTTCCGCAGACGGATTGCACGGCGAATTTTGCGATTTACAAGCAGTATTACGAACGCGCCCTCACAAAAGGTCTCGTTCGCGCTGCGCACGATTTATCAGAGGGTGGACTGGCTGTCGCTGCGGCTGAAATGGCCTTCTCCGGCAAGGGCGGCCTGAGCATTGATCTGGACAAACTGCCGACGGAGCACGGCTGGAAGAATCTGGTAGTCCCCTGTTTTGCAGAGAGCACGGGGCGCTTCCTCGTCGAGGTGGATCCCGATATGGCAGATGACTTTGCCTCAGCGATGGAGGGAACACCCTGCGCCCGCGTCGGCCACGCTACAAGTGACGGGAAACTCACGCTGACATCCGGCGGCAAGGTGGCGCTTCAGGAAGAAATTGCCGCGCTCAAACATATCTGGAAACACGGACTCACCCCTTATTATTGATTTTTCGAGCCATGCCTCACGCATTACTTCTCAAATATCCCGGCACCAACTGCGATGTGGAAACCGAACGCGCCTTGAGCGCCGCCGGCTTTTCCACCCAGGTGCAGCCCATTGCTACTGCCACGCCGGTGCACGTGGAGAGGGCGCAGCTTGTAGTTTTCTCCGGCGGATTTTCCTACGGAGATTACGTGATGAGCGGTCGCCTCGCGCAGCTGGAGACCGAGCGTTTTCTCGGCGATGCGTTGCAGAAGCATTTTGACAAGGGAGGCTTCCTCTTCGGCATTTGCAATGGCTTCCAGATCCTCACCAAACTCGGCATTCTCCCGCGTGCCTCGCTCATCTGGAACAAATCGGAGCGTTTTGAGTGTATGTGGGATCGCCTTGTGAAGGTGTCCACCTCCTGCCCGTACACCCAATTGCTGCCGGATGAATTTGAGCTCCCTTCTGCCCATGCGGAAGGTCGACTCGTCTGTGACCCCGGTGATGCCGAGAAATATCTCGCCAATGGTTGCGTTGCTCTCCAGTATGCCGATAATCATAACGGCTCGGAACTGCGCATAGCCGGCCTGCAGGATCCCACCGGCCGGGCTATGGGGCTCATGCCTCATCCCGAGCGCTTCCTGCTCCCGCGTCACCATTACGATCCGGATTGGACTGGTGACCCGGATTGGGGCTGGGGCTATTACTTCTTCAAGGGCGCCTTTGAGGCGCTGAAGTAGGCTCGTTCCTCTTATTTCCAGAATTGCTCCGACTTAGTGTCTCGGAGTGGGGCGGTGTAGCGTGAGCGCAGCAGCTCGGTGCTGCGATGCCCCATCTCCAGCTGCAACGCCGGCAGATCCCGGAAGTACTGCGCGTGGTAGCTGGCAAAGGTGTGCCGCAGCGTGTCCGGTCTCCAGCTCATAAACCCGGCCGCGCGGCG
>CANRLM010000015.1 GCA_947631435.1 uncultured Akkermansia sp.
CAACGAATTAGAGCATAAATGAACGTCCTGTCTCCTTTCCAAAAATGAATCCAATTTTCTAATGCGTTTGCCCTGCTTGACAGACCGGGGCAAACGCAGGCGAGGTTTAGCCGGAAAGGTTGCTAAAGAGGCTAAGCCGGGAGGAGGAAAGGAGGAAGGATAAATCCGGGGGAGGTGCGAAGTTGGGAGTTAGCGCACTGCGCGCGCTCGGTTGAAAGTTGGCAGAGATGGCAGTCTGCAGCGTATTTCTGCCTGCTCTATGGTTCTGTCCGGCGGAAATTACCGTAGCGGTGCAGATACGGTGTTGAAAAAGCGTTTGAAAAAGCGTTTGCTCTGCCGAGAATATAGAGCTTGACTCAAAGGGTGCACCGCAGTAATATGACGCACGAAACGTTCACGGTTTCTCCCCCTTTCTTCATGATTTATGAGCAAGCAACCGAATTTGTTAGCGCAGGTGCGTCTGTATTTGATCTCCCGTGGTGAGGAATACCAGTGGGTTACGATGGGGCCGGACAGTGAAAAAATCGGATTAGCGTATCTTCCGGTTGACGCAACGGGATTGCCGTGCACGTTCATGTTTACTGAATTGCATGAACCGTGCAGTTTGGTGTTCGACGCGTATTTTGGCGCCCGGGTGAAGGAGGAGGATGTGGCGGAGCTTGCGCAGTTGTTGCTCACGCTGAATGCAAACCTGCCGGAAGGGCAGTTGCTGCTGGAGCGGCAGGGGGGACTCGTGTACTATCGCCTCAAGTACGTGGTGGATGATCTGAACGTAACGGAAGAAGAAATCCGCAACAAGGTTCACCACATGGAAGAAATGGGCGTGCGCATGAGTGTCACCTATGCGCGCATCATCTCGCAGGAGTTTCCGGAAGAATAATTTTTCACACTTAATTCCGTTATCATCATGTCACTCGAAAAACCATTGGAAGGCAAAGTAGGCGTCGTCACCGGTGTGGCGAACAAGCGCAGCATCGCGTTCGGTATCGCTAAGGCCTGGCATGACGCCGGGGCAAAACTTATCTTCAACTACCAGGGAGAACGCCTGAAGGACGGTGTCATCAAGCTTGTACAAGAGACCTTCGGAGCGGATACCCCCGTTTGCGATCTGGATGTGACCAGCGATGAATCCATCGCCCACTTCTTTGATTTCGTGCGCAGCAAGACCGATCACGTGGATATGATGCTGCATGCCATTGCCTTTGCACCCAAGGCTGCCGGCTGTTTGGAGGGACATTTCTCCGATATCCCACGGGATGCCTTCAATCTCTCGCTGCAAGTGTCGGCTTATTCCCTCATTGCGCTCTCGCGTGCGGTTGCTCCTCTCATGGTGAACGGAGGTTCCATCATGGCCATGACTTATTATGCGAGCCAGAAGGTAGTGCCCAACTACAATCTGATGGCCGTTTCCAAAGCTGCGCTGGAAACCTGCAGCAAGTACCTTGCCTTTGATCTCGGTCGCCGTGAGCAGCCCATTCGCGTGAACTGCATTTCTGCCGGGCCCGTGCAGACATTGGCCGCGCGAGGGGTTTCCGGGTTCACCGGCATGTTCAAGGTGTACGAGGAAAAGAGCCCGCTGCAGCGTTCCTGCACGCTGGAGGAGCTGGGTGCCACGGCTACATTCCTGGCCGGCGATGGTGCAGCGAGCATCACGGGCCAGGTCATCTACGTCGATGGCGGCTACGAGATTGTGGGTATGTGAGCATTTCCCTGTCCCCCTCCCCTTTGTCCCATCATCCTTCCCGCTACTTTCTCCTATGAAAAACGTTGTTTTGCTACTGGCAGTATGCTTGTTCAGTGTGGTTCGTGCAGAATTCACTTTAGACCCCATCTACCAATCCCATATGGTGCTTCAGCAGGGCAGGCCGGTGCCGGTGTGCGGCACATGCACCAGCTCTTCTCCCATTGTGGTGAAATTCGGTGACACAGAGGTGAAAGCCACCGTGAAAGGGAAGAGATGGGAGGCCGTCCTGCCCCCCATGAAAGCTGATGCGGAAGGGAAAACCCTCACCATTACCCAGGGGAGCAAGGATGTGCAACTGGATGATGTGCTTGTGGGCGAGGTGTGGATCGCTTCCGGTCAGAGCAATATGCTGTGGCGGCTCAATCAGACGGGCGATCGCGAGGCTCTTGGGCAGCCTGCCATTCCGGGGTTCCGCTTTTATCACTCCGAACCGCAGGTGCATACAAATGCCGGAGCATACAACGATAAACTCCTCTCCCTGCTCAAGGGAAACGACCTGTACAAGGGGAACTGGTACGTGGGCGGCTCCGGGAATTGCCCGCGTATGAGCGCTGTAGGCTGGTATTTCGGACGCAAGTTGCACGAGCTGCTCGGCGTACCCGTGGCGGTGGTGCACGCCAGTCTGGGGGGCTCGGAGATGATGGCCTGGATGCCTCCCGCAACCGTCAAAAAGAAGTACAAGGAGTGCATGGGGTCTCGTTGGCTCGAGAGTAAATACATGACTGCCTGGGTGCGCACGCGCGCGAAAGAGAATCTTGCGCACGACCTCTCCGCCCCGCACCCTTTCAAGCCGACTTATCTCTTCGAGACCGGTATCCGCCCGTGGCTCAATTTCCCCGTTGCCGGGGTTATCTGGTACCAGGGAGAATCGGATGCCGAGCTTCAGGATCAGGCTCAAAACGAGGGCTTGCTCAAAAACCTTATCACCAGCTGGCGCACCGAGTTCAAGCAGCCGGAACTCCCCTTTGTCATGGTTCAACTGCCGCGTATCAAGGATGACGCCGCCGGGCTGCGCGCGTTCTGGCCCGAGTTCCGCGAGGTGCAGGCCACTGTTGCCAGGGAGTTGCCGAAGGTATTCCTCGTGACTACCCTCGACCTTGGAACCACCAATACAAATGTGCATCCTCCGCGCAAGTTGGAGGTCGGCGAGCGTCTCGCTGCTGCAGCCGCTGCGCAGGTGTACAAAAAGAAGGGTATTCCCTTCTCCGGTCCTGTCGCCACAAAGGTGAAACCGAGCGGTTCTGCTCTTCTCGTTGAGTTTGCCCACGCGCAGGGGCTTCGCAGTAAAGATGGTAAACCAATCGTTGGTTTCGAGCTTTCATCGGGCGGCAAAAAGTTTGTGCCGGCAGAGGCAGAAATCAAAGATGGTAAGCTCCTGGTGCGGGCTGAGGGGATGACAAAGCCCAAGGTGGTGCGCTATGGTTGGGCGGTGTTTATGGAACCCAACCTCGTGAATGAAGACGACCTGCCCGCCGTGCCGTTCACGTTATCTTCTGCGGCTGAGCAAAAGTAGGAAAGCTTTCCCCGCCACGCGAATCAGGGAACGAGTTGGATTGTTTCCCAGTCCCATGGGCGGTGGAAGTCCGCCTCCCCCTCCTGAACGGGGGAGGTCGTCAGGTAGCGAAACCCCCCGTTGCGCACTAGCACGGCGCAGGCGCAGAGGCAACTTTCGCAATCTTCTCCCCACCAGCCGTAATGCTCAAGTGCGGTGAGGCTGACGCTGGCTCTGCATTCCCACTCGTCCCGTCGCATTTGCCCCTCAGTTCGCACCTGCAAATCCTGCACCTTGAAATCTTCCAACGGTACGCGCGGCTGAGTAAACCCGGCGGCCCACCACGCCCCATTTGCTGCCAAATTGAATTCGAGGTAGGAGCCGGAGAGAAGTCCCGTCAGAAAAAATTCAGCGACGTCGTATTTCCAGAGCTCTTCTCTGTATTCGCCCGCGCGAGCCGCGGGATTTGGCAAAGCCTCTGCAGCGCGCTTCATGCTGAAGTTCAGCCTTCCATTTGCCGTGTGAAAACAAAAGAAAAAGGGAGGTGTGGCTACCTCCTTCCCTCCCCAGTACCTCTCAAGTTTCTGGAACTCCCCTTTCCTTTCTCCCGTGTGTACGATGCAACGCATACGTGCACTATACCGCATGTGCTGCCCGGTAACAAGTTCATTTCCTCCGGGGACCGGGTTAAAGCAAGTACGAATTCACGAAAGACGATGTAGAAGGGGTGCGCGCTTGCGCGCGGATTTGCGGAGCTTTAGCGAAGCCGAATTTCCGGGGCGTGGCGAAGGGGGGGCAGAAAGGGAGAGCCGGAGAGAAAAGAAGGTGAAAAATATTCCGATATAGCGCAAAAAGCGGACAAAATGTGTCTTTAGATGTGAAAAAGTCTTGCCAAATTTGGGCAGAGCGTGTATTCTCCCCACCGCGCGAGTCATCTAAACGACCGTCGGTCCTTCATTTCCATCGCCGAAGCAAGCTCGCATGAGGGGAAACCCGGTCAACCTGTACCATACCATGTCTGACACCCAGCAAACCAAGGAAAAGGAGAAAGAGGTCATTCAACTCGGCCACTTTGAAATACCCAACAAGCTCCAGCGCGTCCGGGATCCGGAGGATGAAAATCACACCACCTTTATCGCCGAACCGATTGAAACCGGTTTTGGTCACACCTTGGGTAATTCCCTGCGCCGCGTTCTGCTCAGCTCACTGGAGGGCGCCGCTATCACCAGCGTTCGTATTGCAGGGGCTCAGCATGAGTTCACGTCTCTGCCGGGCGTGGTTGAGGATGTTACCGAGATCATCCTGAACCTCAAGAAAATTAAGTTTGCTCACCATGGCAAAGAACCTCGAACCCTTTCCCTGCATGCTACAAAGCAGGGTGTTGTCACTGCTGCGGATATCCAGGAAGACCATATCTACTCTGTTGTCAACAAGGATCAGGTAATCTGCCACCTGGACCAGAATACCATTTTTGATTGTGATTTTGAGGTGAATGTCGGTCGTGGGTTCTACACCGCCGATGACAACAACGAGAAGGATCGCCCCATCGGTGTCATCCCCATTGATTCCATCTTCTCTCCGGTCACTCGTGTAAAATATGCCGTGGATAACGCCCGTGTGGGACAGATGACCGAGTTCGACAAGCTCGTGTTGGATGTGTGGACGGATGGGCGTATCTCGCCGGATGATGCTATGCTGCATGCTGCGAGTATCCTGCGCCACCACTTGGATGTCTTCGTGGAAAGCGATGAACGCGAGGTCGCTTTCGACAAGGGAGCCGCGGCCGATCAGGATGCCAGCACCGCCCAGCTGCGTAAGCTCCTCAACATGAGCGTTAATGAAATCGAGCTCTCGGTGCGTGCCGCAAACTGCCTCAACAACGCCAACATCACCACCGTCGGTGAATTGGCCATGAAGACCGAGAGTGAGATGCTCAAGTACCGCAACTTTGGTAAGAAGTCCCTCAACGAGATCAAGGAGAAACTCGTGCAATACGGGCTCTCCTTGGGGATGACCTTCGACCCCCGCCTTATTACGCCGCCTGCTTCTGCTCCGCGGCTGCGAGAGATGGCTGAGGACAAGGCCCGCACTTCCGAGCTTCAGGATATTATCACCCACAACATTGAAAACCTTCAATACGAGGATGATGAGGATGTCTTCGATGAATAATGAATAACCAACGAAACGATTGATTCAATATGAGACACGGAGTAAAGAAAGCTAAACTTCAGAGGGACGCGTCGCACCGCAAGGCCTTGCTCGCTAATCAGGCATGCAGCCTCATTGACCACGGACGCATCACTACTACCCTGGCTAAGGCAAAGGCGTTGCGCCCATACGTGGAGAAAATCATCACCTTGGGCAAGGATGGTTCGTTGCATGCGCGTCGCCAGGCCCTGGCCGCATTGCCCAAGCCCGCGAGCGTGAAAAGACTTTTCGATGTCATTGCTCCTGCTGCTGCTGAGCGCTGCGGCGGTTACACGCGCATTGTAAAGCTTGGTCAACGCAAAACGGATAGCGCCCCTATGGCTCTCATCGAGATCATTGATCTCCCGAAAGCGGAGGAGAAGGCTCCTGTCTCGCCGTCTCCCGCTGAGGCAGAGGTACCCGCTGCTGCGGCACCTGCTGCAGAAGCGCCTGCTGAGACGCCCGCTGCGGCAGAGGCTCCCGAGCAGGGGGCTTGATTGAGGGTTCCTCTCCACCGACCAGGAAAAGATTTTCTTCCTCGTTTTCATCGTTATCTTAGCTATCGCCCGGCTCGTCATGAGCCGGGCGATTTTTTTGTACGTCAGGCAAGACATGTAACCGGGGTGAAAATCCTCAATGCGCCTCTGACAGGGTGGAATCAAAAAGCCAAAGGCAACTGCGTCACGGTAATGAGGGGTGGGGAGGAAGCCCGGTTTGGCTCATCTCTTCACGAAACTTTTCCGGCTAAACCCCGCCTATGCTTTTCCTCTTTACCCTGGCTTTCGCTTTGCGGATTCACGTTCTAACGTGCTAATTTTCCACCTCGAGCTTTGTTTCGATTTCGTGCTTCTTCTTGTTTATTTATAATGAATATATAACAGTATTTTTCGCACAACTCTGGTTCTTCTTTCCTTATCATTCAATATTTTTAGAAAATTTTTTATTGGACATTGATGGTAAGAAGATAGTATCCATCTCGAGGTGTATATCTCTTTTCAAATGCGATGTACAGTAAAATAATCAAAAAAGTGCGCTGTGATGAGGAATTCGGGGGATTGGAAGAAGTTAAAAAGAAAAGGAGGTCTTGTTAAAACTGTAAAAGAGGGTAAACGGTAACATATTGATTGAGAAATAGTCATCTCAAAGGCATCGGTACATCGGTTTTGAAAAGAGATATACTGCGGCGGTCGTACACCATCGATGGGAGGCATCGACGGAGAGAAAGGATTTTCAAACGTGAAGAGCAGAGAGCAAGCTGCGCCAAAGGTATCCGTGATCATGCCCGTGTACAACACGCGGCAGGATTGGTTAGATTTGGCTATCGGTAGCATTCTGGAACAAACATTCCGAGACTTCGAGCTCATCATTATTGATGACGGTTCGGATGAAGCCACGCAGCGACAGCTCAGCTCCTACAAGGATGCGCGGATTGTGCTCCTGCGGCAGGAAAAGAACACCAACCCGGCCATTGCACGCAACGCGGGATTGAAGGTAGCGCGGGGGGAATACATCGCCTTCATGGATTCGGATGACATCTCTCTGTCGGAGCGATTCGAGAAGCAGGTGGAGTACCTGGAAAGCCACCCCGACATCGGACTGGTGGCCACCCGAGTGAGCGACGCGGTGCATCCGTGGAAGGTTGAGCGCTGGGGAGAGAGGAATCATCCCCGGCAGATTGAGTGCGACCTGTTGCTGGCGGGCAATGTGCTGTGTACTTCCTCCGTGATGGTGCGTCGTGAGATTTTGTGCCGTGAGGGCATCGAATTCCGCGGGAGTTATTTTGTTGCGCAAGACTATAAGATGTGGGCGGAGCTCGTGGGCAAGGCGAAGATGGTGAGGATGGATGAGGTTTTAGTGAGGTACCGCAAGAGGGAACCCAACCCGAAGAGGGAAAAGCAGGAGGAAATGGCCGCACGGATCCGGACGGAGACGCTCACCGGGCGGTTCGGGGTCAGGAAGGAGGAGGCGGAAGAGCTCGCTTCGTTTCTGCATGTTCCGGGGGTGGCCTTTGATGAGGAGCGCCTGCAGGCCGCCGTGAGACACACCATTGAGCAACTGGAAGCGGCGGGATACGAGAGAGAGTACACGGAGAGCGCCCTGAGGTGGGCGATTCGGAAAGTTTATTACCGCACGAAGACATGGGAGGGTCAGGTGCGGCTGATGCGTATGCCATGGGGCAAAGAGATGCGGTTGGGGCGCGTGTGGAGGCTGTGGTGTTTCGTGACGAGAGGAATTTTATGATACAGGAGGAAGAAAAAGCAGAGAAGTTCAGTTCAAGATCCAGCAGATATTACCGTGAAGATTAAGCTACCCTATCGATATGCCGTTTACGCCGCCAAGCCCTGCGTGGCGAATGAAGAGAGGTGTTGGATGAACATACGGACGAAGAAGTTGAGCGAGGCGGCGCGCAACAACGCGAGGTACTGGTTTGTGTGCGCGATCAACGGGGATCGCCGCGTCTTTTCGGCCCCCGCGGCGGAGCTTGAGAAAGCCTTCCACGAGCATGCCATCAACGTGATCGACCGTGGAGCGGCGAGCGAGAAGTATTCGCTCTACACGGACTACAAGAGGGGAGAAATCTTCTCGGCGGTGACGCAGAGGGACACGCAGATGGTGTTCAGCCTGATGCGGGAGCCGCAGGGGGATGAGACAGCGGTGAAGGGGGAAGGGACGATGCAGCCGCGCGGGCGGCGCTTTGCGCCGGTGAGGTACGAGGAGCTGAGTGAGCGGGGGAAGGAGGCGTACAGCATCCAGAAGCTGATGTCGCTGCTGGCTGACTACGGATTCGAATGCCAGCGAGTGATGAATGATGCATGGGGGGTGGATGTGATCGCAACGAGAGAGAGTCCGAAGGGAGGCAGCGAGGTGATGCTGCTGCAGATCAAGGGGAGAGCGATCGGGGAGAGGGAGGACGTGCATCAGGGGAGAGACCTTTACATGGCCATAGCCGATCCGACGAACCGGGGATGGTATGTCATTCCGCACGATGGGACGGCGCAGAGCGTCATTCCCGAGACGTGCCTGCAGACGGACACGTGGGAGAGGGGCGTGTACCGGGTTCGGAAGCTCTCGGCGGCGGTGGAGAGCAAATTATCACCCTATTTCTTCCCGTGGGTGAGTGAGGAGGAGGCAACCATGAGATGACGGAAAAAGAGGAAAAGGTCTTATGATGAAAATAGCTGTAATTGGGACAGGATATGTGGGGCTTCCTACGGGAGTGGGCTTGGCGAGGCTTGGACACGATGTCACCTGCATCGATTGCGACCACGAGAAGGTGGAGAAGCTGCGAGCCGGGCAGACGACGCTGTTTGAAGAGGGACTTGAGGATTTCTTGAAGACCGAGCTGGCGTCTGGGAGGCTGACTTTTACGGATGAGATGAAAGAAGGCGTGAGCGGGGCGCGAATCGTGATGTTGGCTGTGGGGACGCCTGAAAATCCTGCCACGGGTGAAGCAAATCTCTCCTACCTGTTCGGCGCGGTGAGGGAGATGGCGCCCTTTCTGCCGGCGGATGCCGTTGTGGCGGTCAAGTCCACGGTGCCGGTCGGCACAGGGGATGAAGTCGAAAAACTTATCCGTGAGAGCAACCCGAAGGCGCGGGTCGAGGTAATCTCCCTGCCGGAGTTTTTGAGAGAAGGCTATGCCGTGCATGACTTCTTTCACCCCGTGCGCATCGTCGTGGGCACGCAGTCACAGAAAGCCCGCGAGCTGATTCGTGAGCTTTACGCTCCTCTCCCCAATGCCCCCAGATTTCTCTTCGTGGCGCGGCGTTCCTCGGAGGCCATCAAGTACGCCTCCAACGCCTTCCTCGCGGTGAAGATCCATTACATCAACGAGATGGCAGACTTCTGCGAGGCGGCGGGGGCCAACATCCATGAGGTGGCGCAGGGCATGGGGCTTGATTCGCGCATCGGACCGGCTTTCCTCAAACCCGGTCCGGGCTACGGCGGCTCCTGCTTTCCGAAGGACACGAAAGCCATCGAACACATGGCGCGCAAGTTGGGGGTGGAACTCTCGCTCATTCGAGCCGCCATCAGGGGGAACAAAAAGCGCCGGGAGAACATGGCGCAGCGCGTCCTGAAAGAGGTGGAAGATGTGCCCTCCCCGAAGATCGCCATCTGGGGACTGGCGTTCAAGGAGGGGACGGATGACTGCCGGGAGAGTCCCGCGGTGGAGATTGTGCAGCGCCTAGCGAGCCACAACGTGGACGTGTGCGTCTACGACCCGCAGGCAATGACGACAGCGCGTCGTATCCTGGGTGACACCGTCCGGTACGCGCCGGATATGTACAGTGCTGCACAGGGAGCCGACGTGTTGGTCATTCTCACGGAATGGCCGCAGTTTGACGCGGCGGACTGGAAACGAGTGGCAAGCGGGCTACGTTCGCACCACATATTAGACTTCCGCTTCTTCAAAAAACGATGATGGAGGAGAACGAGCAAATTTTGATAATCCATTATTGGAGAAAACAAATCAACACAAGCAAATGAATGTGAAAAAAGTCAGCAAAGTTAAGCGTTTCAGATATTGGCTGCTGTACAAAATGCGCCTTATCAGTGGGCGCAAGTATGCGGAAAAGCTGGAAAAGTGGGGGCTTCCATGTGGAGAAGAAATCGAGAAAAATGGTGCGAAAAAGGGCTTCGGTGAGAGACTGAGGTATATATGGGAATACCCCATACGCTTGCAGGAGGAATGCGATCGCTTGGAACTCGAGATTGAACGGCTGAAAAAAGGCTTACCGTAACGATAGCGAAGGAGGTGATGAGAGGTTGTAAGCATTGCAAAGTAGGAAGCAACAGAGAAGAGATGAATCATATAAAAGCACAGCCCACGAAGGGCGAAACTATCCAGGTTCAAAATGCAGAGGAAGATCTGGTCACGACAGCACGAACTGTTGTGCAAAATCAGGTAGATTATGAGCCAAAAGTGTCCGTCATTATGCCCGTGTACAACGTGGAAGCCTACTTGCGGGAATGCCTGAACAGTGTTGTCGACCAAACTCTCAAGGAGATTGAGATTATCTGCATTGACGATGGTTCTACGGATAACTCTCTGTCCATTTTAAAAGAATATGCCCAAAAAGATCCACGCATTAGTGTATTGCAGCAGAAAAATCTGCATGCCGGTGTTGCACGCAACGCGGGTATGACCATAGCAAAAGGAAAATACCTCAGCTTCTTAGATGCGGATGATTTCTTTGAACTTAGAATGCTTGAAGACTGTTATAGCTTGATTGAAAAAGAGGGGAGTGAGATCTTATTATATCAGTATTGGGATTATAATGATGAAACTCATGAACCAGAACAGGTGAGAGGAATCAATAAAAAATTGACAAATGACGAAAGCATCACGCTTCCTACCATATCCGCTCGGAAACAACTCATGACCATGTGCAATCCGATGCCATGGAATAAATTGATATGTCATCAGTTTATCAAAGATGTGGGCATCAGATTTCAATCACAATTAGCCTCAAATGATGTTTACTTCTCCCTGAGCGCTCTAGCGTGTTCGCAAAAGATAACACTCTTCTACAAGCCTTACGTCTATTATCGGTATAACCGGAAAGGGTCCTTGAGAAATGCGCGCGACAGGAGTCCTTTTGACTTTTATAAGGCTTATGAAAAGTTATATAAAATACTCAAAAAAAAGAGATTATATAAGACATATCAGGAGACTTTTCTGACATCTTTAATCTCCACCTCGCTCTGGACTCTTGCGCACACAGAGAAAGCTCACCAAGAAGTCAAGGAATTCATTAGAAATGTCATTGTTCCTAAATTCATTCAAGGAAAGGAAGTTTTACTTTCTGAAAATTTGATAAGTTGTTTAGAAAGGGTTAAATATCCTGACATAATTGTATCTTTAACTTCCTATCCGGCACGAATTGGGACTGTAAATCAAACGATTGAAAGCCTTCTAAACCAAAGTTTAGAGCCTGATAAGCTTATTTTGTGGCTGGCACCGGAGCAATTCCCGAGTAAAGAAGTCGATTTGCCTCAAGAATTGCTTGATTTACAGGACCGAGGGTTAACGATTGATTGGTATCATGATATTGGCTCTTATAAAAAATTGATTCCAACCTTAAAGAAGTATCCAGATGCAATCATAGTGACAGCAGACGATGATAATATCTATGAACGTGATTGGTTGAAGAAATTAGTTGAAGGCTATCAACAATTCCCCCACGATATACAGTGTCACCGAGTCACGAAATTCTTTTACGAGAATGGCTGGAGAAGCATCAAAGGGGGACACGATTACTATGAGAAAGGCAGTTTTTTAAATGAAATAGTGGGCCTTGGGGGAGTGCTTTATCCACCCCATTGCTTTTACAAGGATATCTTGGATGAGAAGCTTTTTATGCAATTAGCTCCGACAAACGATGATCAGTGGTTCTGGATACAGGCTGCTCTGAACGGAGTCCGAGTTCGCGTTGTTGACCAGCCTATCATAAAGGCGAACTACATTCCTGGAACACAAGAAAACGGTCTAGCAAAAATCAATAATGAGGGGGAAAATTTATTCTGGAAAGATTTTGACCGTCTCATAGCATATTATCCCCAAATTAAGGAAATATTCATCTCTGAGAGAAAACGGGAAAAGCTAAAAATTGTCAATGGGATATTTCCTTGTAAAAAACAACTTCAAAAATGGTGTCAACGAGTATTAGTTAATCCTTCCTTTGATGTAGAGCATCCCAAAACATTTAATGAGAAGATTCAGTGGCTCAAACTTTATGATTCCACACCAATCAAGACACGGCTGGCTGATAAGTATCTTGTACGTGAGTGGGTGAAAGAAAAAATCGGAGAGAAATACCTCATTCCCTTGTTGGGTGTCTATGATCGATTTGAGGACATTGATTTTAGTCAGTTGCCCAACCAATTTGTGATCAAGTGCAATCACGGATGTGGTTATAATATCGTTGTTGAAGACAAATCTCAACTTGATCATGCCGATGCAAAACGGAAGGTGGATAGGTGGATGCGTGAAAATTACGCATTCAAATGTGGCTTTGAGCTCCACTATCGGAATATTTGTCCCAAGATATTAATTGAACCGCATATTACAAATGATGAGCAAAATTTATATGACTACAAATTTTGGTGCTTTAACGGAGATGTTAAATATGTGCAGTTTAGGAGCGGTTTTCCTGCAAATTTGAGGATGGTTTTTTATGATTTGAACTGGGAACGTCAGCCATTCTATTATGATTACAAGCTCTATGAGAAAGAGTTAGAAAAACCGGATAATTTCGATGAGATGATTAAAATTGCTAAAACGTGCTGCCAAGGTTTTCCTTTCGCATGTGTTGATTTATACCGTCTAAATGATGGAATAATTAAATTTGGCGAAGTGACTTTCACTGGTTCGTGTGGGAGTGGACGCTGGAATAATGAAAAATATAATCTCTTGCTGGGGGAATTAATCAAGCTTCCTCAATTAGCTTACGATGTGGACAGCGGCGAATATTATAAGCCCAAGAAGGCCTCAAAGCTTCTGCCCTATCTGAGATTGTTGTTGAATAGGCATAAAGAACATGGTCTGCTGAAGAGGGCTAAATCCCTACGAGAAAAGCACATATTAAAACAGTTATCGCAAATGCGGATTGACATCAAAAATTTTGGCACGAAAGAAAACAAGGTTTCAATTCAGACACACAACAACACGATCACAGTGCCGGGCTGGTTTAGGAATGCGCAAGGTGAAGGGTGTACTCTAACAGGCTACGAGAATCGGGGACAAATAAAAATTCGCACCATCAAAGATGGGCGACTTGAGCTAAAGTTCACGGGGTCAGACAAGCGTTTTGAAGGTGAAAGGTTCCCTCTATGGAATGATTATAAATCAATTAAGATCAATGGGATAGAGATTCTCTCCTCACCTATTGCAGTGTGGCACGACAAACCATGGCGCTACGAAATGCCTGTGAAAGATGGACAGGAAATACTGGTTGAGTATGAACGTCAAGCACATCCTTATTCGCGGGAAGACTTGAAGGAAACGATCCTGAAGCTCAACCCGACATGGGGTGCTGTTCAAGAAAACATTGACGTGTTGACAGACGAGGTTTGCAAAAGCATGAATCAAGCAACCAACCCATTGAATGAAAAGCAGGACTGATGAGAGGGAGAACCATCACGAGGTGCAAGCATACAAGAATGAACGGAAACATGAGAAAAGAGGGAAACTCTCCAAAGGATAGAACCGTTCAGGTTCAAAATGCGGAGGGGGAGTCAAATACGACGGCATATGTTATTACGCAGAATCAAATAGATTATGTGCCAAAAGTGTCCGTCATTATACCCGTGTACAGCGCGGAAGCCTACTTGCGGGAATGCCTGAACAGTGTTGTCAACCAAACTCTCAAGGAGATTGAGATTATCTGCATTGACGATGGTTCCACGGATAGCTCTCTGTCCATCCTGAAGGAATATGCTCAAAAAGATCCACGAATCAGCGTACTACAACAAGAGAACCTGCATGCCGGAGTTGCTCGTAACGCAGGTATCGCTGTCGCACAAGGAGATTACATCCATTTCTTGGATAGCGATGATTGGGTGGACGCAGACACGTACGAAAAGCTCACTGCTCTCATAACAAGACATGGCGTGGAGTTGCTTAAATTTTGCTCTTTTTCATTCGATAATCAGAAAAAGGAGATCGTTAGTTCCTATTTCACGGACATGCGAGCGCTTCAGGAAAATGATTTTGAGAAAAGTTATTCATTGAATCGTGATTACAAGCTTTTGGTGCGCATTTCGGATGCTCCGTGGTCAGGTATTTATTTGAGGCATTTTTTGCTGCAACATAACATAAGGTTTGACAACCTTCTTTGTGCTAATGATACATCATTTTTTTATCGCTGTTTACTACATGCGAGAAAAGTTTACATCACGAAAGAAAAGTTTGTTTATTATCGTATCAACAACATTTCTTCCCTAATTGGCATCCGGGCACATAACTTCGATTGCCAAATTCGCCAATTTTTTATCATCCTTAATATCATCCGCTCTTGTCGACAGAATATCATCAGTTGCGTTCGCCAACATCTGATTAACAGTATTTATTACCGGTATTTAACCTATATCAAGAATCCGTACTTGGAGCCGGCATGCAAGGACAAAATCCGAACGCTTATCAGGGATTTCAACACTCATGTTTGTCGGGACGAAATTAACGTAGAATATCTGGCATATTTTGATGATATTCGAGAGGAGAAAATGCCTGAAAGAGAGGGAAGAGAGATGGCGCATATCGTGGCTCAAAATCGACTCGACTTCAAGCCAAAAGTTTCGGTGATTATCCCGGTTTATAATGCGGAAGAATTTCTGAAAGAATGTCTGGACAGCGTTGTTAATCAAACGCTGCGTGAATTAGAGATCATCTGTGTGGATGACGCCTCCACAGATCATTCACTCGAAATCCTGAAAGGGTACGCGAGGGAAAACCCTCGAATTACTATCATCAGTAACTCGGAAAATACAGGCGCACCTGGTGCTGTAAAAAATTTGGGGCTTTCATGTGCTAAAGGGTCTTATATAGGATTCGTTGATGCTGATGATCAAATCGATACGCATTTTTTTGAAGAACTTTTTAATCTCGCTGTGCGTCATGGCGCTGATATAGCGGCAACGAGGGTAGTTGTAAGATTTTCCGAAAACAAGGAGTCCAGGACTGTCATTCCCTGTACCTCCAATGTCTTGGTTACTATGGCGCAGAAGAAAGAATTGATGATAGAGTCTGGCGCCAATTGGAATAAAATATATAAGAAGGAACTTTTGGATACTTTTCACATACGATGCTATGAAAAGAAGAATATAGCAGAAGATAATTACTTTTCTATGATCGCCATGTCCGTTTCAAAGAAAATTGTTCTGACAGACAGAGTGGCGTATTACTACCGGAGGCATGAAGGGAGTGTAACAGCCGATAAACGAACAGCGAAAGATTTTCTCATCTTCGATGTGTACGCCAAGGTGGAGGCCTTCATTCGATCAACATTTAAGAACAGAGAGGAACCCTATATTCAGGCTGTCAGAGAGCGAGAATATCAGGATTTTACCTGGTTTATTCACGACTGCGATGAAAAGTGGCAACTAGCCTTCAAAAAGAGATTAGCAGAGGACTTTCCAGATGTTTATCATAAAATCGTCCCCAGAGATCTCATTGTTTCCTTAACTTCCTATCCGGCACGAATTGGGACTGTAAATCAAACGATTGAAAGCATTGTCAACCAGAGCTTGAAGCCTGATAAGCTCATTTTGTGGCTGGCACCGGAACAATTTCCAAATAAAGAAGCCGATTTGCCTCAAGACTTGCTCGATTTACAGAATCAGGGGTTAACGATTGATTGGTATCATGATATTGGCTCTTATAAAAAATTGATCCCCACCTTAAGGAGGTATCCGGATGCAATCATAGTGACAGCAGATGACGATAATATCTATGAACGTGACTGGTTGAAGAGATTATTTGATAGTTATCAACAATTCCCTCATGATATACAATGTCACCGGGTCACGAAATTCTTTTATGATGACCGCTTTAGAATCATCACAGGGGGGCACGATTACTACAAGGGAGACAGTTTCCTAAATAAATTAGTAGGTCTTGGAGGGGTTCTTTATCCACCCCATTGTTTTTACAAGGACATCCTGAATGAGGAGCTTTTTAGACGATTAACTCCAACAAATGATGATCAGTGGTTCTGGATGCAGGCTGTTCTGAATGGAGTCCGAGTTCGCGTTGTCCATCAGCCTATCATTGAAGCCAACTATATTCCCGGAACACAGGAAAAAGGTCTGACGAAAATCAATGATGCGGGAGAAAAATTGTTTTGGAAAGATTTTGATCGTCTCATGGCATATTATCCCAAAATTAGGGAAATATTCATATCTGAAAATAAACGAGAAAAATCAAAAATTATTAATAAGCCAATCCCTTATAAACAATCACTTCAAAGTTGGTATCGTCGAATTTCTAAAAATAAGTCTTTTGATATCGATCATCCACAGACATTTAATGAAAAAATTCAGTGGCTCAAACTTTACGATTCCACACCCATCAAGACAAGATTGGCTGACAAGTACATGGTGCGCGAATGGGTGAAAGAAAAGGTCGGAGAGAAATATCTTATCCCCCTGTTGGGCGTTTATGATCGATTTGAAGACATCGACTTTGATCAGTTGCCCAATCAATTTGTCATCAAATGTAATCATGGTAGCGGCTATAATATTGTTGTCAAAGATAAATCTCAACTTGATCTCGCTGCTGCAAAATTGAAGGTGGATAGGTGGATGCGTGATAATTTCGCGTTTAGGTATGGCTTCGAACTTCATTATCGAGATATTCAACCTAAGATATTGATTGAGCAATATGTTACAAATGATGGACAAAATTTATATGACTACAAATTTTGGTGCTTTAACGGAGAAGTCAAATATATGCAGTTTAGGGATGATTTCTCTGACAATTTGAAAATGGTCTTTTACGATCTCAATTGGGAACGGCAACCGTTTTATTATGATCATCCACTTTATGAGCAAGAATTAGAAAAACCGGATAATTTGGATGAAATGATCTTGATTGCTAAAATGTGTTGCCAAGGTTTCCCATTCGTATGTGTCGATTTATATCGCCTAAATGATGGGACGATTAAATTTGGAGAAATGACATTCACGCGTTCCAGTGGATCAGGGCATTGGAATGACGAGAGATATAACTTAATGATGGGAGAATTTATAAATCTCCCCGAATTAGCCTACGATATAGACACGGGCGAATATTACAACCCTCGAGAAAGGTCGAGGAATAGACCTCGACCTTTCCTGTTGTTGAATTGGTACAGGAGACATTGTCTGCTGGAGAAATTCAAATCATTGTGTATTAAACACATTTGCAATCAGTTAGGACTGGCACGAATCGGTATTAAAAATATCGGCACAGCAGAAAATGCCGTCGCAATCGACGCGGAAAATGGCACAATTTCAGAACCTGAGTGGTTTAAAGATGCACAGGGAGTGGGGCAGGTTCTGAGGAGTTCAGCAAGAAAGGGGAACATAGAAATCTCCATCATCACCACAGGTAAGCTCATGCTGACCTTTCAAGGTCCTGATATGCGATTTGAAGGCAAACGATTCCCGGTATGGATAGACTACAAATCCATCAAAATTGACGGTAAGGAGGTTCTCCCCTCACCTGTTGCGACATGGCATGGTAAGCCGTGGCATTATGAAATGCTTGTGAAAGATGGGCAGGTTGTAAGTGTTGAATATGAGCAACAACCTCATTTCTATTCTCGGCGGGAATTGAAGTGGACCATCTTGAAACTCAACCCAACGTCGGATCTCATTGAAAATAACATCAAAGACTTAACAAATGAAATCAGAAAAATGGTAAGTCATGCAAAATAAACCATCAGAACCGAAGACCGCGAAATCTTCTGGAGAGAAGCAAGTAACCATGTTGAAACTAGTGCGGGAACACGAGCAGAAGCTTGCCGCCATGGAAGAAAAGTTGGAGCTTTGCTACAATGAGTTGAAGGAGCTCAATTACGCTCATCTCCTGCATGACGGCATGAGGGAGAGTACCTGGTTGAAGAATCAGACCTTCGACTTGCACAACTGGGCAGCTAATTACAGCTTTATCTATCTGTTGTTCCGCATTTTGGACAAGATTGAGCCGCGAAACATCCTTGAGTTTGGCCTAGGACAGACGACGAAGTTGACGACTCAGTATATCGTACACAAAAATCCCAAGGCACACCTCAACGTATGCGAGCACAGCCTCGATTGGATCAAAATTTATAAGCCGGAATTGCCGACGCATAAGCACATCCGCGTCAATCATCTCGATTTAGAGTATTTTGATTACTGGCGCAAGAGGAATGATAAATATGCGGGATTACTGGAATTGGTAGGGGACAAGAAGTTTGATTTGATTATTGTGGATGGTCCGGTGGGGGGAGGAAAGAATTTGCCGCGCTCCAATGTGTTGGATTTGATCGGACATGGGAATTTGGCAAAAGACTTCGTGATCATTTTTGACGATGCTGAGCGCGAGGGAGAGAAAAATACAATTAGGAAGACGCAAGCAGCGTTGAGGAAGAAATCGATCGCTTTTCAAACCTTTGAAAGATTTGGCATTAAGAGGCAGGCTTACATCGTGAGCCAGAGTCGGGTCTTTGCCGCCTTTTTATGAAAATGCTATCATTAAACCTGTAAAACATTCAGTTTGCTACAACATGAAAAGAATCATAAAAGCATTGTTTGGTGGGCTTGTCTTAAGCATGGTTGCCTTGTTATCAAAAATTGAAAAGGCGATGCAGTGGGACAAGCCAAAGCGAAGCGAGATAACTGGAGATATCCTTTCTTCATGACCTTCCGTTGCATACTACACACGGTGAATTATGAACAGCATCCTATCAATTTCTTTTCTAAGCACTATCCGTTTTCTGAAGATTATCACTGTGTCATTCCGTATTTAGAGCCGCCACTATTCTCAGTTATCTGTCACAATTTTGGTCACATAGCCAGTAAATATAATGTAAATATGAAAATTAAGACACTTCTCATAACAATATGTTTGACACTCATCTCCAATATACTTTGGGTGCCATTGGTCACGCAATATGATTTTAAGAGCATAGTAGCAACTCTTGTGAACAAGAATGCTCGCGTGGATATCGTTCTTGAAGCGGACGAGATTAATGAGGAACCATTCAGGATGTTGTCAGTAACAAAGTATGTTTTTCCAGAGTGGGGAAAGAAGAAACGCAGTCAGCTAGCAATGGTAGAATTGCCCATATCGAATCGTAAAGAAAGGCACCTAATAGAGTTGCAAGCTCTCAAAAAAGGGCAACTTTGTATCGTATTTCGAGGTCCGGACAAAAGGGAAGAGGGGAAAAGGTATCCTGTTGTCGTGGATTATGAAAATCTGGAAATCAATGGGCGAAATGTTTTTCATGGAAAGAAAGTGGCTTGGTATGACAAGAGCTTCTATGAAAAATTAAACGTTGTAGAAGGAGAGAAAATAAACATTGGTATCGATATCGTTAAGCATCAATTTAATTGGAATGATCTAGAACTACAAAAAATTAAATCTCTTCTTTGGTTTATTTTAACGGGGAATATTATCGTTTTCTTGTTATTTTTTCTAATCTTATCTCGTTTAGGCAAAATAGGGAAGAAAAATACGATGTTTGACTTTGTATTTCTGTCAGTGTTTTTTTTCTTGTTGCTTGTTCCGATGAGTCATATCTCTGAAGAAACTATTTCATTGCAAGAAAATAGAACATTAGCAGTCAAACCCCATCTGAAAGATATTTTAGAAGAGAAAACAGAGTACGGGAAAAAATTTGAAGAGTGGTTTAACGACCATTTTCGTGGTCGAAATTCATTGGTGGGCTTACATAGTTGTGTAAGAAATAAGTTCAATAGGTACATAAAAAATTCGAGAGCGGTATATTTCAAAGATAACGGTTGGATGTTCCTGTTCCCTCTTGTGCTTGATCACAAACGAGCCATAGCAGAATCATGCATTCAAAATTTTGTAAAATTTGATAATTTTTGTAAAGAGAATAAGATTAAGTTTTATGTCCTTGCCGTTCCACGGAAACAAACTATTTATTACGAGTATTTAACCGATTTTGGCTATGATAAAAGGCAAAGCGATAATTTAGAACAGATCTATGCTGAGATCAAGGACGCCACGAACAACGCTGGAATACCTCTCATTTACCCTGTCGAGGAATTAAAAAGGGGAAAACAGGAAGATTACGTCTATTATAAGTGGACTCATCACTGGACTGAATGGGGAGCATACATAGGTTACCAAGCACTGATGAAGGAAGTTAAAAAAGACTTTGCAACGATTCACGTTGCGCAGCTTGAGGATTTTAATATAACAAAAAATTCTTTAATTAGAGATACATGGGACGAGCAATATTACCCTGGAGGACTCGAGCATTTTTTACATATCGACTCCAGAAAAATCAAGGACAAACCTACTTATACATATTACGATCATAAAGATCTCATAAATCTGAAAGTGAAAGTGGGGAAATACATGAAGGATTTTTCCTACTCAAAAGGGAAATATAAAATCATGCTTATCGGTAACTCGATGAACGATATCCTAAATCGCTTTCTGCCGTATTCTGCCAAAGAATTAAAATATATAAAGGTTAATGCAGGGCACGCAAATAAAATTGGCATCTGGAAAATTATGAAACTGTATAAGAATGAAATCGTTTCATTTAAACCAGATATTCTTATATTTTCTACCGATGTAGGAGCCTTTTCAATAATGAAGCAGTTATTCCAGGAATAAGAAAAAATCCTTCAGATACAAAAAATCATCATGAATGACAAAATCTCTCGTCCCTTATCTTTCACAACTGAAAACGGATTTGGTACCAGTTACTCCCCGGTTACTTCTGGAAACGCATGTTCCTCTGCTGTCGTCACGTCCTTTACGGAGTCATCGTATCTATGGAAATCAACTACATCAAATACTGCTCCCCTCTCATCACCGTTAATTGGGCACAGAGGGGCAGGAAATGGTCAAACTGCGCGCAACAGAGAGGTGAATTTAAACGTTCCGCGATTCAGCTCTCCTATGATGCCTCCAGACCATCAAATAAAACTTCCCTTGTTAAACTTATGTGAATCTGTAAAACAAGGCCTAATCTGTTTTCTCCCCCACTCTGTCTAGAATGCTCTGTTCAATCAAGTAAGCCATGTTATTCTCATCCACAACATTCCTGTTTTTGTTCCTGCCGATCGTGTGCGCCCTGTACCTCTTGGTGAGGAAGGAGCTGAAGGACTATGTCCTGCTCCTGGCAAGCATCTTCTTCTACGCCTGGGGAGAACCTCGGTATGTGGCGGTGATGCTGCTCACCATCATTATCAACTACGTCGGCGCTATTCTGATCTCGAAGTACAAGTGTAAAAAGGCGTTGCTTCTGCTCACCATTTTGGGAGACCTGAGCTTCCTGTTCTACTTCAAATACTTCAACTTCTTTGTTGAAAACATCAATGAGTTCCTTGGCGGGCACATCGACCTCATCAAGGTCATCATGCCCATTGGCATCTCCTTCTACACCTTCCAAGCCATCAGCTATGTTGTGGACGTTTACCGAGAGGAAGTCGAGCCGCAGAAAAACATCTACAAGCTCGCACTCTACATCAGCCTCTTCCCGCAGTTGGTGGCTGGACCTATCGTCAAGTACCACGACGTAGCCGACCAAATCGAGAATCGCACGGTGGACTTCGAGAAAGTCGCCTATGGCGTCAAACGCTTCATCGTGGGACTCGCCAAGAAGGTTCTCCTCGCCAATACACTGGGAGCCGTAGCCGACAAAGTGTTCACCCAACCGATCGACCAGCTGGACTGCATGACCACGTGGCTGGGAGCGGTCTGCTACACCTTCCAGATCTACTACGATTTCAGCGGGTACTCCGACATGGCCATCGGTCTCGGCTCCATCTTCGGATTCAAATTCCTGGAAAACTTCAACTACCCCTACGTCTCGCGCAGCATCACCGAATATTGGCGGAGGTGGCACATATCACTGGGAAGCTGGTTCAGGGACTATATGTTCCTGCCGATTATGTTCCTGCCGCTTGCACGCAATACGGCTATCTCGCGAAGCTACCGGTGGGTGATGAAAAAGGTAGGAAGTAAGGTTGCCAATGCCATCATGACCTTCATTGCGCTCCTCATCGTCTGGTTCTCGACCGGTTTCTGGCATGGCGCCGGGTGGACCTTCATCGTGTGGGGTCTTTACAACGGCTTCTTCATCTTCATTGAGACCCTGACCGGATGGAACCGAGACCGAAAGAGCATCGGAGGCAAAGCGCTGCAGCATTTTTATGCCATGCTCGTGATCATCCTGGGACTCGTCATCTTCCGGTCAGACACCATGAATTATGCCTGGCATTACCTTTTGACCATGTTCGGAGCAGAGAGAGGAGAGACCGTGTACCACCTCATCTACTACGTGGATCGTATCGAAATCATCGCCCTCACCGTAGGCATCGTCTGTGCGGCGCCGTTGTGCAGCAAGATGCTGGAAGTAGAAGGGAGGAGCCAGCTACGGATAGCGGCGGTGAACCTCTGGCTGCTTGCGCTCTTCATCCTGTCGGCTGCCTCCATTGCCGCATCCACCTACAACCCCTTCATCTACTTCAGATTCTGATAGTACGTATGAATAACCGGGGGAGTCATCCCCAATCACTTACCAAATCCAATTAACCACACCAACACCATTATGAACAAAGAAAAGATACAGCAAATCATCATGGACATCCTTCGGGATTACTGTGAGCAGAACGGAATTACCGTCCCGGAACTGACCCCCAACACACCGTTGCTCGGCAGCAAGAGTGTCCTAGATTCCCTTGGGCTGGTCAGCGTCATCATCGACATCGAGAGCGCGTTTACCGATGAAGGAGCCGAAGTCTCTCTTGCATCGGAGAGCGCCATGTCGGCGCGCATCAGTCCCTTCCGCTCCATAGGCTCCCTGAGCAACTACATAGCCGAGCAATTAGGCATCACCGATTGAGATATGAACCGGGTCATCATCATCACCGGAACGCGTAAGGGGATAGGGAATTACCTGGCGCAATGCTACCTTGAGGAGGGAGACATTGTGTATGGGTGCAGCAGGCGAGCCTGCGATATTTCCCACCCCAATTACCACCACACCTGCCTCAACGTGGCGGATGAGGAAGCCGTCATCGCCTGGGTGCGTCAAATCCACAATGAACAAAAGCGCATCGACGTGCTCATCAACAACGCCGGGATCGCTTCCATGAATCACGTGCTGCTCACCCCCGGCTCCACGGCGCAGAAGGTGATGGGGACCAACTTTATGGGGACCTTCCTCATGAGCCGTGAGGTGGCGAAGTACATGATGCGCCGCAAGGAGGGACGTATCGTCAACTACTCAACTGTGGCGGTACCGCTCAACCTGCAGGGCGAGCTCGTGTATTCCTCGTCGAAGGCAGCTATCGAGCAACTCACCCGCGTGCTGGCAGGAGAGATCGGGCAAACGGGAGTGACCGTCAACGCCGTGGGACCCACGCCCATTGACACGGACCTCATCAAAAACGTCCCGGCGGAAAAGATTCAGGCGCTCATCGACCGCCAAAGCATCAAACGCTTCGGGAAGTATGAGGATGTGAAGAATGTCATCGATTTCTACCTGCGCCCGGAGAGCGACTTCATCACGGGGCAAATCATCTATCTGGGAGGTATCAACTGATATGGAAAATGCGCGTCTAATCTTCCCCAGCGGTGAATACAGCTACGAGCAGCTCCATGAGCAGACTGCTGCGTACAGGGAACGACTGCAAGCACAGATTCCCCCGGGAACCGTGGTGGCTCTGGTATCCGACTACACCTTTGAAGCCATCTCACTATTCTTTGCGCTCTACGAACTTAAGGCAATCGTCGTTCCCATCACCACCCGTGTGGAGGAGGAAATCGCAAGCCGCCTGCAGACGGCGCGTTGCGAGGTACGGATCGATATTGCGGACGGGGAACTTAAGGTGCAGAGCTTGACTCCATCTACTGAGCGGTTTGAACTCGTGGAGCAGCTCAAGGAGCGCGGGCATTCCGGGTTAATCCTCTTCAGCAGCGGGTCGACGGGGGTGCCCAAGGCGATGATCCACGACCTGGACCATCTGATGAATTCCTACAAGGGGAAGCGCGGGAAGAAGCTGGTGTTCATAATCTTCCTCATGTTCGACCACATCGGCGGCCTTAACACGCTGCTCAACTGCCTCGCCATGGGGGTGACCATGGTGTTCCCGGCGGACAGGAACCCGGAGTACGTGGCGCAGCTCATAGAGAGGCACAGGGTCAATGTCCTGCCCGCTTCCCCGACCTTCCTCAACCTTATGCTCATTAGCGGGGTTACCGAGAGGTACGACCTCAGCTCGCTGCGGATGATCACGTACGGCACGGAGCCGATGCCGGATAGCTTGCTCACAAAGCTGAAGGAGGGATTCCCGCGTGTGAAGTTCCTGCAGACGTTCGGCACGAGTGAGACGGGCATCACACAGACTACGAGCAAAGCCAACTTCATCAAGATCGACGACCCCGGAACGGAGTACAAGGTGGTGGACGGGGAGCTGTGGCTACGCAGCAAGACGCAGGTTATGGGGTATCTCAACGCCTCTATGGAGCGCTTCACAGCCGACGGGTGGTTCAGGACGGGAGACCTCGTGGAGATGGGGGAAGATGGCTACATCCGCATCATCGGCCGTAATAAGGAGATGATTAACGTGGGCGGGGAGAAGGTGCTGCCCTCTGAGGTGGAATCTGTCCTCTATCAAATGCCGGGCGTGCTGGATTGCACCGTGTATGCGGAGAAAAACCCCATCACCGGGCAGATGGTGGTGGCAAAAATGCTTTTTAGCGAGCCGCTGACCGCCATGGAAGCGAAGCGAAGGGTGGTTGACTTCTGCAAGACCCGTCTCGCCCGCTACAAGATCCCCGCCAAGGTGGTCGTGCTCAAAGAGGATGAGCATTCGGAGAGGTTTAAGAAGAAGAGGATTCCTACCGAAGAGAATAGGTAAAACAACATAGAGACATCGCTAGTGAATATTAACAGCGCAAAATCAAAATGAAAAGAGTCATAAAAGCGTTACTGGGCGGGCTTGTCTTGAGCCTGGTGCTGTGTGCCCTGTTTCCGAGAACCTTCCTGAAAGACGATGCCCGGTGGACATACCAAAGCGACGTTGGTCGAATGGAGATTGCTTTTTCCGGAGATGTTAGCAACGGACAGATTGATATCCAAGGGAAAGAGTTACGGATATACAGACCGAAGTGGATGTTAAATGGCAATTATAATCAGGGAATTATGGTTCAATTCCCTATTTCTTATCTGCAAAAGGCGTATCAAATAACACTGAAACCCCGAGGAAGTATTAAGGAAATGTCTTTGAAAATGAGTTTTCGCGGGTCGGATTTACGGGTTCATAACCAGAGAAAGCCAGCCTACGTCCGTTTTGAAAACATACAAGTTAAAGGGGAAACCATTACTGAGGAACAAACGGTTTGGCATGACAAGCCATTCCGGTATCTCGCAAAGAACATCTCTGACAGCTCCACTGTCACAGTGAATTTTGTAGTCCGTAAGCCGATAGCCTTCACAGATATTAGATGGGAGCGGGTTATTGGATTGTTTATTGCTTGTCTGCTGCTTATCTATTGTTTCGATACTCTCAGACGATTAGTCAGTGGGTTCAACAAGAAAGATATTGTACAGATGATCGCGGATAACTACGGAAATATTGACGTAGTTCACCGGCGCTCCTTTTGGATCATCTTTGGTGTGCTTTGCTTCGCTTTTGGGTTTCACGCTATGCAGTTTATATGGGGTAGCCACGACTGGGACTTTACAGGAGGTTTTTATTCTCTTCCATGGAGTGGGAGAGCATGGCAAGGGAGGTATGCACTTCATTTATTTAAAAAAATGTTCCTAGGAGGTGTTTATTTACCCCTTATTTATGATATCGTTTCTTTTCTCTTCCTTGCACTCAATGCTGTACTCCTTTGCATCTACTGGAGATTGGAAAAACGAGTTATCTACTTTGTTCTATGCGGTCTCATTTTGACAGCGCAACCATTCACCTTGAGCATGATGTTTTACGTGCACATGTTGCCGGAGGTTTTCATGGGTGTTACCCTTGCGGTAACTGCCCTGATGCTGGCTGAAAAAATTGCATTTGAGAAAAGTTCTCGCATGAGAAGGGTAGTTCTCTCTCTCCTCTCCATTGTTTTAATCAACCTGTCATTGGCCATGTATCCTGTTCTGCTTAACACCATCGCCGTAGTCTTTTTCGGAAGGCTATTAGTACAGTCGTTTGGGTGGGATGGTTCTTGGAAGCAGGGTAAAACGCAGTTTTCCTCGTTTGCTGTTTCAGCAGTTAATATCGTACTGGGGATGGTTCTTTATAAGACTATGCTACATTTCTTTTTCCCCTTAGCAAACGAGTACAATACTCAACTCCTACCTTTCGAGCGACTTCCGGAACGACTGTGGGTTCTTTTTAAACAGAGCCTTCATCAACTGTATGAATACGGTTTTCCGTTTATCTCTCAGGGTGCCTTGTGGGTTTTTCTAGGATTTACGGTTCTTGTAGGTCTTTTCATTTTATTCACGGGCAATTCTAAGCAAAAAATATTAAGAATAAGCTTATTAGGTGGCTCCTTGTATGCTACACAAACTGCTATGATCATTGCGAATCATCATATTATTGATGAGCGAATAGAACTGTTTGGGTTGGTTCCATTTGAAACACTCATGGCGGTCATCGTGTTTACGAACCTGAAGAAATTACGCAATTGTGCCATTATTACAGCTGTTGGCGTTATTTGGGTATCCGTCATCAATGATCTGGACTGTCTTCGTGTGTGGAAACTGGGGTTTGATGCCGAGAAAATGATATGGAATAGAATATTAGCGAGGGTAGAAGTCCAAAGAGGCTTTGATGTAACCCGGAAATACAAAGTTGTCCAAATTGGACAGGGGACACCGATGAGGGAACGCTACATTAAAGAAAAATCAAGGGTGTTGCCCTTTGACATGTTGCGATCTTCTTGGAATCTGCACCCTCTCTTTGCTGAGAATTTCTATTATCAGTCAGATTTTGGACGTACAAACTTTCATTTTAAACACCCCAGTGATTTTGATCGCTCCGATGATCCCCGATACAAAGCTCAACTTAGGCAACTTTGGGAAGCGGGCATCTTGGATAAAGCCCGCGCGTGGCCACATGAGAACGGACTTATCGTGTGGGAGGATATCATCCTCTTTGTCACCGATGCAAAGCTGCTTGAGGCGTACAAAAAGCAGCTCGCCCAAGAATTTCCTAGACAATCACGAGAAAAACAATAAGCATCAGCTCTTTATCTCATAGATTCACATACAAAAAGGCATGAAAAAAATCATAAAAGCGTTGTTGGGAGGGCTGGTCATATGCATGGTGCTGTGCGCTCTGTTTCCGAGAGCCTTTCTGAACGGCGATGCATTGTGGACGTACCAAAGCGATGTTGGTCGAGTAGATGTTGCCTTTTCCGGGGAGGTCGAAAACGGATGTTTAGAAGTTCGTGGGAATAATGTTCGAGCGTATGAGCCCAAATGGTTGTTGGATAACCGCCACAACCAGGGAACCATGGTTTCGTTTCCTGTTTCCTACCTGAAGAAAATATACAAAATAACACTGAACCCCCTAGGGAATGCTCGGGAACTGTCTTTGGAAATGAATTTCCGCGGGCAGGATTTGCGTATCAGCAACCAGAGAAAGCCTGCCTACGTTTGTTTTGAGAATATACAAGTTAATGGGAAAACCGTTGCTGAGGAGCAAACGGTTTGGCATGACAAGCCGTTCCGATATTGCGCAGAGTGCGTTTCTAATGGGGAGCCCGTTATAATAAGCTTTGGTATAAAAAAGCCGATCTCCTTCACGGACATCAGGTGGGGCTGGCTATTTGGATTATTTATTGCTTGTTCGTTACTTATCTCCTGTTTCGATATTCTAAAAAGGCTAGTCAACGAGCTCAGCAAGAAGGATATCGTTCAAGTAATCGCAGAAAACTATAGAAACGTCGACGTTGTTTATCGGCGAGCTTTTTGGATCATCTTTGGTGTGCTTTGTTTTGCTTTTGGCTTCCACGCTATCCAGTTTATGTGGGGGAATCATGATTGGGGAATTGTGCTCTCTCCTCGAAACACAAGGTACTTCATGCTGACTGAGCGGTATGCATTATTTTCATTTAAGAATACCGTTCTAGGCGGTACCTATTTGCCTCTAATCTACGATGTTGTCTCGTTTCTTTTCCTCGTGCTCAATGCCGTGCTCCTATGCATCTATTGGAAACAGGAGAAGAGAGTCGCTTATTTTGTCCTCTGTGGGCTCATTCTGACGGTTCAGCCGTTCACATTAAGCATGATGTATTACGTACACATGTTGCCGGAGGTTTTCGTGGGTGTTACCTTTGCACTGATTGCCCTGATGTTGGGTGAGAAGATCGCTTTTGATAAAAATTCTCGCACGAGGAAGGTAGTTTTCTCTCTCCTTTCCATTGTCCTGATTAACCTGTCGCTGGCCATGTATCCCGTCCTTATTAACACCATTGCCGTTGCTTTTGTCGGCAGGTTATTAGTCCAATCATTTGGGTGGGACGGATCATGGAAACGACTTAAATCATATTTTGTACCGTTTGCTATTTCTGTCGTCAATATCGTATTGGGAATAGTTCTCTACAAGACTATGTTGTCTTTTGTATTCCCTCCCCGAGCAGACAGATATAATGCTCTAACTCTGCATTTTAGTCAATTCCCTGAACGGATATGGACTTTGTTCAAGCAAAGCTTTCATCAATTGTATGAATATCCTTATCCATTCATTTCTCAGGCTGTTTTATGGATCTTCCTATGTTTTACGATTCTTATAGCTCTGCATATTTGCCTCACGGGGAATATCAAACAGAAAATTGTGAGACTGATTTTACTAGGCGGAGCGCTCTTCGCGACGCAGAGTGCCATGATGATTGCTAAGTACCACATCATAGATGGTCGAATAGAATTATTTGGATTAGCTGTTTTTGAAACACTCGTGACGGTTCTGGTATTTACCAATCTCCAAAAGATGCACAATTTAAGTATTCTTGCGGCGACAGGAGTGGTGTGGGTATCTATCGTCAATGATCTGGACTGTCTCCGTGTCTGGAAACTGGGATTTGATGCTGAGAAAATGCTCTGGAATAGAGTTATGGCACGCATGGAAAGCCAAAAAGATTTTGACGCGAACCGAAAATACGACATTGTTCAGATTGGGGCACCCATTTCCCTGCGCCCTCGGTTTTATAGGAAATCTTACCCCTCAAATGGTTTTCATGATCATGCAGAGAATTTGCTATCGTTCAGTTATGATGCTCGTTGGGATTTGTTCCACGCTCATGAGTTTTATTATCAGACAGATTTTAGAGGCGAGAGACCTCGTCCTGACCGTCCCAATGATCCCAAATACAAGGCCCAACTCAAGCGACTGTGGGAAGCCGGCATTTTGGACAAGGCGAGCGCGTGGCCACACGAGAACGGACTCATTGTGTGGAAGGATGTCATTCTCTTCGTTACCGATGCAAAGGCGCTTGAAAATTGTAAAAAGCAATTAACCAAGGAATTTCCCAGACAACCTCAGAAAACGCCATGAGCAATAAAATTTACAGGTTCCTATGTTACACAGCCGGAAGCGGATTCGGCGTCGGCTACTTTCCCTTTGCCTCCGGAACTGCGGGTTCGGCTGCGACCCTGCCCGTCGCCTTCGGCATCGCCTACTTCTACGGGACGTGGGGGTTGCTGCTCACCGCTGTGGTCACCTTCTTCATAGGTGTCATCGCATCCAAAGAAATCCTCAAGTACACCAAGCACGATCCGTCTCTCATCATCATCGACGAGGTCGTGGGACAGTTGATCACCCTCGCCTTTGTCGGCCCCTGCCTGGTTGAAAACTTGCATGCCTGGTGGGCGTACATTGGCGGCTTCTTCCTGTTCCGGCTCTTCGACATCGTTAAACCTCAACCCGCCAAGTGGGCCGATCAAAAGCTGCTCAACGCCTGGGGCGTGATGCTCGATGACGTCTTCGCCGGGATCTACGCCGGACTCTGCCTCCTCCTCATCAACTTCTATCTCGTCTCATGAAAGCCTGGTTGAAACTCATCCGCATCAAGCAGTGGGTCAAGAACGCCTTTGTCCTTGCGCCATTGCTCTTCTCCTTCCAATTTACGGACATCCCGTCCGTCCTGTCGGCGCTCTACGCCTTCCTCGCATTCAGCCTTATCGCCAGCGCACACTACATCGTCAACGATATTCAGGACCGGGAAAAGGATGCGCTGCACCCTCAAAAGAAATATCGCCCGATAGCCAGCGGTGTCATCTCGGTGAAGAAGGGGTTGGCGGCGACCTTATTCCTACTGTTGGGAGGAACATCTGTTTTAATCCTGCTGGGCGACATCAAAGTTGCGGGAGTGATAGGCCTCTATCTGCTCATCAACGTCCTCTATTCCGGGAAGCTGAAAAACATCGTCCTGTTGGATGTTTTCGTGATCGCCGTGGGCTTTGTGCTGCGGGTGTATGCCGGCGCCTATGCCATCCATGAGCCGGTCTCGAGCTTTATCTTCATGACGACCCTGTTTTTATCGCTCTTCCTGGGATTTGCGAAGCGCAAGGGCGAGCTGCTTCGGCATGGAACGGCATCGCGGACCGTACTCAAAAAGTACGGGAAGGAAATGCTCAATGCTTATCTGGCCGTCACAATGGCTCTCACGATTATGTCCTACGCCCTCTGGACCATGGAGACCAATACGAAGGCTAATCTGGGTACGCACCGCATGATCTACAGCATCGTGTTTGTTGTGTTCGGGATGTTCTGGTACGTGTACATTCTGGACAAGTATAACGGTTCGGAGGATCCGACCGAGAATCTGTACAAGGATAAGGCTCTGTTGCTGACGTGCTGTACCTTTGTCGGCTACGTTCTGTTGCTCTTCCTCAACGTCGCATAATAGGGAAGATAGAAAACATGAAAAACATCTTACTGATTTTATCCAGTGTGGCGTTGAATGCGCTGGCGCAATTATTCGTCCGACAGGGGATGCTCAAAGTCGGCTCCGTTTCCCTGAAGCTCGAGCAGCTGTGGAATATGTGCATCAGCTTCTTCTCCAACCTCTACCTCTGGGGCGGGATGCTGTGCTACGCCGTATCTCTTGTTCTCTGGATGGTGGTTCTTTCCAAGGTCAATGTATCGTTGGCCTACCCTTTTTCCTGCGTCGGATTCATCATTACCGCTGTCTTGGCTTATTTCTTCCTGGACGAGCCACTGACTCTTCAGAAGTGCATCGGGATAGCGATCATTTGCCTAGGGGTTATCATTTTAACTTACAGTAAAGACTTTTTATCATGAAACAAACGGATACTACAACCACTGAAAGAGAAGAAAACCTTGCAGCCACAGCCGAAAACACGTCTGGAACCAGACCGCGCGCACACTACATTGATCTGGTACGCGGCATCTGTGCCCTGAGCATTGTTTTCATTCATACATGCTTCCATTCAGGTCGATCGTACGTTCCCATGCCGATGCAATCCATTTCACTTTTGTTGGATGTACCGGCGTTTTTCTTCATCGCAGGCGTGACCAGGGCGTACATTCAGAAAGACGCCATTTTGACCCAACTCTTCAAACTTTCGATGGTTTTTGTACTTCTGGGGTTCCTATGCAACCTCGTTGATGGAGAAGTTACGTGGGTCTCAATCCTCCGGCCGTTGTTTCTCATGGGTCTAAGCGTCTCCCGTCTCTTTGGAGCTGCAGCGGGTTCCTACTGGTTTGTGCCCGTGTATGCCTGCACCATCATCCTAGGCGGGGTGATCATTAAGAGTACGGGGGGGGGGGTATCTTACAGAAGTCATCTTACTCATCGTACTCAGCTACGTGCTGGCGTTCGGAGGGGTGCTGAATTTTGCGGGGTACAGATTCCTTGGTGTGGACTTGCAAATGTTGCTTTTCCCGGTGGCGAGTTACCTGTTTGGCTATTGGTGTCAGCAGCACATCATCCGGGCGGAGATCCACAAACGCAGAAAATTTGCCCTGCTCCTGGCATTCGTGGCTTTCATTGTTTTCCGCCTCTGTTATCTGTGCGAGGGCAGCAGTGTCTATAACCTGCAAATTAATAAATTCCCCACCAAACTTCCGTACATAGCCGCCTCTTGCCTTTCCATGGCAGGCATCATTTTCTTCGCCAATAATTCCCTGCGCAACCGATTCTTCGAACACATCGGTCGCAACGCCATTTTCTACTACGCCGGTCAGGGAGTCTCCTCTTCCTGCATCTTTTTCATCTCCCCGTACATACGCCTGGAGTGGGGCATCAAACTGCCCATCATGTTCGCTATCAACCTAGCGCTTGCCATCATCTTCTCTGAAGCTTTGCGGTTGCTGGACAAAGCGATCATCGCCGCTATCCGCGCGGACAAAAAGGCGCTGCTCAACCGTCTGCTGATCCGCTGTCGGCTGTCCAAAGCTGGAGAAAAAGATGGGCAAGGATTGACAAATCTCAGATCTTCAGCAGGGTGCTTCCATCATTCCGGGGTAGAGAAGGGAATATCGTGATGCTTTTTGGCGACATCATATCAGCTATTACCGGGGGTGGCGTTCGATTCATCCTGTCTGCCGGGAGCACAAGCCAGTTGGGTTCCTTTTTGTGGCTGCGTCGTATTGCATTTGATTTTGCAATGAACAAGAACTTGAAATTTGCCACAATTTCCTTGCAAAAAGTGGGGGTGTAGTATAACCTACGCGTGATGAAACGTATTCACTTTTCAGGCATTTGCGGCACGGCGATGGGAGCGGTAGCGACGGCGATGGCGCGACGGGGATATGAGGTGACGGGTTCGGATGCGAATGTGTACCCACCGATGTCGACGTTTCTGGAGGAAGAGGGGATAAGGGTGAATAAGGGTTACAGGGGAGAGAATATCCCTGAAAATGTGGATTTAGTGGTGATCGGCAATGCGATGAGCCGCGGGAATGAGGAGGTGGAAGCTGTGCTGGAACGTGGATTGCGCTACATGAGTCTGCCGGAGGCGATGAAGGAATTTTTTCTGTGGGGGAAGAAGAATTTTGTGGTGACGGGGACGCACGGGAAAACGACAACGACATCGATGCTCACCTGGCTGATGGAGGATGCCGGGCTGGAACCGAGCTTCATGATCGGCGGGATTGCGCGCAACCTCGGTCGCGGCGGAAGGTTCACGGATTCCGATTACTGCGTGCTGGAAGGGGATGAGTACGACACGGCGTTCTTCGACAAGCGTTCCAAGTTCCTGCACTATCTGCCGCATGTGGTGATCATCAACAACATTGAAATGGACCATGCGGACATTTACAGCAATGTGGACGAGATCAAGCTATCCTTCCGACGCCTGCTGCGCACGGTGCCGCGCGACGGCGTGGTGTTCATGAATGCGGACTGCCCGAATTGCCGGGAGGTGCGGCGGCTGGGGGAGGAGGAACTCGGGGCCTGGGTGAAGATGGTGAGCGTGGGGCTGGGGGAGGATGCCGATATCCGCATCGAACAGGTTGAGCTGAAACCGGAAGGGTGCAGCTTCTCCCTGCAGGGCGAACCCTACGGCATCCCCATGGTCGGCGTTTTCAACGTTCGCAACGCGGCGATGGCTGCCTGCGCCGCGCTGAAAGCCGGTCTTACGCCGGAGCAGATTCGCCGCTCGCTCTCGCGCTTTGAGGGGGTGGCGCGACGCCAGGAGGTGCGGGGCGTGGTGAAGGGTGTGACGGTGGTGGATGATTTTGCGCACCACCCCACGGCTGTGGCTCAGGCAATCGACGCGCTGCGCCAGCGTTTCCCGCAGAGCCGCCTCTGGGTGCTCTTTGACCCCCGCAGCAACACGATGATACGCAATGTTTTCCAGCAAGAAATAGCAACGGCGCTCAGCAAGGCGGATTTCGTGGCGCTCGCACCGGTGGAGAATTTCAAAAAGCTCAAACCGGAAGAACGGTTGAACGAGCAGACGCTCACGGAGCAGATACTGGCCTCCGGCACGGACTGCCACCTCGGCGCTTCCATCGAAGAAATCGTGCAGCATGTCGTTGCCCACGCGCAATCCGGGGATGTGCTGCTCGTGATGAGCAACGGCGGTTTCGGCGGCATCCACACCAGGCTGCTTGAGGCGTTGGAGAACCTGTGAATCGCAGAAGAATCACGCTTCGCCGACGTCGTAGAGCTCCGGGGGGAGGGAGGTGAGGAAGCGCGAGGGAGGGCAGTAGGGGCTGTCGTAGCTGTGTCCGTTGTAGCGCGGGTAGCTCAGGAAGAGGAGATCCTGCGCCCGAGTGAGCGCGACGTAGAAGAGGCGCGTCTCTTCCTCCATCTCGCGGGGGTCGCCGCCGGCAATGCTGCGGTGGTGCGGGAAAAGCCCCTCGCCGAGGAAAATGAGGAAAACGGCGCGCCACTCCAGCCCCTTGGCCTGGTGGATGGTGCTCAGGGTGACGCAGTTTTCGCCGTCGGTGGCATCGGCGGCGCGGTCGGTTTCACTGAGCAGGGCGACGCGCGAAAGGAAGTCATCGAGATCCGGCACGTCCTCCATGGAACGCGCAAGCTGCTCGAGATCCTGAATGCGATCCTCGGCATTCTCATACTGAGCCGCAAGGAAAGGCTCCAGATCCCCGGTCACGCGCACGATCATCTCGGAGGGCGACAGCTCGTGGTCCGCAGGGCGCAAGCTCTCCAGAGTCGCGAGGAAGGAATCCCATTGCGGTTTTGCCGCCGCGGGCGGATGCACCGCGCTCATGATTTCAGAGAAGGGGATGGGGGCGGAAGAATAATCCGCGTGCCCGGCGGCGTACGCCAGCCAGGCGGTTCTCCAGGCCTGCAGCAGTCTGGCGGCGCTTGCATCCCCCACACGCGGCAGCCTGGCGACCATCCGCAGGAAGGACGACTCATCGGCAGGGTTGCTCAGCAGGCGCAGGTAGGCCACGGCATCCTTGATGTGCGCCTGCTCGAAAAAACGCAGCCCGCTGGTGATGCGGTACGGGATATGGCGGCGGGTGAGCTCGATCTGCGTGTCGAGGCTGTGGAAGTGCGCGCGGTAGAGCACGGCGATGTCGCAGGGGCGCATGCCGGAGGCGATGAGCTTCTCGATGGAGAGGGCGACATATTGCGCCTCTGTCCGGTTATCCGGCGCGGGCACAACGAGGGGGAGACGCGCCTCCTCCCGCCGCGCGGGGCGCAGAGTTTTGGAAAAGCGATGCTCATTCTGCGCGATAGCGGCGTCGGAGATGGCGAGGATGGGCGCGACACTCCGGTAGTTCGTCTCAATTTTGTAGAGCACGGTGTCGGGGAAGCGATCCGGGAATTCGAGGATATGCTCCACGCGCGCCCCGCGCCAGGAATAGATGCTCTGCGCATCATCCCCCACCACCATGAGGCTCGTGCGAGATCCGCCGCATAGCAGGGAAATGAGCCGGTCCTGCAGCGGGTTCGTATCCTGGTACTCATCCACCAGCACATGCAGGAAGCGCTCCTGCATCATGAGGCGCACCTCCTCATGCTCCTCCAGCAGCCTCTGCAGATTCACCAGCAGATCATCGAAATCCATCGCGTTGGCATCCCGTTTCCTCTGCGCGTAATCCGTAAAAATTTCCCGGAGGGTCTCTTCATGGCGACGGTTCTGCGGACTCTCCTGCAGGAGGACATCGTGCAGGGCGCGCCCGGTGTTGGTGGCGAGGCTGTGCAGGGAGAGCAGGAAATCCGCCTTCGGGAAGGGATCGGTCTTGCTCCGCTTGCCGACATGCTGCTTGACGATACTGCGCATGAGGCTCTTCTGGTCATCCGTGTCGAGGATGGAGAAGCCGGATCGGAAACCGATGAGCTCGGCATGACGCCGCAGGATGCGATTGGCCACGGAGTGGAAGGTGCCGCCCATGATGTGCCTCGCCTCATCCCCCACGAGGGACTGCACGCGTTCCAGCATCTCTTTCGCGGCCTTGTTTGTGAAGGTGAGCAGCAGAATGCGCCAGCCCGGCACGCCCCGGCTGAGCAGCCACGCCACGCGGTAGGTGAGGGTGCGCGTTTTGCCGCTTCCTGCCCCGGCGATGACGAGCGCGTGGCGCGCCACAGTGCTCACGGCTGCGAGCTGCTGCTCATTCAGCTCGGCGGCGAAGTTCGGCGGCGAGGAAGATCCTGGAGAGAGAGGGGACACGGCGGTCTATTCTCAGAAGTCGAGGTAAATCTCGGCACGGCGGTTTTCACTGCGAATGGTGCGGATGGTTTCCCGTGTGTCATCCGTGCGGAAATAACGCCGCGGTTGGGATTTGCCCATCGCCTGAGTGACAATACGCTCCGGCGCCACGCCGTGCGCCACCAGGGAGGAGCGAACGGCCTCGGCACGGCGGGCGGAGAGGTCGCGGTTGTAGTCCGCCGAGCCGACATCATCCGTGTGCCCGGAGATGGTGATTTGTCCCGTGCCGGTGAGCAGGGTTTCTGCCACGATCTTGAGCTGGCGCTCGGAGCGGGGGCTGAGGTTGGCATCATCGAACCCGAAGTAGAGAACGAGCGAGTCTCCGCCGTGTGGGTTTTTCACGAGGGGAAAGAAGACCCCACTCTCCGCCGCGCCGCTCTCCTCATAGCGGTTCAGCAGATCATCCGGCGCAACGGCGCGCACCACCCATCCGCGGACCTCGTCGCGCGTGAGTTCCACGCCTATGTGCCGCGTGCGTCCTTTTCCATCCTGCGGGGAGAGGTACACGAGGAAGCCGCTGCTCTGTTCGTTGCTGAACATATTGCGCATAGGCAGCTGCTTGCGCAGGTTGAAATCACCGTCCTCAAACATGATGCACAGCCCGGCCAGGGTGGCATCCGATACTTCGCCACCGGCAGTGAGACGGCGCGCGGTTGCCATATCTCCCCTGCGCAGGGATTCCACGAGAGCCTCCACCACGCTGATAGCATCGCTCTGCGCATCGGTCTGCGTTTTATCCGCCGGCGCCTGCTGCACGTGCTGCACGCCGGGGGCGCCGCCCTGAGCCGGGGTGGATACGGTGAGGAGGACGCTTTCCTGCGCCTCGGGAGAAGTGAGACGGTAGCGGGTTTGCTTGCTGCCGTCCTCGCTTACCGGGGCGGTGCCGACCTCTTCTACTGCCACAGCAGATTCCTTCCCACTGCCCTGCCAGGCGTCGAGCTGATCAGCGGCTTCCCGGGAGAGTGTTCCCTCCTGCACAAGTTTTTGCAGCTCGGCTTTGCGCTGCTCCTCCGGCAGCTGCAGCGCCTGCGCCACGCGCTGAGCTGCGGCGGCTTCCGGCGAGTGGGGGCGCGGCTGCGAAGTCCCCCGGGCAACAGGAGCCCCGGGAGTCGGACCGGTCGTGGAGGCGGGCGTGGCATCTGCCGGCTCGGCCTGGGGAGGCTGCTGGGTGTGCGTGGCGGGAGTTTGCTGCTGCAAGGTCTCTGCGGGCGGAGGGGCTGTCACTGCCGGCGCGGTCTGTAGCGTTTTCTCTCTGGCGCCGCGGTAAAGTCCGGTGATTCCTGCGACGAGCAGGATGGTGATGAAGAGCAGGGCGATGATACGGTTGCTGTGCATGGGAGGAAGGGAAAATGGATTTCAGGAAGAGGAGCCGGTTTGCTGTTGCTGAGCGGCTTCGCGGAAACGCAGGTGTCTGATTTCGAGGTAGGGATCCGGTATGGGCGGCGCGGGGTGCTGCCGGATGAGTTCTGCGGGGTCGATGCGGTTCATGACTCCCCTGGGGTGATAGCCCGGCATGCCGGCCTCTATGCAAAGGGACGGGATTGCCTCAAAATGCAGGTGCGCAGCGTAGCGTCCGCCCGCCGTGCCAATGCTGCCGATTTTTTGCCCGCGGCAGACATGCTGCCCTACGCGTGCTTCCCGATCCTGCAAGTGGGCATAGAGCGTTTGGATGATGGTTCCATCCGGCATCTTGTGCGCGAGAACCACGACATTTCCCCATTCCGGCGAGGGTTCTCCGCTGTAGACCACCAGTCCGCGCGCCGCGGCATACACCGGCAGTCCGAGGTCGGTGTTTTGCCCGCCGATGCCGTTGAGATCCTTGCCCGTGTGGTATCCGTGGCGTTGGGGGTTCATGGCGCCAAAGGGTTGCGCATCGTAAAACATCGCTCCATTCGGCGCCCCGCAGGGCCACTGAAAACCATCCACCACCGGCGCTTCCACGAGCTCCTTCGCCCGCAGGAGAATCAACCCATCGAGCAGCGGCTGCTGAGGAGAGCGTTTGAAGACTTTCTTCCGGGTCGAGGCTCCTGTCGTCGTTCGTGCTTCAGGGTAGAAATACAGCCCAGATGTCAAAAATCCCGCCACCAAAAGGAAGTAGAAGAGCTTACGCATCGGGGGGATTTTGCGGAACAGAGCCATGTCAGATTTCATGGTAGCTCAGGGAACCTCTCCTTTCAAGACCAAAGCGTGTACGTCGGCATATCTATCTCCTCTCCCAAAATCAGCATCGAAGAGGATAAGGCTTCCGAGCAAGGGTACTAAGGAATTCCAATTCGCATAGCTTTGCTCTCTCCGGGATCCAAAGGATGGACACGACGCGCGTAAACTCAAAAAGGTTCCTCGCCTTTGTAACTCTGGAGGTTCAAAGACACCTGAAAATGCGTTTGCCTGAGTACGAATCCAAAGGGAAGTACGAAGTTGGGAGTCAGGCGCTTTGCGCGGATTTGCGGAGCGGGACCGCAGCCAGATTTTGGGTGCTGATTGTTGCGCATCGCTGCTTGCTCCTTCTGTCCTGCGGGCGATTGAGGTTTTCCTCTGTTGATTGACTTCTCTCAAATGCGTTTGCTCTGCCATGGGTATTTTTGGACTTGCACGGGGAGGCGGAATCTACTACCATGGCTGCCGTGCTTTTTCCTGTTCACGCAAGCTTCATGAAAAGTTGGTTTCAGGTGTGCAGCGTTGTGGTGGCAGCGTTGTTGATGTGCCAATGCGATACCATGCTCAGTGATTGCCGCGCTGTGGCGGAGCGTGAGGCGCAAATTGCTCAGGAAGCAGCCGGTGACTACTACGTCGGACGTCGATACTACATACCGCTTACGCGTTTTTGGGGGTATCTGAGGCGCCCGGGTGCGAGCTGGCGCACAGCACGGTTGGTGATCATGGATGAAAGCGTGGTACGGACGCCGGATCGGGGGTATGAACCGCCGGTACGTGGGGCAACTTTTGGTCGCGATCAAAACGTGGAGTACATCCTGCGCGGAGCGTACACGGGAGAAAGTGCCTACGACCCGAGCACAAACCAGGTGTTGCCCGTCTTTCGCGCAACTTCTTATGAGGTGCGCAACCGCAGACCGGGGTTTCTCTTTGTGCCGTCGGAGAAGTACCGCAAGGATTACGTGACCCTGCTTCCGCAACTTGTGCCGCTCCCGAGCGCGTGTCGCGAAGCCGCCCGTTGAGTTTTGCCCGAGTGCCGCCGCCCTGTCGTGCCGGGTCCGTATTGCCTCAAAAATGAAAGGGTAATATCAACCGCATGTCGCTCAAGATGAGTGAGCAAGCAAGAATAGGGTTACTTTCTGTGAGTAGAGAAAATATGCCTCGCTGGACACTCGATACAAGAAACCAAGGATTGAAAGAGGCATTGAGAAAGCTCTATGAACACATGAGGCGAGTGAAAAGGCAAAGAGATGTAACGCGCGGAGGGGGGGTGGGGGATTTGCAGGATAGGTTAGCAAATTTTTAGCCAGTGGGAGGTGGAGTGGTGGGAGAGGGGGGATGGGGGGGACCAGGTGG
>CANRLM010000016.1 GCA_947631435.1 uncultured Akkermansia sp.
TAAAATGCTACGCTCTTGGGTGACCGTTTATTTTGAGGCATCGGCCTTCGGTGACTTTTTCTTTTGAGGCATTACGAAGACGCATTGGAGAGAAGCCCATCAACAGAGAAAATGCTCTTGTCGCCTGATATTGTCGTTTATACGTATCAAAAATCATGACAATATTCAAGGAACCGCGTAATACGCTAACTTTCAATTTTATAATTCATAATCCGTAATTTGTACTTCTATTTGAATCTTTCTGTCCACCCCACCCCTGTGCCCAAAAATTCGGCTACGCCAAAGCTCCGCAGAAACGCGTGCAGTGCGCTAATTATCAACCTTGTAATTCGTAATTCATCCTTCGTCCTTCGTGCAAACGCCTTTCCCGATGCGTTTACCCTATGCTTTGGAACTTCGCGCTTGCTAAGGGAATGCGAATATGGTATCCTGCTGGGCGTATGAAGAAGTTTTGCGAAGTCGCATGTTTGGGAATTGGTGCTTTGTTTGCGCTCTCGGCGTGCAAAAGTACGGATGCTGACGGCTACAGCTCGGAAGCAGCCTTGCCGATGAGTGAAGTAGCGGACGGTGAAATACCGCCCTGGTTGCTGGAGGATGACGGCACCAATGGCGGTCAGGTAGGAGCCGGCAGCCGCACCCCGGAAATCGCCTCCCGCAACGATTATGCAATTCCGGAGCCGACGAGTGCCCCGGCTTCTGTCGGTTCGACCCGGCAGAACCAGCCCAAACTCGCGGAAAGTGGGCAGGACGCTCCCGTTGTGGAGAGTGTCGGCGCGGGCACGAGCTCATTTGACACCCCGCATCCTGCTGATGCAGGGCTGACACCCACCGATACTTCTGCGGGCAAGACAAGCGTCGGCAGCGGCAAGAAGACGAGCAGCAGCAGCAAGAAGAAGATGGCTGCCGCCAAGAAGCCGAAGAGACCCACCATGATCGTGTACAAGGTGCGGCCGGGTGACAACCTGACTCTGATTGCCAAGCGCAGTGGCACCACCGTGGCACAGATCCGAAAGGATTCCGGCATCAAAGGGGACGTGATTCACCCCGGGCAGGTAATCAAGGTGCGCTACACCCCGAAGGGCTACAAAGCGGAGAAATCTTCCTCGAAGAAGAAGGGCTCATCCTCCTCCAAGGGCAGGACCCACACTGTTACCTCCGGGCAAACTCTTTCCGGCATTGCCGCGAAATATGGAGTGGGGCTCTCAAGCCTCATGAAAGCCAACGGCATCAGTGCTTCCCAGGCCACCAAGATCCGGCCGGGGCGCAAGTTGATCATCCCCGCAAAACGCTGAGCTGAGCTTCCGGTGTACCATCCGAAAAAGAGTCTATGGCCAGATTGTTTCAACTCGCAACTGTTGCCGGCGTAGCTCTCGGCTGCGCGGTGGGACTCTCTTCCTGCCATTTTCTCAAGAAAAACGTTTCCTTCGTTTCGGATTCTGTTCGCTCCCCGCAGGAGGACCAGGTGGAGGTGGAAAAGAGCAACGGAGTGACCTCCCCTTCCACCGCGCCTGAGAGCGCAACGCCGGCATCGTCTGTCTCGCCCGGCTCCTCTTCCGGCGGCAGCATACAGGTGCAGAGTGGCGACACTCTTTCCGCTATTGCCCGCAAGCACGGCGTCACACTCGCCGCTCTCTGCAACGCCAATGGACTCACCCCCAATGCTGTGATAAAGCCGGGGCAAAAGCTGTCCCTGCCGGCTGTCGGGAAACACGTTGACGCCGCTGCTTCCGCTCGAGTCGGCTCTGCTGCACACGCCACCTACAAGGTAAAACCCGGCGAGACTCTCGGAAGCATCGCGGCTCGCCACCACACTACTGTGCGGGCGATTCTGAACGCAAACGGCATGAGCGCTGACCAGGCAAACAGAATCCGCGCGGGACAGGTACTGCGTCTGCCGACCGCACGCTGAGGGGTGTTTTCTCTTCACGCTTTTTTTCATGGATACGACGCTCCTGAGTCCCATGCGCGTTGCCTGTTGCGGCTGTATTTTTCTCCTGCTTGGGGCATGCTCTCGTTCTCCGCAAACGGCAGGGCTTCAACCGGCAGCTCCACGCGTGCAAAAAACGGAGCAGCAAGTTGACATAGTGACGGAAGAAGATGAGCTGCTGCCCATGGCAGTAGACACGCAGGGAATGGACCCTCTGCAAATGCAGGGGAAAAAACGCGCGGGCTACACGAACCCATTCCCTGCAGGAAGCTATGAGCATTTCGTCGCGGAAAAAGACTATCCCATGACCGCCCGCGTCTACTCCAACGACGACCTCCTGAGCCGGATCACCGCAACCAACGCGAAAATCATTATCTGTTTACCTCAGCAGCGGGCGCGGCTCTATGTTCTTGGGAGAGTTGCCTTCGATTGGCCGGTCTCTACGGGCACGGATGGTCACGAAACCCCCACCGGCGTCTTCCGCATCATGGAAAAAAGTCGTAGTCACCATTCCGCCCGTTATGGAAAGTGGATCAACTCGAAGGGGCGTGTTATCGATTCCAATGCCGATCTGAATGCTTCTCATCCCGGCAGTGCCACCTTCCGTCCAGCCTCCATGCCATGCTGGCATCGCCTTACCTGGGACGGCGTCGGCATCCACGGCGGCAGAGTCGTACCCGGGCGACGTCTTTCCCACGGCTGCATTCGTACGCCATTTGCCACGGCACGCAAGCTGTATGAGTACAGTGTCGTGGGTATGCCGGTATATATTTCCCGCGCGGTGGAGGATTACAGCCGGGGCGGCACCGTACGACCCGATGACGTCAAGTATCGTCCGGGCGGCGATTACACGGATATTCCACAGCCCTCTTCTCAATCTACCTTAAAGGACTGATTTCATCGCTCTTTGTTTCTGTCATTTTCCCGCGTGATGAGCACTGTTCCCCCCTACCGTTCCTTTCGCTGTGTAAACCGCCGGCTCTATTTTGGCATGATGCTCTCCGTCACCGCCGCGGCAGCATACGCCTTCATTTCCGGACGCCTCCCTGAATTCTGGCAACAACTTGCCGCTTCTGCGTGCGCAGTCATCACCCTGCTCTGGGGTAGTTTCTACACCACACTGCACATAGAATTGCTCAGGGAAGGTATCTTATGCCGCATCTGGTTTTTTCATCTCTTCCTTCGCTGGCCTCTCCTGCAGCGGGTCGAACTCTCAGAATTTGACGTCAAAGGCATTCAACATTGCTCCCTCCTTTTCGTTTTCCCCGGGAAAAAAATCGAAATCAGCTCGCATCTCTTTTCGCCGGACGATGTACGGGAACTACGTGATGACCTGTACGCGTGCAAATTGCTCGGAAGAACCTCAGAACAAACGCATTAGGAGATGCGTTTGCCCTGGGCAGAACCTGATTTTTCCCTATCAAAAAAGCGAGTTTTCCTCACGTCATTTTCGGCGGAGAGGACTCATGATTCAACACTTGTAATCTTGCAGAGCAAATTTTCCGGGGTGTTTTCACTCCTGATGAGGGCGTTTGTCCCCGGATGCCCCCTTCTCTGCTTTTTCGCCGTCGCCGGTCGCCCCTTGAGAAGCGGACATGTTCCGGTCACGCAAGCGACGATCCAGTGCGATACGCCATTTCGGATCGCTTGCCTGACCGTACAGGACGACATCCATCATGAAATCCGAAAGAATAGTCAGCGGAGAAAGAATGACCGTAGGCAGACTTGAGATGCTCGGCCAGAGGTGACCGGAAATTTCCATGGTATCCAGGTCGATGCCCGCGACAAGTTTCACATCCAGATTACTTCCGCTGGCGATCATGTCTTTCGTGTAGATCCACCCGTTGGTGATATGGAAGTTGGCACGAGCTTCCTGCAGGTTGTAGGCGATGAGGTGGTTCATGCCGGGAATTCTGCCGGCCGTATTGCCGATACTGCCACCGGTTTTACCGACGATGCTGCCCAGTTTTTTGAAAACAGAACTGATCATCCGCGAAAGGAACCCAGGCTTCTTTTCCGGCTTGCCCATTTTCGTGCGAGCCTCCTGCTCCATGCGTTCAAAATGCTTCGGCAGATCAGTGATCAGGGAGCCGACAGGACGGAAAATGCTCAGGGATATAAGATCCCCATCCTTAATATGCAGGTTGCCATAGGCACGGATTTTATCGAGATCCGGGCTGGGAGAATTGAAACGGATTTCCCCGTTGCAAAGAGCCGGAGCCTGCTTGCTGTCATAAGCTGCGGCAATGTTCTTCAAATTCATACACTGGGCGCGGACATAGCCATCAAAGCCTGTGTGATGCCCGGAAGTAAGAATACGCACACTACCGTTTAAAACCCCATCCCAGGTGCGAGCATTCAAGCGATCCAGCAGCACAGCGGAGTCCGACAGGGAGATGAAGCCGGAAAAATCGTCCATGGGAATCTCCGTGCCGAGAAAGTGGAAAAAAGCGCCCTGGGGAGCTTTCACGCGGATGGTCCCACGCATCGACTCCTTGCAATCATCGTAAATCGGAAAGAGGCAATACGTCGTCTCTACCGTGGCAGGCCGCGACAGGTGGATATCTTCCAAAAAGCCGTAGAGATCCGCGAAGAACATGCCCAGCGAATAGGCGGGGTACACGGTTCCACTGATCTGCCGGAGCTCTACAAAGCTGTGCTCCACATCGATCACCACCGCCTGCCCGCTGAGACGAGTCTCACGCACCCCTTGCTTAATCTTATTTTTGCTCAACCACGGCGCGTTGTCGTACACCAGCAAAGGATCCCGAATGGTGATGACTGTTTCATCCGGTATCGGTGTGCCATCCTCCTTCCGGCAGCCGAGCCGCACGTGGGCTATGACAGCACAGGAAGCGCGATTAACCTTGGTGTAAGGATTGCTGCCCAGATCGCGGCGCAGACGCTCACCTCCATCCGGCGTGTCTTCAATCACCGAAAGGAGGTATTCCGCATTCTCCAAATTGACGCGGCAGTAGGAATCCACAGCGGTTCCCGAACTCAGATCGACATCCACCGCGATGTCCGTGATGGTGGAACGGGAAGCGCCGTTGAAACGAAAATCACGGATAATGGAGTGAGCGTCTTCATTGTCGATGAGCGCATCTACAATATCGGGACGAATGGTGTTAGTGCCCGTCACGCGAAATTTTCCGGTGGTGCTGCCACGGATATCGGCATTGAACTTTCCGGTTTCATGCGTGACATCCAGATGCACATTGAAGGCGATCTGATCATCCGTTGATCGCTGAGCACGAATGACCGCCGCCACATCCAGAGGAATCTGTCTCCCAAGAAAAACCTTCCGGCGGTGCGGGGTACGAATGAGCCCCGGCGCCTGCAACTCGGCATTTGCCTGCAGAAGGCGCAAATTCGCATCCAGTGTGGCAGATCCTCGCGCTGTAAGTTCCTGCGGCATCTGCAGATCCTCAATTTCAGTTTGGAGCAGACCCGGCACGAGAGCAAGCACGTCACCCGGCGCGCGCAGTTGCACATCGCGCAGGACGATTTCCTGAGGATTGCTCCAATCTGCCACGGCTCCCAGAGAAGCAGGAACAGCATCTGATTGTGCGGGGGTGAAGGAAAGATTGACGTGCCCCCCGGTTTGTTCTTGCAGGCGAATGTCAACAGACGCTTCGCCGAGAGCAACCCCATCGCGAAGCAAACCGTGCAATCCGGTCTGCAGATGAGCCGACGAGAAAAATTTCCCATCCGCAGGAGACAGCCTGAGTCCTTCCACATCATCGAGCGTGAGTTCAACGGACTGCGCCTTCCAGTCTCCGTGCACAACATCCTGCACCTGCGCGACAAGAGCAGCGGATGCGGCAGAAATCAGAATACCATTTTCATTGAACTGCACATCCTGCGATACGAAGTTGACTCGAAGTGCATTCGCAGAGAAGGGAGCGGAAACTTGCGTCACTTTTTCCTCCGGTCCTTCTGTCCCATTTCCCTCCATCTCTTTTTCCGTCGGCGCAGCAGAGACGGTTTGCGCAGCCGGCGAAATCCCGGTGACAGCCGCTGCTGCCTTTAATTCAGCCTGCGCCATCTTCACCTGCTTCGGCAGACCGGCAGAGGTGAGGGAGGAACCGTGCAAAACCACCTCGAGAACGGGCTCGCTGATTTGCCAGGATGGAACATCTCCTTGCCGTACGGGGAGATCGGCCTGTTGCGCGCGAAGTGTGAGCCGTATCTGCCGCATTGACCCGGGATCATTGCTAGTCAGATTTTCCACACCCTCCAGGTGTAACTCCAAATACGGCTCCTCGAGGTGATGACCGAGGTATGACAAGCTCTTCGTGTTAAGCTTCAACCCGAGCATGTGGAAGGTCGGCACAAAATCCTGCCATTCCGTGCCGCCGGGCTTAAAGGTGGGGGCATCCAGCCGCGCGTGCACCTGCAGTTTTACACGGTCGTCGAGTACGAGGCCTTCCGGAAGGTCGGGCTCCAGGCCTGCCAGATCCCGCAGGAGAGAAAACACCCGCTGCACCTGAAGATCCGCAGCAATCTGGGCCTGTCCCTCGCCGCCTTTTGCGGTTGCCTGCACCTGCAACGAACCATCCGGGAGCTTGAGTTCAAGGCGGTCGATGTTGTAATCGCCGTTGTTGTAGAAGAACGAAAGGTAAAGTTCCTCTACAAGGGAGCTGCCAACTTTCAACTGCTTCTGCTCAACACGTCCGCGTAGACGCGCACTGCTCAAGGAGAAATTTTCCTCAAAAACCACATCTCCCTCTAAGTTGACGTGAGGCGGATTCTCCGGAGTGTGGGAGAACTTGCTGAGGAAGACATGCGCCTCCTCTCCGCCGAAGCGCTGCATCATGGCCAGCAGGGCGGCATTGCTGCGCATGTGGAAAGAGAGGTGACGATCACCGATAGAATACGATCCCTGCAACGAAGCGGAAGAATCAGGCTCCACCGTACGAAATTTCAGCGAATTAATGGTAACCGTTTCGTGAGCATATTCGACGTCGACCTCCGTATCGCGAAAGAGGAAAGGTCCGCTGTCATAGCTGGGAATTCTACCGCGCACGGAGATGCGCCATTCATCCTCCCCGTTGATACGCAGGTCGAGCGAAGGCGTTTCCTCCGCATTCCAGTGTTGTTCTTCAATTGTGGTGACAATCCGATCAAGCAACTCCCGGCGCTCGCCGGAAAGCTGCTTAAAATCTGCCTTTTTCGTGCTTTTTGGCTGGTCTCTCCGGGGAAACTGAAGAAGCATTTTGCGCGATACGCTGCCGCTCACGGTGACAGGAATACCCTGCACTTGAAGCGTTCCATTCGTGAGCCGCAGCGCATCTCCATAGCCATTACCAAGCAGCTTCAAATCACTCACATGGAAATCGCGCTCCCCGGCTTTTTCTCCCAGTGGAATTCGGATATCACCACCCTCAACCCGCAGGATGCTCGGCCAAATTTCACCCCGCAGAAGACGGGAAAAATTCAATCCGACTGTGACACGCTGCACAGTCGCAAGGGGAGCCTTCTGACCCTCGGCATCCGGGTAGATCGCGATGCCCTCCACGCGGAGAGCCGGACCCTGCACCATATCGGCGCGCGCACTTTCAAGCTTCAGATAGACACCCTGCTCGGCAGCCCGCTCTTCAGCATAACGCAGAAGAAACTCCGGAAACCCGCGCGTGCCGAGCCACGCGATGACAACACCTATCGCCGTAACTACCAGCAGACAGAGTGTCGGCAGGAGGGACCCGACTCGTCGTATGTTGAGTTTGCCCGCCATGAGATGATGTCGTTTTCAGGTGGGTGATGATGTAAGACTCACGGAAGCTCCGGATCACTCTCCCCCTCCGGGAGAGGAGGAGCCTTCGGAAGATTTTGTTCAATATCATCCAGCAGGTTGACGATCTCCACCCCACGCCGCGCAGAATCGTCGTGCCGAAAAGTCAGACGCGGTGTATGACGTAACACCACGCGCCGACTTACGGCGCTCTGGATCGCTCCGCGCCGACGACTCAGAAAATCCACCACTGCAACGGCAGACATCCTTCCCACCGCGCCGACCCAAACGCGGGCTTCGCGCAAGTCATCCGTCACTTCGACATCCAGAATGGAAACGATGGTGCCGGGCCACTCAAATTCCCGCTGCACAAAAGCCCCTATTTCCCGCTTGAGCAGTTCATTCACTTTGTCTAAGCGGTGAGCAGCCATAGATGAGAAGTATCAGAGTGTTTGCTTGATCTTTTCGAGCGAATAGCATTCGATGATATCGCCCTCTTCATAGTCGTCGTAGTCAGCCAGACGAATACCGCACTCCAGACCACTCTTCACCTCCTCCACTTCGTCCTTGAAGCGGCGAAGGGTGGACATGCGTCCATCAAAGACCACCTGACCATCCCGTAACACACGGGCCTCAGCAGTGCGCAGCATCTTGCCGTCCGATACATAAGACCCCGCTGCCTTGCCCTTGTTCAATTTATAGATCTGTTTGATCTCGGCATGACCGAGCACCGTCTCACGAGTCTCCGGCTCCAGCAGACCGAGCATGGCGTCCTTCACCTGGTCGATGAGTTCGTAGACAATGGAAAAGATTTTCACCTGCACGCCCTCGCGCTTCACAGCGCGCACGGCATTGGTCTCCACCTTCACGTTAAAACCGAGAATCACCGCATCAGAAGATGAGGCAAGCAGAACGTCACTCTCCGACACGGGGCCGGCTGCGGCGCCGATAAACTCACACTCCACTTTCTCACTCTTGATGTCAGAAATAGCTTTCTTGATGGCCTCCACAGATCCCTGGACATCCGCCTTCAACAAAAGGCGCAGCACGGCTTTCTGGGCGCCATCGCTCACCATGGCAAGCACATCTTCCATGCGTGACCGTTTTGGAATGGCCAGTCGCTCACGCCGCAACTCCTCCTGCCGTTCCTCGGAGAGTTTACGCGCCTTTCTCTCGTTCTCCATCTCCACGAGTTCGTCGCCGACGTTCGGCGTCTCCAGGAACCCGGAGACCTCCGCCGGCATACCGGGAGAAACGCGTTTGATGTTCTCGCCGCGGTCGTTCACGAGAGTTTTCACCTTGCCGGCAAAAGGACCACATATGAAGGGCATGCCGACTTTGAGTGTGCCGCTCTGCACGATGACCGTAGCAGAGCTTCCCTTGCCCTGCTCCACACGAGCCTCAATGATGGAGGCACGGCAGTTGGCTCGCGGATTGGCACGCAGCTCCAGTACTTCTGCCTGCAGACAAAGCAGCTCCAAAAGATCATCAATGCCCTGCCCTGTAACGGCGGAAACATCCACACACTCCACCTGTCCTCCGAAATCTGTGGGCACCAGTCCCTCCTCCATCAACTGCGTACGCACTCGAACGGGATCCGCCGAAGGAAGATCACACTTGTTCACCGCCACTACAATGGTTTTACCCGCCGCCTTCGCGTGCATGATGGCCTCCTTTGTCTGCGGCATGATACCGTCATTTGCCGCCACAACGAGCACGACAATGTCAGTCACGTCCGCACCACGAGCCCGCATCTCGGTAAAAATGGCGTGTCCCGGCGTGTCGATGAAGGTGATAACGTGCTCACCGTGCTGCACACTGTAGGCGCCAATATGCTGAGTGATGCCACCGGCCTCACCGGCTACTACCTTTGTGCGGCGAATGTAGTCAAGGAGCGATGTTTTACCGTGGTCCACATGACCCATCACCGTGATGATGGGAGTGCGGGTTTTGAGGACATCTTCAGGTTCAGCTTCGGGAGCGACGGCTTCCGGCTCACGCACCTCCTCTGTCGGAGCTTTGACTCCCGCGCCCTTTTCACGTTTCACGCGTTCATAAACAAACCCGTGTTTTTCGCAAAGAGCTGCCACCTGGTCGCTATCCAGAAGGGTGGCTGGGTTGGCAAACACGCCCATGCGTACCAGCTCGCCAAGCAGTTTGAAGGGCTTGAGCCCCATGAGAGCCGCCAAATCGGCCACCGGTACCGGAACTTTCACATTGATCGTGCTGCCAACGGGCTGCGCCTGCAAGGCGGCAGACTCTGCCGAAGGCGCCGGCGCAACCTTCTCTACCGGCGGCGCAGAAACCACCTGATCCTTTACTTCAACAGACGTGGCAGAAGCGGGGGGAGTCTCGGCTGCAGGCGGAGGCGTGGGACTGTCGACCACCGGGTTCTTTTTGCGGCGTTGCGGCGTGAGCAGATCCAGCGCGGCCTTCTTAGGTTCCCGGGTCTTCGCAGGTTCCGGCGCCGGTGCAGCGGCGGCTTTTTTCTTCCTGCCCCCCAGCAGGTCGAGCACTTCTTTCTTTTTTTCTCCCGGCATAGGCATGTTGATTACGTGTTAAATTGATTGAGCAGCGGTGATAATCTCCTCCGCCTGTTCTGCGGAAATTCCCAGAGCCTCCACCAGATCTTCTTTCTGACCGTACGCAGCAATGCCTTCCACCGTGGTAAAACCGGCGGCAACCATCGCCGTAGCGAGTTCAGCAGAAATATGCAACTGTTGAGCAAGCTCACTGGCGCCTTCCTGCGCCTGTTGCTGAACATTGGTCTGGTTATCGCGCGGCTCAACGCGTACATCCCAGCGTTCCTCCTGAGTTGAAATCAGGCGGGCAGTGAGCCGCACATTCTGTCCACGTTTGCCTTTGGCCTTGGCCGCGGCGCGATCGTCCTCCACGTACACCGTCACCACACGTGCATCGTTATCCACATCGATCTTTACAGGATCGATAGGCGAAAGAGATTCGCGCACCATGACGCTCTTGTCTTCCGTGTACTCCAGAATGTCCACTTTCTCGTGGTTGAGTTCGTTGACCACATTTTTCACGCGGGAACCGCGAATGCCAACACAGGCACCGATCGGATCGACGTTCGGGTCGTTGCTGCGCACCACAAGTTTGGTACGATAACCGGCTTCACGAACTACATTCACAATCTCCACGGAATGCTCGGCGATCTCAATCACCTCCCCTTCAAAGAGACGACGCACAAGATTCGGATGACTTCTCGACAAAATCAGTTCGTTGCCCCTGGATCCATCCCGTACTTCCACCACGTAGAAACGCAACTTATCGCCGGCATTGTATTCCTCGCCGGGAATGCGCTGGCGAGAAGGCAGCAGCGCCTCAAACTTCTCCACTTCAATGATCACATCACCCTTATCATAGCGCTTCACTGTGCCGGTAATGACCTCCCCAACACGGTCGCGAAATGCCTCGGCAAGCATTTCCTGTTCTGCCCGGCGGATGCGTTGCTGCATCGTCTGGCGCGCCGTTTGCACGGCAATGCGCCCAAAATCTTTAGGAGTCACATTCACGGTAATTTCATCGCCCGGCTGCACATCTTTTCCTTTGGCAGATGCCAACTGCCGCGCCAGAGAAAGCCTGATCTCGCTGTAGGGGTCCAGGAATTCGTCGTCCGGGACCACTGTCATATCCGCCTTGATCCGAACTGTGCCACGCTGCGCATTCACGTTCGCGCGCAAGTTGTGCATCTTGTCTGATCCGGGCACCATCTTGGCGTAAGCCGTGAGGAAGGATGCCTCCAGTGCTTGCAGGACACGCTCGCGGGACAAGTCACGCTCGCGTACGTAGAACTCGATTAGGGCGGTGATATCTGTGGTAGCCATGGCAGATGTTTTGAGAGGAGTCATGTTGTGCATAACTCCGGAGGCGATAAAAAAGGAGCGGGTCCCCGACCCGCCCCAATCCTAAAACAGACCGGAACTCGCACGCGGCAGAGTATAGGACGAAATCTCCGGCAGGTCAAGCTTTTTCTCTCGAGACATTACAAGCCGCATTGCCTCGCATTGCCTCAAAAATAAAGTCACCGAAGGGTCGCCAAAAACGGGAAAAGAGAATTTCCTGAAAGCTTGATGCCTCAAAAATTAAGGCTCAATATCAAGCATATGTCACTTAAGATGAACAAACAAGCAAGAATAGAGTTACTTTCTGTCCGGAGAGAAAAATATGCCTCGCTGGTCTCTCGATACAAGGAAGCAAGGATTATTGCTTCTATCATGCAATCTGCCGGTTACAAGAATCGAAAGAACGTCATTCGACTGTTGAGCGGCAGGAAAGCGCCGCCCGGCAAGGAGGACTTTGTGCTTCGGCAAACGCATTTCCTGTTGCATTTGCCCTGTCAGGTTATTAGTGATTATTGACAATACAGCGCGGAGTTGATAGACTCGACGAGCCATCGCCAGGGCACTTACAGAAGTCGTAGCACACTCCCCAGCCTTTGCACGGGAGCTTGAGAAGTTTTGTGCATCGGGGTCGGCGATGTCGCCTCTTGTATTCCCTTCTACGTGTCCCGCAGCTTATGCTTTCCTTGTGGGACTTCTTGCGAATCATCTTGCTCATTGGCAGAAAAATTCACAACAGTTGTGGGTGGTGGCGGATTCTCAACCTGTGCAGGAACGCATCGCTGCAGAAATCAAATTATGGACCCCCCTGCCCTGTATTTATATGCCGCGGCAGGAATGGCAAGTGGAGCAAAGCCTGGCAGATCCCGATAGTGCGGCAGAAAGGTTGGAAGCTCTTTACACCATCTCCCGTCAATCGCAAAATAGTCGCATAATTATCGTATGTGCAGAGAGTTTGCAGGACCGGGTTCCGCTTTTTTCTGACAAAAAACGGGATGAAATTGATCTGCGGATAGGGATGGATGACATGCCGCCGGAAGATTTGGTCGAGCTACTGAATGCGTATGGCTTTGAACAAGAAGACAGAGTCGTGGCGCGTAACCAGTGGAGCCGCCGCGGGGGCATTATTGATGTCTTCGCGATCCAGAGCAGAAATCCACTGCGCATTGAGTACTTTGGCAACGAGATAGAGAGCATTCGCGAATTTGACGTCGACTCCCAGCTTTCAATCCGGCGGGTCGAGTCAGCGCGACTTCTTTTCAGTGAACCTGATGATCAAATCCTACTGCGTGACCTCATCCTGCCGGAGCATCATGTGATCGCCCTGCCGGGAAGCGGGGTAGAGGGCGATGTGGTTGTGCATGAAATTCCTCCTTTTTCGGATGAAACGCTCCCGGAAGAACTGCGACAAACCATTGATGACGATTCTCTGAGTTTTTTCCCCACGCCATTGGGGGCTTTCGATACCGGAGATTTTGTGATGCAGGAAGCGCGACGCCAGTTCGTGCGTACCAACCTCCTGCGTTGGCGACGGGAGAAGCAGCGTATCGTCATGTATTTTCCCCATGAGAGCGAACAGAAACGCTTCGAGGAAATTTGCGGAGAAGATACGGCCTGGAGTGCTGTACAAGCACGCATCGGAGACCTTCCAAGCGGCTTTTCCGTACCGGCAGCAAAGCTTGTAGTATTAAGCTCTACCGAACTTTTCGGTCGACGCAATACGGTGTTACGAAACTCCAGCAGTGCACTTCGTGCGGCTCGCTTGCGCTCCATGCAGAGTCAGGTTCCACTGCAGGAAATTCAACCGGGCGATTTTGTGATCCATGCGGCTCACGGGCTGGCGAAATTTGTCGGCATTGTCCGGGATGAGAAGAGTGGCGAAGAAGAATTGCACTTGGAGTACGCGAATAATGTTCTCCTGCGAATCCCGATCCGGCAGGCTTACCTTATTTCTAAATACATCGGACTTGGCGGAAAGCAACCGAAACTCAATAAATTAGGCGATGCACGCTGGCAGCGGGCTTGTCGCGCCGCACAGAGCGCCATAGCAGACTATGCCGCACAGTTGTTGGAGGTGCAGGCCCAACGTGAGAGTACCACACGCATACCTCACCCGCCGGACAGCGCCTGGATGAAGCAATTTGAAGCCTCGTTCCCCTTTCGCGAGACTCCGGACCAGTTGGAAGCCATCCGTTGCACCAAGCAGGACATGGAATCGCCGACTCCCATGGATCGCCTGATCTGCGGTGATGTTGGATTCGGAAAGACGGAAGTAGCTCTGCGTGCCGTGTTCAAATGTGTGACGGGTGGACATCAGGCAGCAGTATTGGCACCCACCACGGTATTGGCAGACCAACATTATCGTACCTTTCGGGAACGCATGAGCGAATACCCCATACACATTGAACTTCTGAGTCGTCTGACACCTGTAGGAAAAGCAAAAAAAATTATTGCGGGACTGGTCAACGGAGAAGTTGACGTAGTCATTGGTACGCACCGCCTGCTCTCAAAAAGTATTTCATTCAAGAATCTCGGGCTTGTCGTCGTCGATGAGGAACAACGTTTTGGAGTCCTTCACAAGGAACAATTTAAACGAAAGTTTCGTATGGTGGATATGCTCACTCTTTCCGCCACTCCCATTCCGCGCACATTGTACGTGGCTCTCATGGGCGCACGAGATATGAGCACCATCAATACTGCTCCTCCGGCACGTCTTCCTGTTCAAACAGTAGTATGTCCTTACAACGAAAAGCTCATACAAAAAGCTATCGAGAATGAATTGGTTCGCGGCGGCCAGGTTTTCTTTCTGCACAACCGCATCGAAAGTATTGAATCGGTGGCTCATATGCTCCACCAACTGGTACCCGGAGCACGCCTGGCTATAGCGCATGGGCGTATGGATAAGGAAAAGCTGGAGATGATCATGAGTGATTTCGTTCAGGGTAAAGCAGATATCCTGCTCTGTACATCAATTATCGAGAGCGGTATTGATATTCCGAATGCCAACACTATGATCATCGACAGAGCCGATCGTTTCGGGCTGGCGGACTTATATCAACTGCGGGGTCGGGTAGGACGCAGCAACCAGCACGCCTACGCCTTTCTCCTTTTGCCACCGGGCGAGCTTTGCACCGGAGACGCTCAAAAACGCGTTGCTGCCATCAAACAGTACACGGCTCTCGGCAGTGGATTCAAAATTGCCATGCGAGATTTGGAAATTCGCGGCGCCGGTAATCTTCTCGGTACCCAGCAGAGCGGTCATATCGCTGCTATCGGTTTTGATCTCTACTGCCAGCTTCTGCGACAGAGTATTGAAAAATTACGTGGTCTAAATCCTAACCAACGTATTGATGCCCAGGTAAAAGCTGATTTTCTGTGTCTGAGTGAGGCTCTCCGCGCCACCCTTGTGAACAAGGAGGAGGTCATCGGCGCATTCATCCCCTTCTCTTACGTGAGTTCAACGCGTGCAAGAATGGAGTGTTATTCCATGCTTGCTCAGGCTGATAATTTATCGTATATTGATGAAATAGAACGTAATTGGCGCGATCAATATGGAATTCTTCCGGCTGAGGTAAACAACTTGTTGAACGTGCAAAAAATCAAGATCGTGGCATCGGAGAAACGTATTTCACTCGTGGAAATTCGAGGACAGCGTCTCATGCTCACCAGAAATGGGGATTACATCCTCTTCATGAATCGTTTTCCTCAACTTCAGAAAAAGAAACCTGAGGAAAAACTTCTCGAAGCGCGGCACATGATTGCCTCTCTATAATTCTTTGTTCAACAATCCTCTGATCACAAAATCATTGCCGAATTTTTGAATTTGAGCATCAAAAAGTTGCCTCTCAATCTTCAAATCATTCCCGGAAAGCAACAATTCACTGCCGCCGCCGATGTAAGGAGAGACAATCTGCACCCATTCCTGCACGAGATCACGATCTAACCACTCGCGCAAAAGGTGTCCGCCGCACTCCAAGAGTAGTGTCACGACCCCGTATTTCTCATGTAGTTCATGCAGAACACCCTGAAAATCATCGACTCGTTCATACACAAGAGTGCGCGCCGAATGCTCATCCGTAAAAATCCTGGCATCGGGCGGCAAATTTTTCATACTCTGAGTCAGGACAACTCTCCATGGTTGTTTTTTACCCTCCGGTATTTCCACTCCAAATCGTATGGTCAACTGCGGATTATCTGTTCTTACCGTCCGACCGCCCACCAGAATGGCATCACTTTGCAACCTCAGACGGTGAACATATTCCAATGCCTCTCTTCCACTGACTCGATGCTGGTTTCCCCACCTCACAATTCTACCGTCCAACGTGGCCCCCATCTTGGCAATCACCCAGGGACATCCTGTACGAACGGTATGTAACCAGGGCCTTAGAAATGCCCGACAGGCTTTTTCTGCTACCCCACCCTGTACTTCTATCCCCTCTGTCTTCAAAAGAGCATCTGCGCGCCCCCTGTGGCGTTCATCGGGGTCAACCAATCCGTAAACTACTCGTCTGATCCCGGCATCAATGATTCCCCGGGTGCAAGGCGGCGTTTTCCCGTAACTTGAGCAGGGTTCCAGAGTAACATAGATCGTGGCACCATTGAGATCAGCGCCATGTCCCCTCTCCAGAGCATTGACCAGCGCCATGCGTTCTGCGTGAGGTTCCCCTGCCCTGTGATGATAACCACCACCCAGGAACTTATCTCCTTTGTAAATGACAGCGCCGACGGGAGGATTCGGACTTGTCATTCCCAATCCGAGATGTGCCAGCTCCAAAGCTTGTAGCACGCGGGCTTCATCCAGAAACGCCCGATCTGCGTTTGTTTCAGGGGATGATTTCATGGAGGAATTTGGGTGGGGTGATTAAAATTTAAAAGAATTCTTTATCTCTTATTCTTATGGAGGACGAATGAGGTGAATAAGTCTTCCTCTTGATTGATGAGTCCCGTTTTACTGTAAAAAGGAGTTGGGAATATACTGTGAATAATAAGAGAATAGCAGGGCATAGCTTCTCACTTACACCGGTCATTAACAACTTATTCACAGGGTTATTCACATCTTGTAAATAATTTTATTAAGTATTGATATTCAATCTTCATGATAAAATTCATAGAAAAAAACGAAGGGCGCCATGAAGGGGATAGCAACGTTGTAGAGAAGAGTCCCGGGAATATCAATGGCGATGAGGTCGAGTTTTCCGAGAATGAGGGAGAGAGCTTTTTTCTCCCGGGGTACACGGCATTCTTCCATTTGGAAAGGTTTTGATGACAAGTCAGCACGAATAGGATAGCGCTGCTTGTTCTCCAGGGATTTTTTCCATACACCGGGTGTTTTTACTATTTCCTGGGCCAAACCCTGCATATCAAAATACCCGCCGGGAGTTTGAAGAACATCGGCGACGTAGGAAGGGATCGGATGGTATTCTAATCCCTCTGTCGACCTGATCTGGACAAAAGATGGATAATTTCCCTGTTTTCGAAAGACTGAGTCGTATACTATTGGGTATTTCAATTGAAATCTGGCTGCATTTGCGCCGATGTACCACTGTCCTTCGCTCCTCACGAGTTCCATTCCGCTTCCGCTGAGCAAATGTCCCGTGTAGTAGCTCCCTATTTCTTCCACGTTTTTGTGGGTCTGTACGTACGCACAGGAACTGCACAGCATGAGCAGGAAAGCAATGACTGCTTTGAAAATGCTCCTCATCGTGTCCTCAGGGTACCATCCATTCCTCTCCCTTGTCAAGCAGGAGATTTGAAACACAGCCGGTGGCTGGTCGAAAGGGCTTTCCTGATTGCAAAGCTCTGGCGTTGTCTCAGATCATTTCGAAAGCGTTCCGGCCGGATTTCTTGCCTGTGCTTCGCTTCTTCACCCGAGTTTTCGCTTACTTCCGCTCCGTCGTTCAGTTTACCTGAAAATACTATCTAACATATTGATAGATAATAATTAATTATTAGATTAAGGTCTCTTGACAAATTGAATTTGTTACGGGTACAATCCGCGTAACCTTGACTGCAAGATGTTTTGCAGCTCACGGACAAAAAAACAACGAGAAAAAACAACCATGAAAAAAGCATTGTTCGCTTTGGCTGCCCTTGCCATGCCTGCTATGGCTGGTACATATACTGTTGTAGAACCTGCTAATCCCTATTCCATGGAATTGGCCGTGGGCTATAACTTCGCTGCGCGCGATATCATCAAAGCCGATGGATTTGATACACCGCGTGTTGATACTCTCGGCGTCGATCTCACCGGTGTATACAAGGTCAACGATAACTCTTCGTTCAATCTGCGCTTTGGTTTTGCTACCGGATCTGATTCCGAAACTTATTTTGATGATGGTACAAAGCTTGACGCCCGCATGAATAATTTTTATCTCATGCCCGGCTATCGCTTCACTCACCGTATGGGTGAATATACCTCCGGTTTTATTGGTGTGAACGCCGGTGTGATCAATGAAAGCGTGAAGGTCAAAACATGGGATGACATATTTGGTCGCCAACGCTACCATGGTTCAGAATATGGCTTTGCCTACTCTGCTGAGGCCGGTTTGCGCTTTGACCTTACGCGACACTTCGATGTGTACGTTGCTTACCAATTTTTCGGATCGACAGCTGAACCCGGCATCGGTGGTGATGATGGAATCAGCACCCGCTCTCAGCTTTTCCATTGTGTGCGCGTGGGAGTATGCCTTGATTTCTGATTTACCGACCATACTTGAATCCCCTGCCCTTTCCGGCAACGAGATAATCCACCCATTCCGCTTTCGTATCCTTCCTTCATCTTCGTTTGCTCTGAAAAAAGCGAACGAGAAGGGATAGTCTGCGGGATGGGTTTCTCGTATGGTAAAATCAGGGTAATTTTTGTTCCACGTGAAACAAAAAATCACATCCTTTCCGGCAGTGTGATACCGAGCAGATTCATTCCCTGTTTGAGGACACGGGCGGTGAGAGCGCAGAGGACAAGACGACTTTCTCGTTCAGATTCCTCGCTGCGGAGAACCGGGCAAGCTTCATAGAAGCTGTGGAATGAGCGTGCGAGGTCGTAGAGGTAAGAAGCGAGGAGATTCGGGCGGCAGTCATCGAGGATGGCCGGTACAATTTCAGCGAAACGCACGAGAAATCTTGCAAGTTGCAGTTCTGCCTCATGTCGGAGAACAGGTGGCGTTTCGGTGAAAATTGATTCAAAATTAGTATCCGTTTTACGGAAGATGGAGCAAATGCGAACGAAGGAATTCTGGAGGTAAGGGGCGGTGTCCCCGGTGAGGGCAAGCATCTTATCCCAGTCGAAGATATAATCGCTCAAGCGATTTTGGGAGAGTTCAGCGAACTTGATAGCACCGATGCCGACGGCTTGGGCGATACTCTCCTGTTCTTCCAGAGGAAGGGTCGGGTTTTTCTCGCGCACAACACGTCCCGCTCGCTCAATAGCTTCGTCGATGACATCCTGGAGGCTCACTGTTTCGCCATCGCGGGTTTTGAAGGGACGGCGGTCTTTCCCGAGAATAGAGCCGAAGGCGACATGGCGGAAATCACCGGTTATGCCGCGCATGCGTTGGATATCGAAAACTTGCTTGAAGTGTTTATCCTGGGCAGCACCTACGACGTACCAGATGGAGTCAGCGTGGAAGTGACTGATACGGTAATCGAGGGTGGCGAGATCGGTGGTGGCATACAGAAAGCCGCCGTCGGCCTTGCGAATGATGGCCGGAACCGGGAGCCATTGGCCGTCCTTCGACACAAGGAAAGGATCCTGCTGAGGTTTGTGAAAACCATCGGAGAAAACGCAGATAGCGCCATCGCTTTCACGTGCGATACCGCGTTTGACGAGGTCCTGCACGAGTGGGGCAAGCGCATCGTTGTAAAAACTTTCACCGAGCCAGTAATCGAAGTGAATATCGAGCCGGCTATAGATTTTCTCGAGACCGGTTTTTGTGAGTTGGATGCAGCGTTTCCAGATCTCCAGGTTTTCGTCATCTCCGCTTTGAAGTTTGACGAGTTCGGTCTTGCATTCTTCGAGCACGTCAGGTTGTTCTTTGCAGAGAGCATTGACATCCTTGTAGACTTGCAGCAGGGTTGCGATGGGATCTTTTTCGAGCAGATCCGGCTGCAACTTATGCTTCCAGCCCCAGAGAATCATTCCGAATTGTGTTCCCCAGTCGCCGATATGGTTGTCCGTAATTACGTTGTTTCCCATGAAACGCGCAATGCGTGCGAGTGTGTCTCCAATGATCGTTGAGCGGATATGCCCGACATGCATGGGTTTTGCGACATTGGGGGCGGAGAAATCGATGACAATTGTTTTTGGGTGCTCGGTCACAGCGACGCCTAAACGCGGATCGTTGAGCATCGAAAGGAGCATTTGTGCGAAGAAAGATGGACGCACGCGGAAATTGATGAAACCGGGACCGGCAATTTCTGTTTCAGCTTCCGGGAGTTCACCGAGGCACCGGATGATGTCATCAGCAAGGGAGCGGGGGTTCTTTTTGATCTGACGCGCCAACGCCATAGCAGCGTTACTCTGGTAATCTCCGTAGCGCAAATCCTGGGCTACTTCAACGTTTGTTTTGTACGACGGCGGTAATTCGTCACCGAGTAAATTTTTCAACGCAACTTGCAGATGCCGGGAGAGTGTTTCTTGAATAGTCATGATGCCCGCTAACGTATAACAGAGCAGTCTTTATACACGTTAAAGTCCGATTTGTCAATCCCGGCGGAAACGAGACGCAGGACAGGGCGCGTTTCAAAAAAAGCGTCAGTCTTAAGAAATGGTGCCACTGTGCCGTCAGCGGTGGGGAAGCCACGTTCCCATAGTTCAGGTGGGTGCGGAGCCGGGTTTACCTGAGGTATCCACGAGGGACGGAACATGAAACCCTGCGCTTGAATGCCCCTTGTTAAATTATAACGGTCCGGGCTTGTGTACCGCGTGTCACGAGAACAGCAGCAAGTGTACTATAGCATGCAGCCCGGGCTGGGACAAGAGAAAAAAACCTTTTTCGTTTAATTTTTAGAGATCTCTGAATTCGCGATCCACACGATGTCGTACGCCGGGTGCAGGGGGCGCGCAGCGGCAGGAAATTCGTCTGCCAGGCGTTGCAGGAATGGGAGAAGAGGACCGGTGGCCTCCCGGATGAGATTTTCACGCGTGTTTTTGTTGCGGAGAGCGGGGCAATCGCGGTAAAGAGCGATGCAGAGGAGCCCATTTTCAGTGTGCATGAGGCGCAATGGCCAGATGCGGCATTCGACAGGGCGCTCCTTCCGGGGCAGGATGCAACCCGCCCCGGGATCCAGCAGAGGGCAGGGGGCACAGGTGTCCGGTGTGGCATTCTTCCGGTATTGGAGCGCGAAGGTATCGGATCCGTCCTCTCGACGGGTAAGCGGGATATTTCGTTTTCGGAGGGAGTTCGCCTGCGCCGGAGTGAGGGCAGGGGTCTCCCACCGGGAAGGACGGGTGAACTGGCAGCAGAGCCGACAGGCGGCGCATTGCTCCGGGGTGATGATGTGCGAAATCATGGATCCACGAAATTCTCAGATGGGACAGGGCAGGGGGATAGCGTCGTATTTCTCCAGAATGCACGCCGGGTGGTATGAAAGCTTGGCTTGACGGAGTCCGGATTGATTCAGGTCTTCTTCGCGGTTGATGAATTTGCAGCTTTCAGGCAGCAGGCGCGCCGTCTCGCGGTTCAGCAAAGAGTAGGCGCGGCGGTATTCCGGCAGGCACTTCTCAAAATGAATGTCCGCTACGACCGGGGTGATGAAGGAACCAATGGACATCCCGATGGGTTGATCCTGCACGTAAATCACACCGCCGAAGAGATCGAGGTCCTCAGCATGGTTAAGAGCTTCCCGGATTGCGTTCAATTCCTGGTTGAGAGTTTGAGATTGACGATCCGCCTTTTCCAGCCACCCCTCTGCCACGGCAAGGGCATCTGATGCCGTTGATGATGAAAGAGGAGAGAAACGCCACTCCGGGAACATGCTCTCAAACTGCGCAATGTGGTTACGTTTGGCGTGAAAACGGGGTCCGGGCAATTCAGCCAGCTGAGACCTGTCGTAAAGGTAATCCGCGTTTCCCCGGTCATTTGTAAACGAAAACTTCCCCGGCATGTGTCGCCGGAGGATATCGCACTGCTCAGCCGTGAGCAGGCAGAAGCGCAGGGGGCGCTCGTGCTGCGCGGCATCGCGTCGCAAGAGCTCCAGGGCCTCGGTTGGGTCGCCCTGACCGCAGGGGAAGGCATAGCCCTGCAGGCGTTCATTTTGTGCAAAATGGCGAAAGAACCAGGGACCGTGGGTGGCGATAGTCGTGTGGTATTTCTGCCGCAACAGAAAGATATTTGCTGTGGCGCAGTCGCTTCCTCGGCAGGATTCCGGGATGATCCGCCTCAGGAGAGGGAGGTCAGCAGGAGTCGGTGGGGCAAAGTGAAGCAGGGAAGGCGCTTCATTCTGCGGACCGTTATCGCTCATGGCAGAGTCTTTAGTATTTGTAGTCGACGTAGAACTGGAATTGTCCGGAGCGATCCACGGCATTGTGCGTAACGAAGGGGATGGCGTAGTCCACGGCCATGGGTCCCATGCCCGGCAGGTTGATACGCAGACCGATGCCGTAATCGGCGCAGAAGTCTTTAAGCTGGAAACTGAATGACTTTTCATGAACGAAACCGGCATCCACAAAGAAGGCAAAACGCACGGTCTCAACCACCGGTATGGTCACCTCCGCCTGGACGTATGCCGAGGAATTGCCGCCCATCGTCTCATCGCCGGACCAGGCTTCGTCAATCATGCCGACATCGCGGAAGCGGAAGCCGCGCAAGTTGCCGGGGCCGCCCAGGTAGCAGCGCTCAAAAATCGGAACGGACTCTTCCTTCTTCACCGTGTCGATCGTCTCCATCCCGAGGTGCAGGCTGAAGATGGAATCCCAGATGGAGTTATGGTAAATGGAGGCTTCGATGCCCGTGCTGTAAGTTTCGATCGTGCTGCCGGGACCGCTGTAAGAAGCGTGCACTTCGAAATGCCCGCCCTTCCTTGGGGTCACGAGGGCGTCGCGGGTGTCGTACAGCCAGCTGAGTCGGAGGTTGCTGCGCGTGAACTCCCCGCAATTGAGGACAAAGAAGTACGGCGCCATGCCCTGAAGGTCGAGGTTGTAATTCTCAATGCGGTACTCCAGGCGCACCTGCTGCTCGTCGCTGAGCGCGCGGCTCAGGGAGATGGCGTAGCCGTAGTTTTCCTGCGTGTAGTAATCACTCAGGTACGAGGAGTTGGAGTAATAGACCTCGTTGCCCAGCGAGAGCTTACGGTCCAGGAACCACGGCTCCACGAGGCTGATGTGGGCGCTCTGGTTCTCAAAGCCGAGCTTGCCCTGCACGGTGAGGCGCTGTCCGCCGCCCACGAATGATCCCTTGCCGAAAAGCCCTCGGATGTCAAAGTTGGACTGCGTGGCGTTGGCATACAGGTACACGCTCTCTACGGATGATACGGCCACGCCCAGAGAAAGGGTGCCGGTCATGCGCTCATGTACGTTGATGTTGATGTCGCGGTAGCCGGGGACATCTGAGAGGGCAGGGGAGACATCCACTCCGTCGAAATAGCCGAGGTTGGTGAGGCGTTTGCGCGCGGTCTCCAGGTCCACCGAGTTGAAGAACTGCCCGGGTTTGAGCGGCAGCTCGCGGAGGATGACGTGTTGCTTGGTCTTCGTGTTGCCGCGTACATGGATGCGCCCAACGGCGTACGGGTTGCCCTCGGTAATCTCGTAGCAGATATCGATGAGGTGCGTACCATCCTTTTCAATACCCGCCTCGTTGATATCCGGTCGCACATCGGCATCCGCATACCCTTTCGCCCCGTAGTACCGGCGGATCATCGTGGTGTCGTCCGACACCTTCTGAAGCGAGTAGATATCCCCATTCAGCATGCTCAGCCCGGGTTCCAGCTGTTTGTCGGTGTAGACCTTGTTGCCCTTGAAGCTGACGCGGCGCACGCGGTAGCGGGGGCCTTCGTAGATGTACACGCGCATCTTGATGTCCTGGGGACCAGTAAGCTTTCCCCTGTCGGTGTACTCCGTCTTTGTGATGGCGGCGCGCAGGTAGCCGTAGTTGCGGTAGTGACGCAGGATTTCCTGCAGGTCGTCTTCCAACTGTTCGCGCTTTACGATGCCGGAATCATTGATCCAGTGCAGGAAGTCGCGCTGCTTGGTCTTCATCATCTGCCGCAGTTGCTGCGAGTCGAACTGGTGATTCCCCGTAAAATTGATGCGGCGCAGACGTACCTCGCGTCCTTCTGTGATGTCGAAGATGATGTCCCGGTATCCCGCCCGTGCCGTCGGTATGTGACGCCAGTTTACTTTCACGTCCGGGTAGCCGGCATCCTGGTACATCCGGATGATCTCCGCCCGCGCCTGCGCCAGATCGTGGTCGTTGATGGTGTGGCTGGAGACCAGTTTGGTCGCCTCGCGCAGTTCCCTGGCCTTGAACTTCCTGTTGCCGGTGAAACCCACTCCCCCCAGGAGCCCGGAAGGCTCCACGACAAAGGTGACCTGAACGGCATCGCTGCCCGCCGCTTTCGCTTCCACCCATGCGTTGTTGCCTACAAGCCCTTTCTGCAGCAGGCGCTCCAGGTCGTCGTTGATACGCTGCGTCGAGTACTTGCTTCCCCGGGAGGTCTGGATCACGTCCAGCAAACGTTGGTTGGGCACATTGGCCTTTCCCCTTGCATAGCGGATGTTCACACTCGCCACACGCCGCCCGTCGAAGTTTTCCTGCTGCCCCATGATGCCAAGACCCGTCTTCTCGCCCAATTCGCGCAGTACGGTGTGCTCATCCACCATACGGGCGTCCTGAGCGCGGTTGATCAGACGCGTCTGCGGCGCTTCCTGCTGGGGCGCCGGGGGCTGTTGTTCATCTGCCTGTTCGTTCCTTACTGCTTGAGGGACCTCCTCATCCGGCGTGTCAGAGCGCACCTGAATACTCGTGGTGGATGAGCCGGAGTTGCCGCTCGTTCCCGTTGTCTGTCCGGCGGTGTCCTGCAGCATGGCGTCCAGGAAAGGATCACTGGTCGCTTCCTGTGCCGCAGTGACGGGAAGCATGAGAACAGCAGAAAACAGCGCGATCCCGGTAAGGGAGTGCAGTTGGCAGAAATTCATACTCCGCAATCTTGCCCTATGTGTTATCCGAGGTCAAGTTATTATCCGGTCATTTTTGTACATTGCAAAATTTAATGCAACCCGGATCAGAGCACAGAGAAGGGAGTTCCGATCTGATAATGCGGCGTGGTAACTTTTTGCCCACGAAATAAGGTTTATCGCGGAGCCCGGTTTTTGTCCGAATGAACGGCATGACAGGGTTTTGGAATTTTGCTTGACACTCGGTAGGAGGAAGGGTAGAAGAGGGAAAAACCCAAATAAAACATGAAGGAACACGAGGAAAGAACTCTGATTTTGTTCAAGCCGGATTGTGTGAAGCGCAATTTGTCGGGCGTTGTACTCAATCGCTTGTTAGCGGAGGGCTTTTTGTTGAAGGGAATCAAGATGATACAGCTTGATGAGGCAGTATTGCGTGAGCATTATGCGCACATTTTAGATCTGGTGATTGACGGCGAGCCCCTCTTTCCGAAGCTGTCGGCGTTTATGCAGAGCAGTCCGGTGGTGGCCCTCATTCTGGAGGGACCGGGCGTCGTGACGCGTGTGCGCAACATTCTGGGGCCTACCAATTCTCAAAAAGCGGAAAAGGGCACCATCCGTGGCGATTACGGCACGAACAGCATGATGAATATCTGCCATGCTTCTGATACGCCGGAAAACGCCCTCATCGAGATCAATCGTTTCTTCACCAAGGACGAACAGTTTTAGAATTCCATGAGTTTTCCGGTCCTCCGTCAATTTGTTGTGAGCGTGTTATGTCTTGTGGGGGGGCTGAGTGTTGCGCCCCTGCAAGCAGCGCCGTCCGGCGGCGGCACAACCGATGATTTCACGCGTGAGTTTGCTGCGCTGGAGGAAGCGGCCGCTCTGCTTGAAGAGGTGAAGGATGAGGGAGGAGCGAAGGCCGCGGCTGCTAAGCTTCGCGCGACCTTTTCCAAACTTCCCGCCCCCGTGAAGGGCAGCGAGGCGGAGCTCATGCAGTGGGCGCGTCTTCAGAACCGCGTCAGTACCGAGATGTGGCGTCTCAAAAAGGAGCCTTTCTGGGAGACCCAGGGGCTGCAGGAAATCTGGACGCTTATTTCCGATCCCTTTTCTCGTCCGGGCTCCATCAAATAGCGTGGGAGGGACGATGGGTGGCACGCAGTATTTCCCGGCCTACCCCGTGGGGAACTCCGGCGTCCGGAGCAGGGGAAAAACTACCCGGTGCGGAGGCTTTGGGAGTGGGGCAGAGCTTCCGGGTTGGGATATAACGGCATTTCATCCGGGCGTTGCCATCCACGCGCGTAGTGGCGACGAAAGATGAACCAGGTCTTACCCGACACCATGCGTGCGGGGTGTGTTCGCTTTTTTCCTGAAGAGAAAACAGCGCTGAAGGAGGTAATCCACTGAAAAAGAGCCGGCTCCGGTGCAGAGGAGGGTGGCGAAACAAATGAGGTAGAGAGAGGGTAATTCATTGACCGACCAGGAGCTGGCTTGCCCGTAGACGAAGAGAGCAACCCAAAAATTGATCACCAATACCAGGGCGGCTATTCGCGTGAGGGCTCCAAAGAGAATCGCCAGGGCACAGAAAAATTCAGCTAATACACACAGACCGAGCGAGACAGCGGCTCCCCATCCGAGAGGATCCATCCATTCGCTGCCACGAGAGGCCAGGAGCAGCTGCAACTTTGGCCAGCCGTGGGTGAGCATCATGAGAGCCACACCCGCGCGCAGGATAAGAATCCCCGTACTCCACCACCCTGTTGCAGCACGGGAGCAACCCGCCCTGCAGACACTCTCAAATCTATCTTCGGTAGTGCGCATACCGCATCAGATGCTTTCTGTCTGCGGAGCATGGAATAATAAATAGAAATAGCTTCTTCGTAAGATTCTTTCGACGTCACATTTTAAAATGTTCGCCGAGGTAAATTTTTCGGGTTTTGGGATCATTGGCGATCTCATTCGCATCACCGTGTTTGATGACGCGCCCTTCAAAGAGGATATATGCGCGATCGACGATGCCGAGAGTTTCGCGCACGTTGTGATCTGTAATCAGAATCGAGAGACCGTCCGTTTCGCGCAACGAGGCTACGATGTGCTGGATATCCTGGACGGCAATCGGATCCACCCCGGCAAATGGTTCATCGAGCATCAGGAGCTTCGGATTGGACGCCAGGGCGCGAGCAATGGTGAGACGCCTTTTTTCCCCGCCGGAAAGCTGCAGGGCCTGGCTCTTGAGCAAACGGGTGATATTAAAACGCTCCATCAGTTCCTCTGCTTTGGCTTTCTGCTCCTTGCGCGAAAGATCAGCACGAGTTTCCAGAATAGCCATCAGATTTTCCCATACCGTGAGTTTACGAAAAATCGACTCCTCTTGCGGCAGGTAACCCATCCCACGCCGCGCTCGCAGATGCATCGGCAACCCGGATACGTTTTCTCCGCAGAAAAGCACCGTCCCCTCATCCGGCCGTACCAGTCCCGCCACCATGTAGAACGACGTCGTCTTTCCGGCGCCATTTGGTCCCAACAATCCTACAATTTCTCCGGAATGTACTTCAAAGGAAACATGATCCACCACGCAACGTTCGCGGTACGTTTTGCACAGATTCTGCGCATGCAGCAGGGGAGATGCTTCCGGGGAAGAAGTTGATGTAGACTGCAAATTCATTGTTTTTTCTTCTGTTTGACTTGCTCGTGGAGGCGCACGGAATGAGTCGTTTGTCGGGAACCGAAAATGCGCATATTGTTTTTCGGGTCGATCGTAATGCGTGCTCCGGCGCCGGCGGCGGAGTGGATATTGTACTTATCCTGCAAGAGCACCGTGTTGCCGGTGAGGATGATATTCCCGGTGTTCGGGTCGAGCACCAGGCGGTCACCATCCGCCCGGACAAGACGTCCGGAAGGATCTTTGCCGACGAGTCGAATTTTATTGGTGACCAAAGCAGAGCGAATGCTACTGCGGTCGGCTCCCGGTTTGGCGTCCGGGTTAATTTCCACGATGATATCTCCTTCGCATTGCATACTGGCCTGGGTAGTGCGGAGAGTGCCGCCCTCGTGGGTTTTTACTGTATGCACTCCGGTAAAGTTGTATGCCAGATGCGGGTAGTGAGCAGGTATCTTATTTCGTTCGGAATTTTCGCCGGCAATCAGCTCTGCATACAGGGGCCCGCGCGAAGTCATAATTCCATCCGGAGTTTCTATACTCGCCGCGCGCCCCATGAGCAATACACCTTTTTCGCGCAGCAGCCGCAATTCATCCGCACAGGTGGCACGCGATCTGCCCTTCTCGGAGGGAAGAGAGGTCGCCACATATTCGCCTTTTGCCAGCAAATCACCATTCGGAAGGACTTGAAGATGAGAAATTTTTCCGCTCGGACTACGCGCTGCCAGAGCATAATCCCCATAACGTGCATCCACCGGTCTTCCTTGCTCCGTGCGGAACAGAGCTGTGCCAATCTGGAGGTTCAGCAAGGCATAATCCGCGCGAATATCGCAGACCGGCGAGGCAGGGGAAGCGTCGCTGTGCATCATTACATCTCCCTTTGCCTCCACATCGCGAACGCCATCTGTATGCGCGATTGCCAGGTTCGGTCCGCCCTTTGCACGCGGCTCCTCCTCAGTCGTTGCCGGCAAAAGGACTACGCGACACTCCCCTGTGCAGCGGAAAAACGCTGCCTCATCTCGTGCATTCAATCCCTTCGGAAGAAAGATTGTCCGTGTGGCGGCAGTGTAGGTTACCGGACCTTTCGTGTGGTATAAACCGACAAGCAGGTGCTGCGGCGTTTCGCCGGGGATGGGACGCCGGTAGGAACCGTTGATGTTGCTGCCATGTATTTCAATATCTCCGTTGCCTTTCAAATGAATTTTCTCATTAGTAGTCAGCGTGTTTTCACCAAAAGAAATGGTGGGGTTATTTCCGGAGGCGTTACAGTCTCCGGAGGCAACGCTGTAGTGGAGGATTTCTCCCGTTATGCGCGAGGCAGGCTGTCCCTGTCTGGAAGGAATGGCGAGAGAGACCTTTCCCTCGGCCACAATGTAGTCCACCTCCTTGAGTTGCATATCTTCGAACTGCGAGAAGGGTTTTTTCTCCCGGTGCGATGGATCAGCTGCCGGTGGGACAGCTTTCTGACCGGCGGAGAAAAATATGCTCAGCGAGCGCGTGCAGTGCAACGTCCCCTGCGGAGAGGTTACCACCACATCCCCGGAAAAAAGCAACTCGCGTGCTTTAGCTCGATAGAAGGCAAATTTCCCGTTGCAGTGCAATTTCCAACGTTGCCCTGAGTCGTCCTTCCACTCTGCGTTCAATTCTCCGCCGAGTAGCAGCACATTTCCCTGTTCGTCTGCGTATGCCCACGCACTCTTCCCTTGTTCTTTCTGTCGGTGCAGCAGAATTTGACTCTCTCCCCGGGAGAACATCAGCGAGGGATCCCCGTTGCTGCGTCCTTCCAGCACAAGGCGTCCGTTCCGCAAATCGACGGCGGCATTCACCGTGACGATGCTGAGTGGCAGAGAAACTTCGGGTGCGGGTTTCGTGGTGGTCTGCCCGGGTTTGGCTGCCGGTGGCCTGGAAGGAGCGGCCGGTTTTTGCCCCTGTTGCTGTTTTTGAGTCGGTTGTGGTTTTTGAGTTGGTTGCTGTTTTTGTCGCGTGCCGCGCGCTTCGTCTCCCGCCTTCTGTTTGTCGTCGGCCGGGAAAAGCAGGAAAAGCCGGTTTGCCGCGCGCAAGTGCAGTTGTGCATTGCGCAGGCGCACGTTGCCGACATAGGTGAGCGTCGAAGCGTTGTTGTCAAAAAAAAGTCCGCCATCTGCCGCCGCCGCACTCTCGCCGGGGCGTGTTGGCGGCAGAGGGACGGTGGGGTCGAAGCGCACGCGAGGGATCGGCTTGAAAGACATCGCCTCGCGCTGGGTTCGCTCCGCCTGCGCCACAAGATCCTGCAGCCGCGCCGCGCATGCCGTTGCCTCATCGGAGGGAAGAGCTGTTGCAAGTGCAGTGGTGCACAGTAAGGAGATGGCCAGGAGAGGAATCATGAACCGGGACGTCGGGACTCGGGTGAGAAGAACGATGTGGTTACAGGACCAATCAGCAGACCACAGCCTTTGGCGTTATTGAAGATCACCCCCTCCCCGCGGGCAGAGTAGCGGGGGTGTATCAGCAGAGCTGGTGGGTCAAGCGATCGCATCAGTTTCCTGGTGAAATCATAATACGCGAGAGGGAGTTGTACGCAAGTCGTCTCGCCGGTCTCTGACGTGAGATAGGAACGAATCTGGGTGAGCCGCGCTGAGGTGCGACTAAGCACTTCCAGTTTCTCTGCCATCAGCAGGGTTGAGACCCGATGCCCTTCGTAGCGCGGCAGGGATATCCCCTCTACCACACTGCCGGGTGGCAAAAACTGCAACGCCGGAAAATCTCCCTTCCCGACCGCTTCTTTTTCCACAGCCCACCCCGGCAGCTGAGCGCACGCCAGCGCCACAAGCCCTGCACAGAAAAGGCGAAAAACAGACATGAAAGAACGGAGGAGGAAAAATTTCAGGCTTGAACCTGTTCCCAGGCAGTACGAACAATCTGTAAATTGTGCAGAACACGCTCCAGATCATTGAGGCGGATCTGGTTCGGTCCATCACTCAGGGCGTGGTCCGGGTCGCGGTGTACTTCCATGAACACGCCATCCACTCCCACCGCCATGGCAGCACGAGCCAATACGGGCGCCATGTCCCGGTCACCGCCGGTTGCACCGCCCAGCCCGCCCGGATGCTGGATGGAGTGTGTGGCGTCGAAAACGATGGGGCAGCCGAACTTCTTCATCCACTCCAATCCCCGCATGTCGACGACTAAGTTGTTGTAACCGAAACTTGTGCCGCGTTCGCAGAGCATAAAGTGTTCGCACCCGAATGCGAGCATCTTCTCGCATATGTTCTTGCAATCCCACGGTGCGAGGAACTGACCCTTTTTCACGTTGACCGGTCTCCCTGTTTTTGCACAGGCTTCAAGAAGATCACTCTGGCGACTCAAAAATGCCGGCACTTGCAGCAGATCCACGAACTGAGCCGCGTATTCCGCTTGTTCCTCGGTGTGGACATCCGTCACTACCGGTATATCCAGTTCCCTGCCGATATCCGCGAGAATGCGACAGCCTTCCTGCATGCCGGGACCTCGGAAACTGTTGACACTGGTACGATTGGCTTTGTCGTAAGATGCTTTGAAGATAAGCTGGACGCCGAGGCGGGTGCATATTTCCTTGATGTCTTGCGCCATTTTGTGCGCAAACTCTTCCTTCTCAAGCGAGCAAGGCCCCAGGATGTAAAAGGGCTTCTCGCCGCCTATTTCTACGTTACGGATAAAAAATGACATAAGCTTTTCCGTGGCTTCCGCGGGTATTATGCCCCAGAATTTTCCGCTAGTCAATGACGCATTTCGCTGTTTTAACCTGTGCGGGACCCTGCGCCCGCCGGCGTTCCCCCCGTGCTGCCCAGTGCCCTGCGACCGTGTCCTTGCACCCGCCTCACTCCTTCGCGCCGTGCTCCTGGAGGAGTTTGATGACGCGATCCCCCAGCTTTTGCTCCTTTGCGAGCTGTAGGACGGTTTTGCCGGCTTTGTTCTTGTGGTTCACGTCAACTCCGGCTTCAACAAAGGCGGGCAGCGCGCCGGCGATCCTCCACTCTTCTTTTGCAGAGGAAACAAAGTTGGCGAGAAGGGAGTTGCCGTTTTCGTCAGTCTCATTCGGATTTTCGCCTGTTTTGAAAAATGCGCGAAGGACTTCGGTGTTGCAGCTTCCGTCGTCACTGTGGTCTTTTTTTGCCCACGCCATCAGATCCGGTTTGTAACCGTGCTTCTTGAGGATTTGGATGATGTCAACGTAATCCTCGCAGAGTCTGGCGGATTTCCCACCATGACTGCCTTTGAGATCCTCCATGATCCGATCCGTCATGTCCTTGGGGATGCGGGCGCCGAGCTTGAGCAGCGGCTCGATTTTCTCCGGATCCACGATCTGAAATTCACCGGGGCCGATTCCCTTTTCCTTGAGCAGCTTGACGACCTCCACCGCTCCTTCCTTCATAGCGAGATTCATGGCGGATTCCTCTTCATCCTTCTCCCCACATTTCACGGTCGGATCCACTCCGGCATCCAGCAACCGTTTGGCAATCTTAGGACCGTAAATGCCGTTGATCATGAGGGAGGTCCATCCGGTGGGCGGCCAGTTCTGTTTACTTTTCACCAGCGGGTCGGCGCCGGCATCGAGCAGCATGAGGGCGAGCTTCTCCCGTCCGGCGGGGGATATCTCCTGCCTCAGTTCCTGAGCGAGGATGTCCTTGGGCACGTCCGCCCCCGCCTTGAGCAACAGCTCCACCATGCTCAGGATGTCCGCCTCGCTTTTCTCACTGACGCGGTGAGTGAAATCCTCGTCAAAATGCGCTCTAAGTCCGCCGCAAGCGGCATAGTAAATGACGCCATTCCCCGCAGAATCTTTGGCGTGCACATCGGCTCCGGCATCCAGCAATCGTTTCACGATCTCGGTGCGATGTGTAGTATTTTCCCTCGTTACGGAGGAATTAGCGGCTGCCATCAGCGGAGTCATGCCGTAGGGTTCTTTTTGATCGTCTTCTGCCTTTTTGCCCGGCGCGTTGGGGTTGGCTCCGTGGGCAAGGAGTAGTTGCACATCGCTTAGATTAGACTTGTCTGCTGCTTTGTGAAGGAGCGTTGCATTAACTTGGTATTGCAGCCTTGAGCCGTAGAATGAACTCACCTTCACAGGCAATGTGTTCACATCAACCTTGGCTCCGGCGTCAATGAGAGCGAAGATAAAGCTCGCGCTTTTGTAGTCATCCCGCCCCATGACATTTTCCAGCGTTTTGTTCGGATCCTGGAGCGTTGCGCCCGCCTTGAGGAGTGTTCGCAGCATGGCCCCGTCTCCCTTGTTGATGACTTCCTCCATGAGCTTTTCGTTCTTGGCGTCCAGTCCGGCGTCTAGGAGAGCTTGCAACGTTTTCGCATCGGAGATGGAGGAAAATATATCCGGATTTTGGAGCAGAGACGGATCCTTTTTCAGGAGCGCAAGCACGGTCTCTTTTTGCTTCAGTCGAAGCGCGATCTTTATTTGCAGCACGGAATCGACAATGTCCGTCTTCACCCCGAGCGCGCGGAGGAGTTGCAGCGGTTCCGCGTTCACGCTGGAGAGGTCTTCCGGGAAAGAGAACTTGCGCGCGCCGACGCGGTAAAGCAGAGCCGGTTTCATGGGGTCATCCATATTCATATTCCATTCCTCATTTTTCAGCTTGCTGAGGTCCTCTGCCTTTGCCCCACGCAGTTCAAAAACCCCATTCACCCCTGAAGAGATTTCACTCGGAAAGTTCATCATTTCATAGGTGTACATATCGTACATATCCCGCGCTTCTTGGCGACTCAGCGGCTGTTTTTCCTTCTCGAGCGCGGTTAGAAAATCAACCATGTCCCCGTGAGCCACGCTACCCGCCGTCTTCCCTTTCTCACTCTTGATAGCGGCATCCGCTCCCTTCGCCACGAGCCAGCAGACGGCGAGACGGTTGTTTTGCGCGGCGGCGTGCATGAGCGCCGTCTGCCCGTGTTTGTCCGTGGCGTTCACATCCCCGCCCTTTTCAATCGCCTTGAGTTTTTTGAGCAGGGATGCCGCGCGTTTCTCTTCCTTGCTGAGCTTGGCGCCCTTCGCCTGCTTCCCCGTGCCCGCCGGAAAGAGCAGCTCCACTCCCTGTTGCGGCACAGTTATCGAGACATCCTCCTTCGCTGATGTCACCCCCGTGAAGCAAATGACACAAGTGGTGAGCAGATATATAAAACGCTTAAAGTGAGTTAATAACAAACGTGGGGGGGGGTAGCGACGATGTGTGACATAACGAATGTTTGAGTAACCGGTAGAGAGTCTATCAGTTCTTACCTTGAAGTACAAGCGAATATTTCCGGCTCATTTCCGGACGAATCAATGAGTGTTTGAACGCAAAAACGAGCCGATTTGAAACTCATTTCGTCTTTCGTTACTCATGTTACTAGAGAATTTGCTTCCTACAAATTTTGGTACACAGTCATTTACATACGATATGTGCAATTTTTGTCCCATATATTGACTTTTTGTCCCATCTCTGCTACAATATCCACCGTAAACATGAAAAAACGCGACATTATAGAGCTCATACGTAGTCATTACACGTCCGACGAAGCTGCTTTTCGCCGCGGGGTGTACAAGATAGCGCGGGAGTTTGACTCCACGGGCGATACCCAGCTCGCTGAATATATCATGGCACTTGCGGCGGATACGAACGTTTTCGTGCCGCAAGGACGTGATTTGCAAACCGATTTCGTGGAGGAGCTACAGCCGAGTTCGTCACCGTTCTTCTTGCCCACTGGCATCAAGAAAGACATGCTGGGATTGGCCAATGCCTTGACGTACCAATCTGGCATCAATAGGGTGCTTTTATATGGAGCTCCTGGCACTGGGAAAACTGAAAGCGTGAGGCATCTTGCCAGAATTACAAATAGGCAGCTTTTTTCGATCAAGATTCCCTTTCTGATTGATAGTCGTCTCGGGCAAACCGCAAAGAATATAACATATTTGTTTTCAGCAATCAAAGAATTGAAACACCCAGAGAGAGCCATTATTCTTTTTGATGAAATTGATGCCCTTGCTCTCGATAGAAACAATTCGAACGACCTGCGAGAAATGGGACGCGTTACCTCCACCCTGCTTAAGGAGCTCGATTCTCTCAGCGAGAATGTGGTTCTTATTGCCACAACCAATTTGTTTAATTTTTTCGACCGCGCTTTCTTACGCAGATTTGATGCCACCATCAACTTCGATCGGTACTCAAAGGAGGATATTGTTGATATTGCTGAAAACTTCCTTAGGTTACATTTTTCTAAAAATAAGCTCCTAGGCAAAAATATTAAATTATTCAGAAAGATCATTGCCCATATGCCGCACGGGCTCACTCCTGGCGAGCTGAAGAATGTGATTAAAACCGCAATCTCCTTTAGCGAGCCCTCTAATCCTTTCAGTTACCTTCAGGGTCTGTATTCTGCTCTTTATGAGCCAAAAGACGTCGATTTAAAGCACCTCAGATCACTCGGTTTTACCCTGCGAGATATCGAAATCTTAACGGGTATCTCTAAAAGTCAAGTAGGTCGAGAACTTTCCATTGCCCGCTATGAGTAATAATCTCCTCATTCTGAAAGGTAAATTATCTTCGCGGAAAAACACCCCACCTAGAGTTTTCTATCAATTGGGGGAACATGACTGCGTTTCCTCCAAGCATGTCCGCAAACTGGTGGGACAGCTTGAGAACATTATCCAGTATTGGGAGGGCGATACCCTTATCGATAGTGCCTTAGTTAGTGTTTACTATAACAGCGTTGTTTCAAAAAGTAAACGCTTAATCCGCCTGCTGCGCGAAGAGGAAAATCGGGTTGCAAATAACACCGTTTGCGGGGCGCGTTTCGAAAGCGAGCATGGGAGAAAGCGGCATGTTATCACTCATTGCTTATCTCTCTCTTCTCTTAAAAAATCGTTATCTTTGCTAAGGAATGCAGCAGACATCATTGATACCCAATTTGATGGTTTTATCAATAAATATAAGGTTGAAAGAGTTAAGAATAAATTGGATAAGTTTGGTATGGCGATGTCTGTTTCATTATTTAACGTTGTCATCTACGATGTTTCTCACGTAGCGGATTTTAAAATTGATCGGAACGAAACTGACATTTCAACACAATGCCTTGTAACACTGTATGAAACGAGACGTTCTGTAAATTCTATTTTAGAGAGCATAGGGATAAATCCGTATGAGGTCAAAAGATTGGATGACTTGACACTTCTGCTGACGCCTGAGCATTTTAATTTGCTCAAGGAGAGGGCTTCTTATCTTATTGCCATGCAGGTGGAGGATATGGCAAAGATAACGGATGCTAAAATGCAAACACTGCCATTCGGCGAAGGACTAACTATCCCGGCACCTGATAATGAACCGGTCGTTGGAGTGATCGATACGCTTTTTGCCGCGGATGTCTATTTTAGTGAATGGGTTACTTATGAGCAGCTCTTGGATGAAAACATCCCTGTGGATTCCGAAGATTATCGGCATGGCACAGGGGTTAGTTCGATCATTGTGGACGGTCCATCATTCAACCCTGATCTTGAGGATGGATGTGGTCGCTTTAGAGTGAAACATTTTGGTGTGGCCACGGCTAAAGGATTCAGTTCATTTTCTATTTTGAAAACAATTCGCCGGATTGTGCAGGACAACTCTGAAATTCGTGTATGGAATTTATCCCTTGGCTCTGACATTGAGTGTCCGGAAAACTCTATTTCACCTGAAGGTGCAGAGCTGGATAAGATTCAGAATGAATACAATGTGATTTTCATTGTGGCCGGTACAAACAAATCGCACACTAAGCGCGAAGCTATGCGCGTGGGGGCTCCCGCAGATTCATTAAATGCTTTGGTTGTCAATTCTGTCAAAGGCGTGGACGACCCTCGCCCTGCTTCCTACAGCAGATCTGGTCCTGTTTTGTCCTTCTTTAACAAGCCTGATGTAAGTTACTGCGGGGGCGACAGTGAAACAAAATCATATGTAACAGTTTGTTCATCAACAGGAGAGATGAACGTTTGTGGCACCTCTTATGCAGCTCCATGGGTTACAAGAAAAGTAGCCTACTTAATCTACATAGCCGGACTGAGCAGGGAAGCGGCAAAAGCTCTCATCATTGATTCTGCGGCAGGATGGAACCATTCGATTCAAGGGGTTCCCATGAAGGGATATGGAGTAGTCCCCCAGCACATTCGTGAAATCCTCACCACAAATGATTCTGAAATTCGCTTTATTATCGAACAGTGTTCTAGAGAATATGAAACTTTTACGCATCAAATACCAGTGCCTTCCAGAGAGCATCAATTTCCTTTCATGGCCCGTGCCACCCTATGTTATTTCCCTGACTGCTCTCGAAATCAAGGGGTAGATTATCCAAATACCGAATTAGATATACAATTCGGACGCGTTCAAGAAACTGGGGATAAAGTCAAAATTAAGTCTCTTAACAAAAATAGACAAGGAGAAGTAGGCGATTTTTCGACTGAAGAAGATGCGCGTCACTCATATCGTAAATGGGACAATGTTAAACATATGTGCGACCGTCCTACGACTTCTCCCCGCTCCCGGAAACAATATGGCAATTCTGTTTGGGGACTTAACATCAAGATGAAAGAACGTTTGAGCAATGCGGGGAACAGGAAGAAGTTGCCCTTTGCGGTCGTTGTTACGCTTAAGGAGATAAATGGCGAAAATAAATGCGGCGAGTTCATACAACACTGTCAGGCTAGAGGTTGGTTGGTTCAAGAGGTGGATATCAATGTTCGACTTCAGGTATATCTTTCTGCGGAACAAGACTTTCACTTCTCCAATTAGGGACATTTTCTTCCTCGCATCAAGAGAAAATGATTGATTGATCTTCAAAAATTTCTGCCCATTTCAAGTCTGCCAAAAAATACTGCCAAATATACTGCCAGATTTTTGCATCGATGGTTAGGGAAATCAGAACGAGCCGGAAATTTTAATGCATCGAAGCGTGACGGGATATTTTAGAAAATTCTCTCCGGAGAGTTTTTTCTAAAATAGAAATTGACAAGTGAGAAGTTCCCATTTATCTTAAAATTCAGGAATTCAAAAGGGCAGCCATGAGCATCGACATATCACGTGACACGTATCTCAAGGAGCTGATTGACCGAAGGGAGAGCGGGCTGATTAAAATCGTGAGTGGGGTACGCCGGTGCGGCAAATCGTATTTGCTGAACAAGATATTCCGGGGATATTTGGTGAAGGATGGGGTGGCTGAAGCCAACATTATATCGGTAGCTCTGGACGACATTGTGAGCGCAGAATTACGGGATCCGCGGAGGTTCTACGACTACGTGCTGCAGAAAATGCAGAAGCGCGGGATGAACTATCTTTTGGTGGACGAATTACAGGAGTTGCCGCGGTTTGAGGAAGTGATGAATGGCTTGTTGAGGGTATCGAATCTCGACATCTATGTGACGGGGAGCAATTCACGTTTTCTCACACGAGACATTGTGACAGAGTTTCGGGGGCGTGGGGACGAAGTGCGGGTGTACCCTCTCAGCTTCTCTGAATTCTACAATGCGTACGGACAGGACAAGATGACCGCCTTGCGGGATTATCTCACTTACGGGGGCATGCCGTACACCCTGAATTATACGTCTGCGCAGCGTAAGCAGCAGTATCTGCGCAACCTCTTCTCCGAAACTTACATCAAAGATATCATTGAGCGACACTCGTTGCGCGACAGCGAGGGTCTCGATGAGCTCATCGATCTCATTGCTTCCGGCATCGGCGGGCTCACCAATCCCGCCAAACTTCAACGCCGCTTCAAAAGCATCGCCAACTCTTCCCTTTCTTCCCCCACCATCAACAGCTACATCGTCGCTCTCCAGGATTCCTTCCTCGTCCACCGCGCCAAGCGTTACGATATACGAGGCAAACGTTATATCAACACGCCCTTCAAACTCTACTTCGCCGACCTCGGACTGCGCAACGCTCGCCTCGATTTTCGGCAGCAGGAACCCACGCACGCCATGGAAAACCTCATCTACAACGAGCTTCTTTTGCGCGGCTACAGCGTGGATATCGGCGAGCTGCACACGTCCTCTTCCCACGCCCCATACGAGGTCGATTTTGTCGTCAACTCCGGCAGCGAGCGCGTTTATATCCAGTCTGCCTGGTCACTGCCGGACGCTCATAAGATGGAGCAGGAAAAGCGTTCCCTCCGTCTCATCCCTGACTCCTTTGCGAAGGTCATCATTGTCAACGACGCCATCAACGCCTACTACGATGAAGATGGCGTCCTGATCCTGCCGCTTCTCGACTTCCTTCTCACGCCGCCGTCCTCAGCGCTCCGCTGGCCTCTTTAAGAGTCCCGGCGGTGGAGTGGGTTAAAAGTACTGGGAGACGGCGAAGCGTGTTTGCTCGACCAGGATGCTCTTGAGGGCGGAGAGGTTGTTCTGCTCGTAGAAGAGCAAGCATGCTTTTTTGTAGTCAAGTGCGGAAACGGTACGGAAGGAAAGGGGACAGCAATGATGGGAAATGAGAAGGGCGTTGCAGCAGAGGCGAGCCGTACACTTGTTGCCATCCGTAAACGGCTGGATATAGCTTATCAGGGCGAGTGCAAGGAGGGCTTTTGCAAAAGGATTGTCGGCGGTATTGACGAGTTGGCACGTTGCTTTCATGGCTTCGCGAATCTGGAATTCATGATCAGGCGGCCGATAATTGGTGCCCGTGATGCCCACGCGTCGCGCGCGCAGGTTACGCCCGACTCCCATATCCCGAATGAGGATAGAGTGAATATCCTCCACACGGGAGATTGAGAGTTCGGCGAGGTAATCCGGTTCGGAGAGCAGGAAGTCCAGAGCGGCTTTATGGTTCAGCAGCATGGTGGCTTCGTCGAGCGTGCGCCCCTCGGCGGTTTGTTGTTCGCGAAGGAGGCGCTCCGTTTCAAGGAGAGTATAGGTGTTGCCTTCAATTTGGGAGGATTTCCAGCTCAGGTCGATGCCGAGACGGGTGAGTTCGTGGCGCCGTTCCTCCGGCGAACGATCCTCATAGCGGCGGCGAAAATCATCCTCCAGACGGCGTAGCTCGTTGAGTTCTTCCGCTGTGAACAGGCGGTTCAGCATGCTCGGGAGCGTTCCGCGCAACATTCCAAAGTTAAAATGCTCCCGGACGTGCCGCTCATCAATCTCAGCACGGAAATACACATCCGCATCAATGGGCGCCAACACCGCATGCGCAGCGCTGAAGCGATAACGTGTAGCTCGTCCTCGCCCTGTACTTTCCACCGCTCCATCGATGATCATGCCGTGCAGAACGCGCTTAAGAGTAGCCTCGCTCACCGTGCCCGGCAGCTCTCGCATGATGGCGGTGCGTCCCCAGTCTCCGCCGCGTCTCAGCAGCGCCTCCACCTGTCCTCGCAGTACATCAGCTTTCATTTTCGGCTCACTTTCGGA
>CANRLM010000017.1 GCA_947631435.1 uncultured Akkermansia sp.
CCATTCCCAATGGTGAGATCCGTTCCATTAAATCCTCCGCCGGCAAATTCTACTGTCCCACTCCCCGCGATGTTCGCATCCGCCTCCGCAAAGTTCACCGCTACATCGAAGGTCGCATAGGCTCCCTTCTCCAGAATGATGTTTCCGCCAACAGAGATGTTGCTTCCTTCCTCTCCCTCAGCCGGGCTGAAGGTCCACGCTCCCCCATCGATGCTGACGTCCCCGGGCGCTACTTCTCCGCTTACGGTCACTGTCCCTCCGCTCGTGAATCCGCTCTCGTCCGTGGTGAATCTGACATTGTCGCCGGCTACGAAGTAGTCGTCGTCCTTATTGCCGTTCTTCCAGTGGGTATTTCTTTCCTCTTCCCTCCAGGTCCCCTCCGGTGTTATCCAGACGAGTTCTGCATCCGCTAAGTGCCGGACGACGAGTTGCCCATCCTCATTGAGCTCAAGTCGAAGTTCATTCTCCGCGAGTTTCTCTTCAAGCGCGTCGGCCAGGTGGACATTTCCGAGGAGTTCGGATGTCATGCCCGTAAACAGGGTGTAGGGATCTGACAGGATGTTGATGCTGTTAAGCCAGTCCCCTTCAATGTCGATTTCCAGATTCTGCAGCACCACGCTGTCCCCAAGCGTAATCTCCCCTCCCAGGGAAGCTCCGTTGATGGAGACCAGCAGCTTGCCGCTGTATGTCCCGCTGTTGAGCGATAAGACGCTTTGTTCGGCAACCTTCGCCCCGGTGCTGGCGCTGCCGAACGTGACGCTGCCCGTGCCGTCAAAGGTAAGGGTCTTCCCGATTCCTATCGCCAAATCCTCTACCCGCCACTTGTCGGTGACTTTCGTGTAGGCGTCAAAGTTGTTCACCGTGATCTTCTTGAGAGTTTTCTCGGTGTTCGTGTCGCCGCCCAGAACAAGTGCATACTTCTTTTGGTCGTCCGTTCCCCAATCATTTTGCACGTACCTCTTTCCGGCGCTCAGGATGATACCTCCGGTGAGAGCTGAAGCATCAACGCTGAGCTCGACGCGACCACCGCCCCCCTCCGTCAGAGTTCCTTCCCCAGCGGGATCCTTCTTGACTTCGATGCTGCCGTTGTTTCCGGAAATACTGCCTCCCGTGATCCTTAAAGCGCCACCGCCGGTGAGGATCAAAGATCCGTTTGCCACCAAACCTCCTTGCAAATTCAGGTCTGCCTCCGGATAGTTGAGGTTGAATTTCCCTCCGTCTTCCATAGTCACGGCGCCCTCAACAGTCATGCTGCCCAGATAGCTGCCATTTACTCTCCGATTCTGTACCTCAATTTCTGTGTACCCGGAGACCTCCCTCCCTACCGTCAAGTTTCCTCCCATGACGGTGAGCTTTCTGTGGGCCTCTGCACCGGTGAGAGAACCGTTGATCTTAACCGTGCCGCTCCCATTGTTGAGATGGACGTCGGATACGTTGGTCACGCCGGCGATTTCCAAGTTGACGTTCGCTTCAGCCTTGAAAAGATTGAGGTACCCCCACTTGGCGTCATACGTATCTGCAAACGTTACCGTGCCGGAATTGACAACTACCGCCGCTACCGGAGCTTCTTGTGAAGTCGTCGGTGCTTCCGGAAGGATTATCTTGCCGGCGCTAAAATTCAGCGTTTGCCCCGCGCCGGGATCAAAGATGACCGTTGCCCCACTTGCCACCTTGATGCTCCCGGAGAAGTTGCTCAAATTCCCTCCTATCTGGACTTTGCCCTCCTGGATGTCCAACATCGAGCCTGTTCCGGCAGTGATGGTGCCGGTCAAATTCAAGATGGCCCGACCCTTTTTCGTAAGGGTGTGGTTCTTGAGGTCGAGACTTCCAGTGACAGTGAGAGTCCTACCTTCACTTATCGGAGAGTTCGCACCAATCGGTCCCATGCCAATGGAGGCGTCTTCTTCCACTACGATGTTCCAGGCACAGGTCGCGTCGTGGGCACCGTTCTGGTTAGTGCCCCATTGGTAGTTCCACACGGCAAAGGCTGCTTCACTGCACAATCTATCGTCGGTGCTGAAATCGCTCCCTTTTCCCTCATCCCTGCCATTTCCCGCTATGTGCAGGGTGACCCCTGAGGCTGTCATGACCGGAGCATTGATGGCGAGCGATGCCCCTGCTTTCACCCAAATGTCGCTGATATTGCCTAAGCGCCCTGCGATGTTGTTGTTGGAGCCACCGATGGACAAACCGGAGCCGTCCGCGAGTTCCAGAGCGGCAAGGTGATTGGCAGCGGCGGCGTTGAAGAAGGTGGTGAGGACACTTTGAGAGACTGCGGTTCCGGTGTCCCACACCACCGTGCCTCCCCCGTGGACGGCAGAATTGCTCCAGCTGTTGCCATGCTTGATGACGAACCGACCGCCTTCTTTGACTTCGATTCCCCCGAAATTTTTGTTCGCCGTGCTGCTTACCTGGACGATGGCTCCGTTCTCCACGACGAGTCCCCCGCCGGTGATGGCTCCACTTCCGCCCCAGGTGACATTGGTGGCGTTCCCTGTCGAGCTACCGACAGTGAGGGTGTTGCCAGTCCATGTCGTCCCTCCCGTGAACTCCACTGTTCCCGCCCCTGTGATGCTGCTTGCTCCCGCAAAGCTCACCGGGACGTTGAAAGTGGCGCTGGCATTATTCTGAAGGGTAATGTTCCCTCCGACGATGACTTTCGCTGCAGGGACACCACCTCCCGTCGCTGCCGAGAAGGTGTAGCCTGTGCCACTAATTGTGATGTTTCCGGGATGCACTTCTCCCGAAACGGTGACGGTCTTGCTCACATCCGCACCATCTCCAAAGATGACGTCGTCGCTCGGCAGGAATTGAGTGTCTGTTGGAGAAGTACCGACGTTCCACGGGGTTGAGGTGCCTTCCTCTTCCCAGGTGCTGTTGCCACTTGTTCCGTCCCACGTGAGAGCCTCATCGTGCCGCAGATGAAGGACTCCATCCGAATCAAGCGATACTCCCAGATGAGCCTCTCTTCCTGTTTCATCAAGGGTGACTTGGATCTTATTCGAATCCAGCAATTCTGCCAGACCGTCCGTATGGCCTGCTTCAAAGAGCCGGTAAGAGGATCCACCGGCTGCCGTCCATCCGGTGATGGTCAGTTCCAGTTGCTTAGTGTCCGCAATGCTTACGCCTTCCCCGCTGAGTTGGAGGTGCCCGCCGGTGGTCTCTCCACCTCCTTCACCGTTCACCGCGATGGAGAGTTTGCCGCTGTAAGTTCCGGCTCCCAGTACGAGGGTTTTCCCTGTTTCCACCTTTGGCTTCGTAGAACCGTATCCAAAGACAACGCTTCCCGATCCCGTGCTGCCGAAGGTGAGTTTATCCCCTGTCCATCCCAATTCTTTGATGGTCCATGCTCCGGCGGTCACTGATACCGTGCCGCCCGTTGTGCCCGCAGCATCGATCTTGTTGACGCTGCCATTTCCTGTGCTCTTGTTCAGTGTCAGGGTCTTCCCATCCGCCAGTTTGACGGTGCCAGCGAAATCGCTCCCCAGTGACAGTGTGCCGTTCTGTACGTCTAGCACCGAACTCTCATCAGCAGTGATGGTGCCGGTTACTGATACGGTTCCCACCCCGGTCTTTTGCACAGTGTAACCGTTCATGCTCAACCCACCGGAAAGGGTCAGGGTAGTGCCTGTACCGATGGTTCCAGTTCCGGAGTTGATCACCGCATTATCTCCCGTGATCGTTACCTGTGAGCCGATCGTTATGGCGTTCGTACTGTCTTCATTCCAATCATAGATTGAGAGAGTCCCGCCTCCAGCAATCTCGATAGCCGGGGAATTGTTTCCTTGAGTGAAAGGATTCGTCGAACCAGCGATAAGCTTGCTTCTATCCCCGATTTTAATGGTATCGATGCTGGTGAGTGCATGCGTCAATTGATCCGTACCAACGGTAACCGTTGTTCCATCCGTCAATTCCAACGTGTCGATGAGTTTGTAACTTCTGGAGGATTGCTTCCCCGGTGTATCAGTCGCATCCCAGGCCAGCCGGTAGTTTAAAAAATCTCGTATGCTATTGGCATGGCTCTGATCACCGTCTATTCCTTTCAAAACCAAGATGCCATGACCACGGGAAGAAGAGGACGCGGTGTTGTTGATTTGACCAGAGCTGAAGGTATTTACGCTAACTACGCTTGTCCCACCACTGCTTGTAGTTCCATCGATCACTAACTTCGACGCCTCAGCGTTCAGGGTGAAGCTGCCAAAATTGTACGTACCGTGCCCCTCCGCCACATTCACTGTCGCTGTGGCTCCATTCCCTACGTTTATGCCATTCGTAAAGGTCACACTCACCCCGGTTTTCACATCCAATACGCTACCGTTGCCGAGGGTGAGGCTTTGTGCGCTCACAGTTCCATTCCCGCTGTCACTCCCCAATTTCTGAATCGTCAGTGTCTTAGCATCGCTAACCTTGAGAGAGTCTCCTGTCCAATTCAGGGTCTTTCCTCCAGCCACTTCAAAAATGGTATCCGAAAGAATACTCACCTCGTTCCCATTGGTGACTTGGAAGCGCATATTCGAACCGATGGTAAAGCGCACCGGTGTGTTTCCTGCCCCGCTCTGCAGATTGATCTTTCGGGTACTAGAGTTACCGATGACATACTCAACCCCATCGTGAGCTTCCACAATAAGGCCCCCAAAACTAAGAGGAGTGAAATTAAGGGTGTAATAGTACGTCGTAACGGACTGAGGGGGATTTCCTCTTGTCGTACCGGTGTCGCCGTACGTCGTTTCTCCCTGAATCCATTCATGCCCAAGACGCAGCGTATGACCATAGGTTCCAGAGCTACCACTATTATTAGGGGCAGTAACAGGACCGGTTAACGTCGCAAGCCATAATGCGATGTTTCCCCCCGATGTAAGAACTCCACTAGCATCGACATATCCTTTCCTATTACCTGCGATTGTCGTGCTGCCCGTGTGGAGAAAACAATCGCCAGCTATATTGCCCGTCACTGTCACTCCGTCGCGGCCGACTGTTGCGTCTGGCCTGAAAGCCATATCCAGGATGTCACCAGCGTAGGTCTTACCATCCTGCGTCGCCAGAGTCGAGAGAGAGACTGCCTCCGCTTTTTGCTGAGAGAGCACGAGGGCGGCGAGGGCACCTGCGCTGAGGGAGGCGGAGGAAAGGGTGGTGGGCAGGGCGAAAGCTAACGCGGCAAGGCAAGCCAAAAGAGCCTTGCGAAGACCCGAAGGGAGATGGAGTTTCATGACCGAAAATAGAGAAAAAGCAGGTGAAACGACGCCACGCGGGAGAGGCAACATGACTCTGCCGTCTCCCACGCTCAGCGTGTAGTATAGCGGATTTAGAATCCGCGGTTCGCGAGAAAGTTGTAATTTGTTGATTGTAAAACAAAACTGATTTTGCTCTTTCCCAAATCTTTCGCCGAAGTGGGTTTCGTGTTGGAGTTTGCAATGCCCGAAAACACTGTCTGTGGCAAATTTTTTTGCCTCCGAACGCTTTTTTGCTTGCACCGCGGATTCTAAATCCGCGGACAGGGGATCACCGGAAAAACCCATCAAAAGAGGCGCGCAGTGTTGAGTTCGCGCGCTTTGCGGATTTTTGCGGAGCGATAGAGGGGTCCAATTTTGGGGCGTAGCGGAGGTGTGGTCAGAGATCTGTGTGGATATGAGGAGCTGAATCGCCGACTGAGCTCCTCACAGAGCTTTCCGGCCGGTCACCCCTTGAAGTTCATTCTTCCGCCTCCGCTCCCGCTTTGCAATTCCGGAGCCCTCGGCTTGTTCACTTCCTCCTCCGTGGATCGTCCTTCGGGTGGGCTTCATACTTGTTTTTTGCTCTGAGCTTGCAAAAGAGGGGGAATTTTGCTACGGTGGGGGCGAAGAGTTTCTGCATCATGATGAAGACGCACGCTTTCATTTTTCTGTTGATGGGCGCTGTGGCAGTGGCGGCTGCGGCGCCTCTGCCGGATTATCCCGTGATATACAATCCCGCGGTGGGGGGGCCTGTGGCGAACCCGAACTACGCGAGGACAACATCCTCGCTTCCTGCGGAGCCGAAACAGACGCCGGGGGCGGCGGTTGCTACGGCGGCGGATCGAGCTCTGCCGGACGCCGGGCAGAACACGCTGCCGCCCGTGCCGCGCAGGCCGCGCTACATGAACCCCTCGTGTTACGAGTTGGATATCACCGGGACGTATGCCTTCAAGGCAGCGCCGGACAATCTTTTTTCCTGCGACATGGTGGGCGCCGAGCTGGAGGGAGCCTATTACTTCACGAAACACCATGCTTTCACCCTTTCGCTGGGGATCATGGGAGGCGGACGAACCGAAGATTTCTGGGTGATTCCATCGGATGGAGGTCATCCGTATCCTTTCACGGATAGCTACGACCGGATGAGCTTTACCCTCATGGCGGGGTATCGGTACAGCAGGCGTCTCGGGCGATACATGCTGCTGCAAGCGGGCGCCAAGTGCGGCATGGACGTGCAAACGCTGGATATCGATTACGGCTACGGGTGGAGCGGGTATCCTTACGGATATTACAACGATTGGGGGCCGGACCAGTCTGACACAGCCGTCGGCATGGGGTACGCAGGCTATGTGAACGTCGGCTTTTACATTTCCACCAACGTGGTGCTGCATGTCGGTTATCAGTTCCGCGGTTCTACGGCGCGTCCGAAGGCGGACTACGAGATTCCGGGCGTTCCTGTGGAGAAGGTGGGCACGATGCGCTGGCACGAGGTGCGCCTCGGTTTTCTGATTCGCTTCTGATTTTGGAGACAGGCTATGAAACTGCAATTCTACAAGATGACCGGCGCGGGCAACGACTTTGTGATGGTCGATAACCGCGATCTTTCCCTTACGCCATTGCTCACGCGCGGGACGATTGCGGCGCTTTGCGACCGCCGTTTCGGCATCGGGGCGGATGGTCTCATCGCCGTGGAGCCGGCATCCGCCGGGGGAGATGTGCGGATGCGCTACTACAACTCCGACGGCGGCGAGGCTGAGATGTGCGGCAACGGCGCACGCTGCTTCACCGCCTACGTGAACATGCTCACTGAAGGGAAGTACACGACCCTGCGGTTTGAGACCCTCGCGGGGATCGTGCGTGGCGTCGTGGCGGAGGACGGGCAGATCACCGTGCAGCTCACCACGCCTAAGGACATGAAACTGCATGCCCTGCCGGCGGATGATACGATTCCTGCCCCCGTGCATTTTATCAACACCGGCGTGCCGCACGCCGTCGTCTATCTTCCCTCGGTGGAGCATCTGGATATCGTGAAGCTGGGAGCCTATTTGCGCTATCACCCTGCCTTTGCCCCCGCCGGAACGAATGCCAACTTCGCCACGGTGCTCTCCCCGCAGCATCTCAAATTGCGCACGTACGAACGCGGGGTGGAGGACGAAACCCTCGCCTGCGGCACCGGGATGACGGCGACGGCTCTGCTGCATGCGGAGCTGACGGGCGCTCCATCGCCCATCGCGCTGGACGTTGCGGGCGGCTGCACACTGCGCGTCGCCTTTGAGCGCACGGCGGATGGCGGATTCCGGGATGTGACCCTCACCGGACCTGCCGTGGTGGTGTTCCGCGGGGAAATAGATATCCCCTCATGAGTTCGGAAGCTTTGCAGACGCATGGCGCACCCATCGCTCTGATCGGGCTGATGGGCTGCGGGAAGTCCACGGTCGGGCGCGAGCTGAGCCGCGCCTGCGGATTCCCCTTTCTGGATACTGATGCCGTCATTGAGCAGCAGATCGGCTCTTCTATCCGCGATATTTTCGCCACGCGCGGAGAGGGTCACTTCCGCGCGCTGGAGACGGCCCTGCTGCGCTACATTGAGCAGTCGCCCGAGCTCCACCCCACCATCATCTCCACGGGCGGAGGCATTGTGCTTTCCCGCGAGAACCGCGAGATTCTCCGCCGCATCGGTTTCACCGTCTGGCTGGACGTGGATGTGCCCAATCTCCTCTTGCGCACGGCGCGCTCGTCGAATCGTCCCCTGCTCAGCGATGAAGCCAGCCGTGAGGCGACGCTCACCCGCCTCCTGCAGCAGCGGCGTCCCTTCTACGAGCAGGCGTGCCACCTGCGCATTGATTCTTCCGCCATGCAGGTGCAGGAAGTCGTGAATGCCATCCTCCTGCATGCTCGTTCCTTCTTCGCCGAGCGAATTCAGCCACGCTGAAGCTCTGCGGAAACTCGCAAAAAGCGCGGGTTCAACACTTCGCACTTCGGCAGGTGTGTTTTCCTCGTGTTTTCCCGCGGCGGGAATTTTCTGTTGACAATACCCCATACAGAGTATAAGGTATATGGCATGGAAACACACTTTATAAAACACATGGATCAGTTGGTGCGGCTGAGGCGGATAGGGGGGCAGGTAGCAGGGATCGAGAGAATGATTGAAGAGGGGAGGTATTGCATGGATATATTGATTCAGCTGCGGGCAGTGCGGGCGGCGCTGAAGCGGGTGGAGGGGAACATTCTGGAGCGTCACCTGAAGCATTGTGTGGCGCAGGCTATCGGGGATCCTGAGGCGGCGGAGCAAAAAGTTGCTGAGCTTCAGAAATATTTTGAAGCCGATCAAAGTTGATATGGAACAGAATTTTAAGATCACAGGGATGAGCTGCACGGGGTGCGCGGCTCGTGTGGAGAAAGCCGCGCGAGGCGTGGAGGGGGTGCAGGAAGCGCAAGTGAATCTTGTGGCCGGGAGTTTGCGGGCGGTATGCGCGGGCAGTACGGATGCGCAGCAGATTGTGGCTGCGGTGCGTCGCATCGGTTTTGGGGCAGAGCATCTGGCGGCGGCTGTGCCACCGCCGGCGAAGGAGAGTGCGGCGGCTGGGTGGCGGGTGCTTGTTTCTCTTCTTTTGCTCATTCCCCTGGTGGCGCTGCACCACGGCGGGTACGGCTTTTTATGGTTGCAGCTGGGTCTGGCTGTGGGCATCGCGGGGGTGAATTATCGTTTTTTCACGCGGGGAGTGAGCAGTATCCTGCAGGGAGAACCGGGGATGGATGCGCTGGTGTCGATGGGCGCCGGCGTGGCGTTGATTGATTCTGCGCTGCATCTCTTCCCCGGATCAGGGGGAGCGGATGCCATGTATCCGGAGACTGCCGGGATGATACTCACATTCATCTCCGTCGGCAAATGGTTGGAAGCTCGCGCCACGCACCGGACCGGTCGCGCCGTGGAAAAACTTTCGCGACTTCTGCCGTTTGAATCCACCCGGCTCACCTCTGCCGGGGTTGAGGAACGCGTGGCGACGGATTCTCTGCGCGTCGGGGACCCGGTCCTCGTTCGGCCCGGGGAGAGGGTTCCCGTGGACGGTGAGGTGGAGGAGGGGAATTCATCCGTCGATGAATCCACCCTTACGGGCGAAAGCATGCCGGTGGGAAAAACGGCAGGATCGCGCGTGTTTGCCGGCACGTTGAATGCCGATGGCGTGCTGCGCGTGCGCACGCGGAAGGTTGGGGAGGACTCCGCCTTCTCTGCGGTGATCCGGCTCGTGCGGGATGCCGCTTCGCACAAGGCGCCCGTCGCGCGACTGGCGGACAAGGTGGCGGGGATATTTGTGCCGGTGGTGGCAGGCATTGCGTGCATCACGGCGGCCGTGTGGGGAATTCTCGGTTTCGGTTGGGAGCTTGCGTTGGCGCGAGCGGTGGCGGTGCTGGTGATTTCCTGTCCCTGCGCCCTGGGGCTCGCGACACCGGTGGCCATCATGGTGGGGTCGGGAATCGGAGCAGGCAAGGGAATCTTGTTCCGCAACGGGGAGGCCATGGAGGCGGCGGGACGCGCCACCTGCATGGCGCTGGACAAGACCGGAACACTCACACTTGGCGAACCACGGATCACGGACGTGCTGACGCGGGAGGGCGTGAGCCGCGACGAGCTTCTGCAATTAGCTGCCAATCTTGAGCGGGGCGCGAATCATCCCCTTGCCCGCGCCGTGCTGAGCGCAGCGCCGACCCCTGATGCCACGGCGGAACGACTGCGTGCCATCCCGGGACGCGGCGTGCGGGGAGAAATCGGCGGTGTCCTTTGTGCGGCGGGCAATGCTCGGCTTATGGAGGAGATGCACGTGGCTCTGCCTGCGGAGGCAGGGGCTCCGCAGTTTGCCGGCAAGACGCTGCTGCACATCGCCGGGGATGGAAAGTGGATGGGCTGTCTTGCCGCGACTGATGCGCCGCGGCCCACGGCGGCGGCGGCCGTGCGGGCCTTGCATGATGCGGGCCTGCGCGTGCTTATGCTCACCGGGGACAATGCTCCCACTGCACAGGACGTGGCTTCTGCCACCGGGGTGTCGGAAGTGCACGCCGAGCTCTCCCCGCAGGAGAAGGAGGAATTCGTGCGAAAGCTGGGAGAGAATGGGGAACGGGTGGCGATGGTGGGCGACGGGGTCAATGATGCGCCGGCTCTCGCGCGCGCTTCGGTGGGCATCGCGATCGGAGCCGGCGCGGATGTGGCGGCTGAAAGCGCGGGGATCATCCTCATGCACAGCGATCCCATGGACATTGCGCGCGCCGTGTTGCTCAGCCGTGCCATCCTGCGCAAGATTCGCCAGAATCTTTTCCTTGCGTTCATCTACAACGTCATTGCCATCCCCCTGGCCGCCGGCGTGTTCTTTCCCGTGTGCGGGCTGCTGCTGCCTCCCGCGGTTGCGGCTGCTGCCATGGGGCTGAGCAGCCTGTGCGTGGTAGGCAATGCACTTCTCCTGCGGAGATTCCGAGATCCTGCGGCAAATCCGCAGGGACGGGCAGAGAAAAATTAGGAGAGAGAGGCCAGGATATCCCGCAGTTCATCCCATGAGCTGACACGAGCCAGGGCAGAGCGTTTTTCTCTCGTTCCCGGGATGCCTTTTGTGAGCGAGAGAATGCGCGCCCTGAGGGCTCGCATCGTCGTGACCTCGTCTCCGTAGTGCCCGGAGACCAATGTCAATTTCGCGTAGCGCAGCACCAGGTTCAGCTTTTCCGGAGGGGGTGGTTCCGGCAGCCGCTCGCCGGTATCCAGCAGGTGGCGCGCATGGCGGAAAATCCACGGAGAAGACATGGCTGCGCGCGCGATCATCACTCCTGCCACGATGCCCTTATCCCGCTCGCGTAAAATATCCTCCGGCTTGCGCAGGTCGCCATTGCCGATGATGGGGATGCGCACGCTGCGAGCGCAGTCATAGACGATATCCCAGACTGCCATGCCGCTGTATTGCTGAGAGCGCGTGCGCCCGTGCACGGTGATGGCGCGCACTCCGGCGTTTTCCAGGCGCATGCAGGCTTCGGCGGCGCAGATGCTGCCGGCATCCCATCCACTGCGGATCTTTGCCGTCACCGGGCAGTCCTCCCCCAGCTCCTGCACCACGGCGCGCGCGATACGCTCGAGCAGTGGCAGATCCTTCATCAGCGAGGCGCCTCCATTGCGCCCTACCACTTTCGGCACCGGGCAGCCGGCGTTGATATCGATAAAATCCGGGTGCACCGCATCCACGATGATCCGCGCTGCCGCCGCCATCTGCCCCGGTTCCGCCCCGAATATCTGCACCCCCACCGGTCTCTGCTCATCGCCGAGCTGCACGTACCGTCGCGTACGCTCCCAGGCTTGCAGGACGCCTGCGGCGGAGACAAATTCCGTCTCGAGCACATCAGCCCCCTCCTCTTTGCAGAGAGCGCGGAAGATCGGATCCGTCACCCCCGCCATCGGGGCGAGATACAGGCAGAACTTCCTCAACCACGGCATCTGATCCGCGTTCATTGCTTTTTTCGCATTCGTTCTCACCAAAAGAAAGCGCCTCTCACAGCGCGTTCACTGTGAAAGACGCATGGACGTACGCCTGCATGCACTGCAAGTCTGCCGTGCCGTACGGTTCAGGCGGTGGCGCGAGCCTTCCTGATGATGGAGGCGACGGTTTCAGACGCCTTAGCGCCTGTCTTGAGCCATTTATCCACCTTTTCGAGCTCGATCGTGTAGTTTACTCCTTCCACCATCGGATTATAGGTGCCCACCTGCTCAATGAACGCCCCATCACGCCGCTTGTGGCTGTCTACCACGACGATCTTGTAGTACGGACGATTCTTGGAACCCTGGCGGTTGAGTCGAATTGATACCATAATAAACGAGAGTTGTTGCTTCCACGGCAGCGAGGTTCCCCCCGGAACTGCGGAGCCGCAGGGTACCACACGGTAATTGGGTTGTCAAGCCAAAACAAGCACGAAGTGGATAGTTCGCGCGGCCGGCGAGGGAATTTTCTTTTCGAAAATAGCACAGCGTGATACAATGACCGGCACATGCGCCCTGTAATTTACCAGCTTTTTGTTCGACATTTTTCCAATTTTCAGAAGGGAGGAGTGCGCAACGGCACACGCAAACAAAACGGGTGCGGAACCTTTGCCGGCGTGAATGATGCAGCACTGGAGGCTATCGCACAGATGGGCGTCACGCATCTGTGGCTTACCGGCGTGCTACGCCACGCCACGCAGACGCCTCATCCCGGGTTACCGGCACATCCGGCATGCGTTGTGAAGGGAATCGCAGGCAGCCCGTATGCCGTGACCGACTATTTTGATGTGGATCCGGATCTGGCGGAAGAGCCGCAGGAACGGATGGAAGAATTTTGCGCTCTGCTGGGGCGGGTACGCCGCTGCGGCATGGTGCCGATGCTGGATTTTGTGCCAAACCACGTGTCGCGCTGCTACGCATCGCGGGGGCACTCCGAACTCGAGCCCGGCATGTGGGACAGGAAAGACGTGTTCTTCGCCCGCGACAACGCGTTCTACTATCTCGCTCCCCCGCCGAACGGCGATCGAAGGGTCATCCTGCCGGAGGGAGAATTCGAAGCCGAGCGCGGTTGCGGACGTGTCACCGGCAACAACGCCGCCACCTGGCTCCCCTCCGTATTTGACTGGTACGAAACCGTGAAGCTTAACTACGGCTGCGATTACCGCCATGGCGCGGCGGAAGCTGAGTCCCTCCCCGGTGTGCTCACTACGGCCGATGCCGTGCCACGCACCTGGCGTATCATGGATCATGTGCTGGCGTGGTGGCAGGAGCTCGGCGTCGGCGGCTTCCGATGCGATATGGCCCACATGATTCCGCTGCCTTTCTGGCGCTGGGAAATTGCCCGGGCCCGACTCCGGGATGAGGCCGTTTTCTTCATGGCAGAAGCATACGACGACCCCATGAAGCTCACCCCCGGCGACCCGCTGCAGGATCTGCTTGCAGCCGGTTTCAGCGGCGTTTATGATGCCCCGGCTTACCGGGCCCTGCGGGATCTCTACGAAGGCGGAGTCTGGGCAAATGATTTAGACACCTTCCACCGCCCGGAAAATCCGCTCTTCACCGGCGGCGTTCGCTTCGTAGAAAACCACGATGAGCCCCGTCTGGCCTCCCCTCTCTTCTGGGGAAACTGCGGAGCCGACGTCGCGCGTGCCGTGATGACTGCGCAGTACACCACATCCTGCGGCCCGGTTCTCTTCTACAACGGACAGGAGACGCTGGAACGCGCGGAGGGCCCTACCGGCTTCGGCGGAGATAACGGTCGCACCAGCATCTTTGACTACACCACCCTGCCTCGCCTGCAACGCTGGACCTGCGGAGGAAGGTACGACGGCTCCGAGCTTTCGACTGAAGAATTGGAGCTGCGCTGCTTCTGCGGGCGACTCCTGCGCTTCCTGCAGCACCCCGCCCTCGCCGCCGGGACTTTTTACGGACTGAACTGGTCGAACCGGGCTACCCCGGGCTATGGACGCGAGGGAGAGGAAACCACCTCCGGGCACCGCCTCTACGCGTTCCTCCGCCACAACTCACAGAGTCGTCACACCCTGCTTATTGTCTGCAATTTCTCCCCAAATCGAAACGCCGACACACACATCCACATCCCACGTAATGCTTGCGAGTGGGCCCACAAGACAGCGCCGCGTTTTTCCTTTACCGACATTCTCGATCCTGCCTCTGCACCTCTCTCCGCTACTCCCGATCAACTGGACACCGACGGTCTGCCCGTCCACATTCCAGCGGGGAACGCCCGCATCTTCGAGTGGAAACAAGAATGAGAGATTCCTGCACCCAAAGCCACGGGAGCGTCAACGATAAAAAAAGAACGCGCAAAGCGCGCCAGATCAATACTTCGTGCTTCCCTTTGGTTTTGTGTTTTGGCAAACGTTGCGTTTGCCCCGGTTTTTTGCGAAGCTTCCTTGAAAAAAAAATTACAGCGTGTAAAATGGCGCCATGCCTGAGATCAAACGAGAGGAACTTGCTAAAGCGATTATTCTGCTGAACGGCACGTTGAAGTACGATGCTGTGGTAATGACACGGGACGGGAAAGTGAAGGCGGGAAAAGCAACGGGGGAAGACACGATCTGCGTACTAATGACGGCAACCGAGTTAGCAAAGATACTGTGTGAAGAGGGACTTTTTGCCTACACGGAGAAAGAATTGAAAAAATGGGCGAACGAAATAGATATTGCTCCATTTCAAGCGAAGGCGGATGCGCTGAGCCAAGATATTTGACCGGGCACGAAGCGACAGCGGAGGCGGAGGGATAGAGCACACTCGTCACTCGTGCTTCAAATTGGCTTGTCTCTTCCCCGGGTAGAAGGTAAACTCACGTCATGATTCGCGGGGTATTCATGCTGTTGCTGCTGCTGGCGGGCGAATTGTACGCGCAATGGCAGATCCAGAATGTGGGAGCGATGAAGGGGGGAACGGTTGTACTGGACATCGGGCATTTCATGGGGGGAGAAGGCGCCTCTGCTCCGGGGGCGGTGAACGGGACGATTCTGAGGGAATGTGAATTCTGGTATCGATATGCCGGAGTGGTGAAGGAAGTCATCATGCGCGCGGGCTGGAACTGCGTGGTCACAAACCGCGGCTTTGCCCCCACGCACGAACCCCTGGCAGGCATCGCAAGAAAAACCGGTGTCGTTCAACTGCGCCGACCGGATGCCGGCGGAAAACGCACTCCTTCCCGCTACCACCCGGACCGCGTGGGAAGCGGCATGGTAAGCGCCGATTACGCCATCTGGAAAAAAGCCGCGTGCATCGTCTTCCTTCACCTCAACAGCTCAGGCAGCCGCTGGACGAGCGCCGGACGCAGCGTCATCCTCTGCAACCATTTCAACGGACGCGGCCTCGCGAGCTCAATCTGCCGGGCATTGGACAGCGAAGTACTCAACCACGGCATGCCCAATGGCGGACGCGGCTGCTCCATCGAAGTGCGCCGCGTGGATGCCGACCGTGCGGCGGGCTGGCTGAACGCCTGTGATGATTCGGGTATCCCTGCGGCCGTGGTAGAGGCGGCATTCGTCAACAACCGAGCGCATGCGGAATACCTCACCCGCGATGCCGGCGCGCGCGCCTTTGCGCAAGCTATCGGCCACGGCATCGTGAACTTTCTCCGTAGCGGCGCCTCACCCCGCCATGTGCGAAAAAATGAGAACGCGCCGGACGTTGGCTCGTTCGGCTACTCTGCTGAATCCCGGCGCCTGAGCGTTCCGGGGGCTAAGCGTCTGCTGCCTTGAACAGAGCTGCACGCATCGCCGCTGTATCCGCCGGTCGCCCGAACCATTTTGCGAAGGACAGTGCGCCCTGCCCCAGCAGCATATCCCGCCCGTCGCACACCATGCACCCCTTCGCCCGCGCTGCACGCTGCAACGGCGTGTCATGCGTGATGAGGTCGAACACGACATGCCCCTCGCACAGCAATTCGGCTGCTATCGGAAGCGGATCATCCTCAGAAAGCCCCAAACTCGTGGCATTCACGATAATGTGCGCTTCCTGCGCTGCCGCGCGGATCTGTTCTTTATCCGACAAGAGCACGGCGGTATTGCGCAGCTCCGGTGTGACTTCGCGCAGCCGCGCCGCAAGTTGTTCGAGTTCCGGACGCGGACGATTGGCAAGCAACAAGTGGCGACACCCGGACAGCGCACACTGCATCGCAAGCGCACTCCCCGCGCCGCCGCACGCGCCGAGAATCATGACACACTCTCCCGCCAGTCGACTTCCGCAGTGTTCTGCCAGTGCGTACTCAAAACCGGGGCCATCCGTGTTGCCACCTTGAATTTTCCCGGCGCGGAACACGAGCGTATTCGCCGCTCCGCTCAACTCGGAAAGTCGATCCGCTTCATCCGCTACGGCACGGGCCTCCCGCTTGAACGGCACGGTCACATTGAGCCCGAGAAAATCCAGGGCTCTCAGGCGCTGCACGAGGTGACGAAAAGCCCCGGGTTCCCTGGGGCACAGAATGCGCACGTACGAACCGCCGACGCCGGCGGAACGCATGGCCGCCAGCTGCATGGCGGGCGAGAGGGAATGAGCAATCGGATTCCCCACCACACCCAGCCGGGGACGCGGGAGCGAATTGATCTGCGCTTCCAGCTCCCCGATGGTGAAAACGTCCTGCATGCGCCGTGAATGAGAAACTTCAATTCTCCGGCGAACCGTCCTTGCCGACAGTCTGCACGATCTGACTCTTCACGATCTTGATGACTACATTCGGCGCAATCTCCAACCGCACGGTGGAATCCTTCACCTCACGCACGATGCCGAAAATTCCGCCGGCAGAGACGACCTTGTCGCCCGGTTTGAGAGCATCCTGTCGTGCTTTGAGTTCCTTCTGCTGCTTGCGCTGAGGACGAATCGCGATGAAGTAAAAAATCACGAAGATGAGAACCAGCGTGATGAGCATCTGGTAGGGATTGCCCTCCGTGGCGGGGGCTGCGGCTTGTGCCAGGATCGGTGTTATGTTCATGGTATTTGATGAGCTTGGTAACGCGCGATGAAGCTGCTTTTGAAGGCAGCGAATTGTCCGGCCGCAATGGCGCTTCGCGCTTGCGCCATGAGCCGCAGGTAAAAGTGAAGATTTTGGAAGGAGAGCAGACGCTGCCCCAACGTCTCCCCGGCACGGAAAAAATGCCGCACTGCCGCGCGGGAAAAACGCGTAACATGCGCGTACCCCTCTGCATCGATGGGACGTTCATCGTGCTTCCACCGTTCATTGGTGATGTGCATCGGCCCGTCCGGAGTGAGCGCCACGCCGTGCCGCGCCAGACGCGTCGGCATCACACAATCGAACATGTCCACGCCACGCTCAATCATCTCCAGAATTTGCACCGGCGTGCCGAGTCCCATCGCGTAGCGCGCCTTATGCTGCGGCAAATGGGGAGTTGTGTTCTCAATGGCGCGCAGCATCTCGGATTCCGGCTCCCCCACCGACACCCCGCCAATGGCGTAGCCGTCCCAATCCATCCCCGCAAGTTCCTCCGCACAGGCGCGTCGCAAGTCGGCATACACGGACCCCTGCACGATGCCGAAGTGTTGCTGCGCCCCCTTCCCGCTGGTGGGAGCATGCTCCTGCACCCATGTCTTGCAACGCTTTGCCCAGCGGATCGTGTAGCCCAGGGATTGCTCGGCATAGCGCCGCTCGCAGGGATACGGCGGACACTCGTCAAAGAGCATCGCGATATCCGCCCCGAGGTTCGCCTGAATCTCCATGCTGCGCTCCGGGGTAAGCAGGGTGTAGGCGCCGTCAATATGGTTGCGGAACCGCACTCCCTCCTCCGTGATCTTGCGCAGTTTGGCGAGACTCCACACCTGGAATCCTCCGGAATCCGTCAGCATGGGGCGTTCCCAGCCGGCAAAGCGGTGCAGCCCCCCGAGGTCGCGAATAAGCTCATCCCCGGGGCGCAAGCTCAGATGGTACGTGTTGCCGAGAATGATGCGCGCACCGAGCAACTCCAATTCCTCCGGGTGCAACGTTTTCACCGTTCCTTGCGTCCCCACGGGCATGAAGATGGGCGTGGGGACATCGCCATGCGGCAAGTGAAGCGTGCCACAGCGTGCCCCGGTGGGGTCGGTGTTGTGTAATTCAAAGCTCATGGCGCAAAAAACGAGCGGAATGGATCGGCTTGCCAAGAGATTCCCAATGCCGCTGAAAATCGGTTTTCGGATAGAAGACGGCATCATCCCAATCCGCCCGCGAGAAGAGACCCGAAGCCGTCATACAATCGCACACCCATGCAAAGTAATCCTCGTGATCAGTGCGGAAAAGCATCTCGCCGCCCCGCGCCAACACACGGTGCAGCACGGGGATGAAATCCGTCTGCACGAGTCGCTTCTTGTGGTGCTTCTCCTTCGGCCACGGATCCGGAAAAAGGTAATGCAGCCTCCGCACGCTGCCCGGCTGCAACATCCACTCCAATACATAGCGGCTCTCTGCCCGCAAACACCGCACGTTTTCCAGCCCCAACCGATCCGCCCGCGAACATACCTTGCGCACACGCCCGAGAAGCCGCTCCACTCCCAGAAAAAGACGGTTCGGCTCGTGCTGCGCCATCGCCAGCAGAAATCCGCCGTCCCCACAGCCGAGATCCACCTCACACTCCACGCCGCACCCGAAAATATCGCTCACGCTGTAGCGGCGGAAGAAATCCGGCGGTAGAAAAGCCGTTGGCATAAAAATCGGCGCTCAGGAACAAAAAAAATTCCGACGATTGATCAATTCTTCGTCTTCGGCTCTTCCCGGGGCTTCAGAGGTTCCGCATGGAAGGGATGCGGCGTCGCTTTGTTGTTCGGATCCATGGCCGCCAAAAGCTCGGGCGTGATGTCGAAAGTAAAATTCCCACCGTTCGTCTGCCCGGCGGCGTCCAGGATGTGGTCAAACACGCAGACCGGCTGCTTGCCCTGCCCCTCCGGCATCACAAACAGCCCAATCCCCATCCCCGGTTTTTCAGAACTGAACGCGCTGTCTCTGATGGTGTAAGAAATCGTGTTGTTCCCGCGCTTGAGTCCCCCGCTGATCGTGTCTGCGCGTCGCTCGTTGTCAAACTCGTGGATCGATACCCCATTGATGCGCATCTCTATAGCCCGCCCGGGGCAATCCACAAATACCTTGCCGATGAGTTCCGGCTTCGGACAAACAGGTGGCGCTGCCGGGATGGCACGGTAGGGATGAAAGCCATCCTGTTCCCGCAAAACAGCGAGATCCTTCGCCTCCAGTCGCTTCAAGACAGCGGGCAGTTTGCTCAGGTCAAAAAAGCGTGTCTGGTCAAGTTTCCACCTCCCCCCTTCCTGCACCAGTTCGATAACAAAGGCATTTTGATGTGCAGCAGCCTTGCTGCCCAACTGCAGCTTGCCCACGTAGGTGGCGGCCAGGGTTCGACCGCCGGCGCTGCCGAGCGCTCCCACATAGCGAAAGTTCTCCAGGGGCGGCGCACTCTGCGCACTGCGAAAAAAGTCATTCGGAAAATCACCACGCTCCGAGATCACAAGATTGCGCACCTTCACCTGCCGGGAAGACGTCGTGCAGGATCGCCAGCCGGATTCGTCCCTCCTCTGCACGCTCAGTCGCCAGGTGTTGTACACCGTCTCAACTAATTCGCGAGCCTTATCTTGATCCGGCGTGAGAAGGGGAGGCGTCTGGGCAGATTTTGGCGACGCAACCGGCTGCTGCCCCGCCAGGGGAAACACCCACGCAATACTCATTGCCAGAAGGAGAAAAAAAGTCCTCATAAACCTGCTCCAACATACATCAGACTTGCCTTTTTGGCAAGGAAATAGCATACTTTACCCCGTGGTATGACGTCATTTGCAGGGAACCAGCAGAAGAAGGATGACGAGCAGCTCAAACAGAGCTTGTTGCAACGTGCCCAAACGATCGTCTGGAAACGTTTCGCCGATGGTCACGAGCTGAACGTCTCTTTCTTCACGCCGGCAGGACATTCGCCAGCCGCCGGCGCCCCGGCGGTGCTTTTCTACGCGGGAGGCATGTGGTGCAAGAACCTCATTGATCAGCTCATTCCGTGGGCGCTGCAACTTGCGGACCGCGGCATCCCCTGCCTCGTCCCCGAACTGCGCATCCGTGACGCCTACGAGGTAACGGCCGAGGATATCATGGAAGAAGGATTGCAAGTCTGGGAGTGGTGCTATGCACAGGCGGAAAGCCTCGGTCTCAACCCAAGGCGCATCACCGTTGCCGGTATTGACGCCGGCGGCCTGCTGGCTCTCAACGCGGCAATGCAGCCCCTCGTCTCCAACCACCCGTGGTGGCAATTCTGGCGGCAGGACAAACTGCCGAACTCACCGGTTGCCGTCGCCATTTTTCGCGGGGTGGTGGATCCGGAGGCGCCGGAAGCGCGAGTCCTGCGTGTGGTGCAGGAGTGTACAGACCCTGCGGCGGTCAATCCCTGTGCGCTGCTGCGCAAGTGTCTTCCACCCCTCTTCTGCGCGCACGGTATGGATGACCCTTTGCTGGAGTTTGAAACAGCGGAGTGGTTCTGCAAGCGGTGGCAGCAATTCGGCAATTCAGCAGAGTTTCTCCCCTGCCCTCACGCCGACCACACCCTCGCCAACTTTGAGGTGAACCCTGCGCTTTTCGAACACATCATGATCGCCTGGGAGGAATTTATGGTGAGCCGCAGTTTGTGGCCGGAGGATGCGATCGGCGATATCACGCTCAACTGACTTCACCGCAAATCCCGTCCCCCATGCCTTCCCTCTCGTCTCGTGTCTAACAGAATTGAGACTTGATGAAATACGGAAAAGGCGGTAGAATCGGGTCATGGCGAAAATCCATCCAACAGCTATCGTTGACCCGGGAGCCGAACTTGCGGAAGATGTCGTAGTCGGTCCTTACTGCGTGGTGGGTAACAAGGTACGGCTCGGCAGCGGCTGCGTTCTGCACAGTCATGTGGTACTCGACGGGCCTTCCACCTTCGGCGCACGCAATGAATTTTTTCCATTCTCGGTGATCGGATTAAAGTCCCAGGATCTTAAGTACAAAGGCGAGCCTACTTTCCTGGAGGTCGGAGATGATAATGTCTTCCGTGAAAATTGTAACATCAACCGTTCCACCTCCTCCGATACCAAAACCGTCATCGGCAACAACAACGTTTTTCTCATCAATTCCCACTGCGGGCACGAGTGCGTTGTCGGCAACCACTGTATCTTCTCCGGTTTCGCCGGTGTGGCGGGACATTGTCGTATCGATGATTGGGCGATCATCGGGGGGTTTGCCGCACTCCACCAGTTCGTGCGCGTGGGGGAGCACGCCATGGTCGGGGGATGTGCCCGAATCCCAAAGGATGTTCCTCCGTACATGATTGCCGAAGGATTTCCCGCAACGGTGCGCGCCGTCAACAGCATCGGCCTGCAACGCCGCGGAATCTCCGAAGATGACATCCGCGCCATCAAGTTCGCCTACAAAAAGCTTTTCCTCGTTAAAGGCACCAGCATCCACGACGGTATCGAAACAGTGCAGTCTGATCCCACGTACGGCTCCAACCGCTACGTGCAAAACCTTATCCGCTTCCTCCATGAATCCGAACGCGGCTGCACCCACTGATGAAGCGCGGCATCATCTTTGATCTGGACGGCACCCTTGTGGATTCTCTCCCCGGCATCGCAGAGGGCGTGAACCGCGCGCTGGAGGCTCTGGGTAAACAGCGGCTCAGCCGGGAGGAGGTGCGTGGCATGATCGGTCGCGGTGCGCGCAATCTCTGCGCTCAGGCGATCGGCTACCGGGATGCGAATGAGGCACCCGTCGCCGAATTAGAGCCGATGCACGAGGCGTTCCGCCACTGTTATCCCTCCTGCTGGCGCGGGGATTTCACGCTTCCATACCCCGGCATACCGGAGATGCTGCGCGCTCTCGCGGGTTGCGACAACAAACTGGCCGTGCTCTCCAACAAGCCGCACGATGTCACCGAACCGATGGTGCACGAGTTGTTCCCGGGCATCCCTTTTGACCCCATCCTGGGCTTCACGGGGAATTTCCCACGCAAACCGGCGCCGGATGCCCTGTTGCATATCGCAAAACTTTGGAACCTTCTCCCGCAGCAGATCACCCTGGTCGGAGATTCCACCTACGATGCCGACACGGCAAAAAACGCCTCCTGCCGCTTCGTTGCCGTAGGCTGGGGATACGCACGGCAGGACGAACTTTGCGCAGCCTCTCCTCTCCCGCCGGCGCAGGATGCTTCTCAGCTCCTCTCCCTCCTGCTCCCCGGCGATCAGCCGCGGTGATACGGTAACCCGGCCAGGAGGGTGTGCACGCGGTAAATTTGCTCCATCAGTACCACGAGCGCCAGTTCATGCTGCATTGTGTGGCGCCCGAAAGAAAGAATGAGATCACTTGCCTCCCTCAGTTCTTCGCTGTGTCCGTCCGCAGCGCCCACCATGAAAGCTACGCGCCGCACCGAGCGCAGCTGCCATTCCTCCCACAGCTTCGCCAGCTCGCGTGTGCTCATGTTTTCCCCACGCTCATCTACCGCAATGCGCAGACTCCCCTCGCTTGCCCGCAGCAGACGCGCCGAGACCTCCCCCGAGCTTCCTCCGCGCACATACCTCAACTCCACCTTACCGAACCCCTGCAACCGCTTCCTGTACAGCTCAACTCCCTCGGCAGCATACTCCAGGGTCGGCTTGTCCGCAGCTAGCACGAGCGCTTCCATGGGAGAGAAAAAAACCGCCGAGGCTTCCCCGACAGATACAGACCGAATACCGTTGCTACCTCTCGGTCCTGGCGGGGTTCTCCGGCTGCACCTCCGGGAGCCCCGGCGGCGCGCGCATTCTGCCATACTGTCCGCCCCTGAGTCAAGCCAAATCTACAACAAAACAACCAAAAGATCCAAAAGAGAAAGACAAGGACGAAGGATTGAATTCGGCTCCGTTATCGCTCCGCGAAGCCGCGCGCCAGCGCGCTAACTCAATACTTCGCTCTTCCTTTTGGCTTCGCACTTCCCCCGTCTTTCCCCTTCATTTGCGACGTCGAACGGGTTGCTTTTTGGGCGCCAGATGAAGTTGTACCTGAAATACCTTGTCCGCTTCCTTCTCTCCCCAACTTTCGCAGGTCATCACGCCGCTTAAGGAACCATCCGGCATGAGCGAAAGTCGCATCAGGGCATCCTTGGCATCGAAGACCTCTGCTGTCGGCACATCCGGGTTGTATCGCCCGTTAAAAATACGCACCACGCACTGAATTGCTTCACCGGGTTTAGCCGGCTCGGCACGGCCCGTTACGTGCATCTCTACCTGTGGCAGATCGGTATCACTCAACGTACCGACGAATTGAAACGCCTCCGGGAAAACCCTTCCCCTGGAAATACGCAAGGAAAACTTGCCGAAAGAGTCCCCTCGCTTCCACTCCCCCTCGTAGAGGGCAGAATCATAGAGCAGCTCTGCACAGGATTTCTCCCACAACGCACGGGCTTCCGCCTGCTGCTGCGCTCTCTTTTCTGCCTCTTCGCGGACAGATTGCTTTTTCAACAACGTCTCACGCGCAGCCTTTTCCCGCCCCTCGATATACGGCTGCGCCGCGGCACAAAAGGCCTCCATCCTGGTCTGCAACTCGGCACGCACCTTTGCCTCAAATCCGGCAGTGTAGATAACAGCACCCTCCGGAAGATCCCGGGAAACTACCAGAGATTGCAGGGCTTGCAGTGACGCGGTGTCGAAGTTGATATCGCTGAAGTTCCACTGTCCATCCTTTTCAACCGCGCGCATAGTCGCGGGAATCTCCACCACCGTATTTGCCGGAGTATGGAGACGGTAGATCGGACGTTGTGCAATTGCCCGCACCTCATCAGCTATGCTCTGCAGCTCCGGCGGCAACGGCTTTACCGCACGATCCTCCTCCGTCAGCGTATCGGCCTGTGCCCCCACCTGAAGCAGAAAATGAGCGTCAGGCATCATGGCCTGATTCATCACATAGTTGATCTGCTTGCGATCCTCGTCAAAATTCCCCGGATTCTCTTCCGCTTCATACAGATCCTCCTGCACCCGGAGCAACACACGAGCCGCTATCTGAACGACCCCATCTTTCTCCGTGCGTGCATCCATTTCCAGACTTCCCAGCTGCACCATGGGATAATCCACCAGCAAAGGCAGAAGTTGTTCGCGCACAAGAGCCTCCTCCGGCGCCGCCGGCTGCACATGATCCATCGGGAGCTGCAAAACCTCGCCGCCGGTATCCGTCCCCTCAGGCTTCTTCTGCTCCTCCTCACGACACGCCCACGGCAGCGAAGAGAATAGCACCACCCCCGCTGCCATCCTGACCCATCGCTTCGTCATCCGATCTGCTCTTCTTAGCTGTCTTCCGTAGAATCGCTCTCCGGAGCATCACTCCCTGCGTCGCCATCCTCTACGATTCCGGGAAGGAAATTACCCGTACGCTGCCAGTGATGCAGCGCAATCCCCGCATAAAAAGCTACAATGAAAAGAATGATCACATACAGGGTCTTCAGGAAGCCTCCCCCGCCGGATCGCCGATAGTTGGCCGACATTGCCTGGAGTTGCTTGGCATCCAGCGCTCCCCGCGCAGGCGTCTTGCTCCTGCGCAGCGGACTCTTCTTCACTGCCCCGGACCGTCCGGACGCCTGTTGTTGAGGCGCTCCCTCCCCCTGCGGGTAGGCCGCATTCACCTGCGGATCATAACATATACCCACCATACCGAGCATGTAATCAACCCCGGGCATCATATACTCCGTCTGTACAGGACGACCGTTCTGGAAAGTCCCATACCCGCTCTGCAAATCCTCAATCACATACCCCTCCGGCCGGAGGATTATGCGTGCGTGCACCGGCGCTACTCCGGCTTCTACCGGTAAAAGGACCGAGCTCGTAGGAGCGCTCCCAAGTACGATCTCGGCTCCCGGATCCACCGGCAACTCAAAAGCGTAGACCTGACTCTGATTCTTGACGTAGATAAGTGGCATATTTTTACAGCTCTCTTCCGTAAGTATGCCACAAACATCACTCCACATGCAAGCGCAAATAACTATTCTCCCCTCATCTTACCGAGAAAAAGTGTCATCTTCACCCCCAATGTCGCACCCACACTGCAACTCGAAAACTCGGCTGGTCCTCGCCTGTACTTAATTTCTTTGCCCCGGCTTTCGCCCGGCGGGCTCCCATTCTAACGTGCTAATTTCCCACTTCGTACTTCCCTTTGTCCTGTTGACATAAATGGTTTAATTGCTATACTAATAGTTATTCAAGTACGCCATTCGTCCTTCTCCACTTCTACCCATGAAGCCAACCTGTTCGAACATAACCTTCATCGTTTCCTTCTGCTTCCGTATCTTCATGGGACGGGGACTGCGCACTTTGCTCGCCGTTTCTGCCGTTGCCTTGTACCTGTGCAGCGCGTATGGATGGAGTGAGGACATGTTTCCGGATTGGCAGAGCGGCAAAATTTGGCAGATCGAGCGGAGTCGTCGTTGGTATAACGCGCCGGCGTTTGATTTAGACTCCGGTTCACAACGTGTGATCTCCAACAACAGGGTCTTCTTCTGCTCCCTGAGACTGGGAGAAATTCTGTTGCAATGGAGCAGCAACCTCGAGAACAACGAGACGGCAGGGGTAAAAGACAAGCTCCATAAAGTCCAATGCTCGCTGTACAATCGCGGAGATGACGGAGATATGGATGAGCAGCAATTCCGTACGTTATTTGAGTCCTACCAGGAAAAAATAACAAAGAGCACCGGCATAAGGAAAATGAGGAGCACCGGTCCGAGAAAAGCGGCCAATCTGAGGACAGAAGTGTGGAAGTGGGAATCCCCCCGAGGAATTATCTTGCTCATTGCCGGGCGCTCCATTCTGGATCGTAAACAGGAGCGGATGGAGTACATACGTCTCGTACTTCTGCGCGACCGCAAAGATGTTCGTAACGGCGATGCCGGCGGCGGAAAGGCATCTCATTTGCTCGAATCGGTCGCACGTCAGGAAGACGGCACGGTGTGGATAAAGGGTATCCCTATGGTCGATCAGGGTAGTAAGGGCTACTGCGTGCCGGCCAGTGTCGCCCGTGTATTTGCTCACTATGGCGTTACCAGTGTGGACATGCACACCCTGGCGGCACTCTGCAACACCGCTACAGAGGGCGGCACAAGTCTTTATTCCATGCGAGAAGCCCTCAAAAAAATCAGTTGGCACTTCAATATGACCCTCAACACTGTAGCCGAGTATTGGCAGGACCGTGAAAAACATCTTGCAAAATACGATCGAAAGGCCAAAAAAGAAAATCTCCCCCCGAGAAAGCACGAGAAATCGTGGTTCGAAGAAGTAGACCCTCAAGCGTGGAGCGATGTCCGCTCTTCCAACCAAATGGAGGTGCAGAAATGGCTGCTCAAAATACGTTCGTATGTCAACCGTGGCGTTCCTGTTCTCTGGTCCGTTGCCGCCAGTGAAATGTATTGCCATAAAGACCAATCTATCCGCGGAGGTCCCCACATGAGACTCATCATCGGCTACAATCAAAAGAAGGGCACGATCATTTTCAGCGATTCCTGGGGCAAATTCGCCACTCGCCGCGAAATGAAAATCAACGATGCCTTTGCGAACACAGACTGCCTCTACGTGTTGCGACCCAGATAATTTCCTCAGCTTATTGTCTTTCGATAATCAGACTCTACCGCAATTCCGTACGTAGCAGACTAATTATCAACTTCGTGCTTCCCCCTAATGCGTTTGCGTACCGGAAGCCGGATCCCCCTTCTTGTAGATAAAGATCCCGTTGTCTTTTACCACAAAAACACAATTGGCTATTTCACACACACCGATTAACAGCTCACGCAGAGATACGTCAGAAAAAGAACACGTCACTTCAGGTTCAGTGGCATCGAGGTCCTTGGTAACTTTATGGGGTGCCTGATAATTGATGTTCAGCGAAGTCATGTTGTTCTTTCTCAGCTCCCCCCCGCAGAAGCTCCACCACATCGCTGATAAAGGTCTTGTCAAAGTTCGCTCGGTCAATGTGCATGCTATCCAACACCTCGTGGATCTTCAGTTGCTTCCCGCTCAGCTCGTGACCAACGCCATCGGCAGCAGCGACGATTTCCTCATCGGGAAAAAGACCAGGTATCGGCTCCACCTGTTCCGGCACTTCCTGCGTTTAAGTCGTTTTTCCCTGCATTTTGGGGAAAGGAATCGGTGGGACGATTGAAAACAAAGGAGTAAACCTTTGAAGCCTCGCATGGTTTGTGGATGATGCAGGAAGCGCTTGCATTTTTTGAGCCATCGAGAGGAAGTAAAGAGGTTTTCCTCTCATGGCGGGAACGATAACGAGGTGATTGTCCTCTCCGACAAAACCGGCAAAGACAAAATTGGCACTGAGAATATATTTCAGTCTCCCATCAATTTCGCCCTTGTAATCCCGATCTGCCACGCGAGCAAAGAACGCTCTCAGTTTCTCATCGTCCATTTTCTTGTGGGGCAAAAACCAACAACCTTTCACGAGATTCATTTGATGATCCAACTTCTTGAATTCACCAATGTCCTCCCGTAGTGATGGGGACAAGGCTATCCCATTTGCGAGAGGTTCCGGGTATGCCTCCATGAGATCAATAGTTTGTTTAAACAACCAGGCTGCCGCCAGCATCGGGCACGAGGAACTTTTGTGCATTTCAGCCGTACGCTTCAACAAATCAATCGGGAGAAGATTGCCACGCTGCAAGGGAATTCGTTCAAAACCCAACTTTTCCCGAAGATTGGATAAATTCCACTTCCAGGTAGATTCAACAGGCAAATCCATTTTCTTATCGCCGGAGGGCTCTCCGTTGAGGTTGAGCAACCGAACGGTCTTCTTCATCCCGTCTGTCCCCCCTGATATCGACCCGGGATATATCATGCCTTCACTTTCTACTGCCTCAAGATTTTTACACCACAAGTCCATCCCCTCATCGTCTTCGGTAAGCAGATCTATGGCTCTGCCTATGGAGGAATTGTACTCCAGGTACACATTAGCGCTCTTGTCAAAAATTGACTTGATAGATTCCAACAGTTTACGATTTAATTCTCGCTTTTTCGGGAAAACTTCACATTCGGCAGCTGCGACTACTAAAGACTGATCTTTAATCAATTGGTCTGATATATTCTTGAGGAAAGCCGTGTCACAGGCGTTCGGAATCTTGGGAAGAGCCCCCAAATTCGCCCACGATTCAAGTGTTTCCCGATACTCCTTGAAAGTCGTACACTGCCTCAGGTGATTGTCTGCATCCCCCGAAGCAATAATGGCGACACCCTTCTGTCGTTGTACAATTTCATCTTGCAGAACTTTATCTAACTCCATGGATTCGCGGTATTGCTCGAACAATTCCATGCTTTTGTTCATTTCCCCGGCGGTCGGTATTCTCTGGCTATTTCGGTAGAGCAAGATGTCACTGACCGCTGATCGGAAATTCTCACGTATGATGTTGCTTTGTTCCGGAGTAAAATCCAGGCTGCGACTGACCTCCTTGAATTCGACATAAAGCTCATTAAGTTCTGGGAGAGAGAGATTTCTGGGGAGAGACTCATACCTCGCGATCGCGCGGGGTTTAAGTTCTCTTATTTTTTCTTTAAACGTATTAAGCTTTTTAGCAACTTCCTTGCCAGGCGAAGTTTTGAACTCCTTCAACTCTTCACATATATCCTCTATTTTATGAACAATTGCCACATATTTACTCGATCTGCGTATATCCATATTACGCGAGAATTCATCGATCTGCGCTAATCCTCGGTCAAGCATCCTGAGGAGGCGGTCATGTCGCTCAAGACACTCTTTACCTTTCTCAAACATGACCTTGTAATCCGTGTTAACAAGCAGAGTGATTTTTCTCACGATCGCCCCCCTCATAACAGATGAGGTTGCCGTCAAATCTCTCAACTTGGAAATATTCATTTCAGCAAGAGCGCTGTTCAGCTCTTCCATCGCCGAACCGGCCGTATTATAAGCGTGGATCGTCAGACCAATCATAATTGCCAGGAAAACGACGGCAACTCTTCCCAGCAACAAAATTGTGCTGCGCAGCTTGATGGTCTTTTTGATCCGTTGTCGCCCCTTCTTAACGAGACACAACAATTCCTTCACACCGGGAAGATCTCCCAAATCCTTTGCTTCGTCGGCAATCTCGTCCAGCATCCTCATTCGCTCTGTAAGCAACTGCTCTGCCGCCGGAGCAAAAAGCCTCGTTTTGCTCGGAATCCCTGCGAATCTCTCTGCAAGTTGCTCTACCTTTTCGGTTCCTACTCTCCTGCTTTCCTCATCATCCCACTGTTGCCTGACAGTCCTTGTAAGCTCGGACTCTTCTCCACTCAATGAAATGTTGTAACGGGCGGCCAGACCTTCCACCTCTCTGACCATATTCATTCGCCCCTCAAGAGGCATTCCCCCATCCGTGCGCACCGCCGCGAGAATCTGAGAAATTCTTTGAGCTGCCTCGTTGCGACGAAAGCCGTCGACCAGGGCGACGGCATTGTTGTATCCGTCGATATCCGAAAGAGCAGATGAAGTCGCCCAGCGACGCATTCGATCAACCAGGTCGCACAACGGTTGAATGTCTTCCGCGTGCGTCAGCCGGATCATTTCCCCCGAGTATTGTTTACTGAGCTGAATCCCGGTTTCTGCCTTCTGTTTTCGGGCGGCCGAATCTGCAGGATCTATCTCACAAATCTCCTCCAAAAGATCAAAAGCAGCTTCTTTCTTTCGCGCTAAAAGAGCCTCCCGCAAACGATGATATAACTCCTTTGTACGCAAGTCCGGCGTCTTCGATTGATCAAGTCCGGCGTCCTGCTTCCCCTTCACATACGCAGGCACCTTGCCAAGTATCCACGACGGGAAAAGCGTCTCAAGCTCTTTGAGGGCCCTTTGCTTTTCGTCTCTCGTGTTCTTTCTTGACAGGTCGGCGGCGAGTTGTTCGGCCAATTTCAGACCAAACGATTCACACTGAAGCTTTACTTTAGCGTCTTCTGGGTTGATTTCGGCAATTTGCCGCAATTTCCTGTACGCTTCCTTCTCATCGCGCTGCCGCATAGCCTCACGATACTCCGTGTATAACCTGCGGATCTTCTCATCTCTGTTCCTGTTTACTTCACTTCCCATTCCAGTTCAAAGATTACAATATTTTTTCCATCTGCATGATCACCTTGCGGAATCACATTTAATTTCAAAAGTTGCCGTTCCTTATATTGCTCCAGAATGCTCTTCTTTCCTTTTTTTACGGCATTCTTGTATTCCTGTTCCTTCTCGGCTTTGGCTTCTCCGGTTTTCCTGCATTCCCTGATGGCTGCTTCCAATCGATGAAGAGCTCTTTCACGAGAATCGTCCTCTTGCTCCTTTTGGTCCTTCTCCGACTCGCGTGCAGGAGACTCGGAATCCCGATCTCTTCCTCCTTTGGTTACCCGATCCGAGGACTCCGGTTCCCTCTCCGAAGGCCTCTGCTTCGCCCCCCGGTCAACAGATTCCGCCTGCCTTTTACCACCGTCCGTTTTCTCCAACTCCTTTTTCAGCCTTTTCACCTCCTTTTCAATATCTTCCCATTTGCGTTCCTCTGCCACTCTCTCCTCGGTTATTTTACCGGTCATCGATACAAGAGAATCGAGTCCCTCTTTTTCATACAGCTCATCAACCTCTTTCGCTGCTTCCTCAAGTTCCTCTTCCTCCTCACGGAGAAGTTTACTAATTTTCTCTTTATCACGAAAAACCTCTTCAATCTCTTGAGGGAAATCCCTATTTCCGCACTTGATGAAGACAACATGCCGGGGCTGCCGATACTTGTCGGACCACTCCTTCTTTTCCTGCCCATGCACGTATAAATGCGATTCCCGGAACCCTTTTTCACGAACGGCCTCAGGAAAAACCTCCGCTGTCAGCGTTACTTTAAAAATAGGGGGCTCTTCCTTCCCGACAACCTCGGTTTTTATCCCTATTTCTACTCCCCTGTCGCCTTTTCGAAGCAATATGTACTCGGGAACGATCTGATCGCCGCCGGTCCGTGGCAACGGCTCTTGGGGAGATGAATCCTCCGTGCACGACCGAATTGTAGTTCCGACCTCGTCCGGCAACGGTTCTTCACGAGCTCCACCCTCTCCCGCAGCACTGTCCTGCGGGCTTTGAGACGTTACTTCTCGAGGTCCGATCTCTTCTATCGCAGAATCACCTGGAGAACCCGGTTCAACCGCAGCTCCTCGTGGGGCAGTCTTTGCTTCGCACAGAGGCTTTGCCGAATCAGCAGACGAGGACGCGGCTCCCTTTTGTTCCTCCATGTTACTTTTACCCGGATCTGTCTGTCTCGGAGACCGGTTTGCATCAGGCGACGTGGGCAAACCCTCTGCCGACTCTTCCGCTTTTTTCTCTTTTGCTGCGGGAGGAACCTTTCTCTGCGCAGACGCTCCTCTATCAATCTTTCCCGATGCAATGGAAGGAGGCGCCGACGTCCTCTTCGGGGTCTCCTCCTCTCTCGATCGGGAGAACATGAACACCAAAACACCCAAGATCACCACAGCTGCCACTATTGCAAAGACGGGAGTACGCCTTGCGTCTCCAGAAGCAGGTGAAACCGGCGGTTCCGATGGAGGATCCGGCAAAGGGATATCGCCACGCCCCACGCGCAATGTGCCATCCGGCATCAGTTCCGGGGGAGGAGGAGGACAGGGCACCTTCTCCTGCCCCGGGTTAATCTGAGGAGCCCCGAATCCCTTCTCTGTTCCGACTCCGCCCAATGGTTGCAGAAATGAGGAAGAGTTAATACCCGAAACAGGCCCCACACATGCCGGAGGCAAAGGAAGCCTGCCGGTCAGCTCAAGAACGGAAACTGCCCGACCAGGGGTTACCCCGGCGCTCCTTTGCCTGGCATCCAAACATGTCACCGGGACAAGATTGGCGCCCAAAGTCCCGGTACACGCTGTCGCAAATCCGCATCCCCAGCCGTTATTTTGCTTGCACAAATACCCTTCATGCAGCAGCTGCAGACATAGTGATGGCCGCGCCACCTCCGATATCACCAGACAGCACTCCTCTCTGTACGGGGGCAGTCCCATCCATCGTGCCTTTTCTCTCGTCCCCGTCAGCCTCTCCCATGCACTCGTTGCTGAATCCGGCGACGAAATGCAGGGAAATCTCACTTCCGGATGCCCGGGAGCAGAGGGGCAGGAAGTCACCCACAGCCCCCCTAAGCCCATCAGTACACTTGCAGGCGTTTGTCGTTTCAGCAATCCGTCCGCTTCCGGTGTCCCCTCCTCCACCACAAAATGGTGAGCAATATGGTTGGTTCTTCCTGTGTAATCAGCCCCGCAATCCCCGGCGCGGCTGAACACATGAAAAAAGACACTCCCCATCTTGAAGGATGTGTAGTACTCCAGGACATCGACTCCCGAACTGCGATCGAAAGTGCTGATTCGTTCCAGATAAGATATGAGAGGTCGGGGCATGCCTTTGCTGCAACGGAGCGTGCCGAATCCGGTCTTACCTGCCTCAAGCAGACGAGGCGCGCTCGTGTAGATAAGCTCCAGCATAATTCAGATGAAAGGAATAATATCCGGTTCAAGGAGGCTCAAAACCCAGAGCGTGGGATCGCACACGCGCTGCGGCGCGATCTTCCGCGGATCAGGACCAATTTTTGTGCTGTTGCTGGCTGCATCCATGAATTCCACCGGCGAGCAACCCAGCGGCGACACCGCAAAGTAGCGCACGCAGGTGGAGAGCGTCTCTGCCGTCGTGCAAAGGGAGGGATGCAGTTCCATCATCAACCTCCGCAGAATCTCTGAATTGGCATCAACTTTCTCATGATCCACTCTCCCATCGTCCGTGTAAATGGATTGCAGCTTTTCGTCCAACTTGTCGAGCCATAAATCACTTTTACCTAGCATGATGGCCAGAGGTTTGTCGATTTTTTGTCCCGGAGAGAGGTTGAGGATGGTCGAAATTCGTACGGCCGTTTCCGTCATGATAATATTTTGCTGGTCCACGCGTTTAGGAGCATCAGCAACCAACTGAGGGTCCGCATTTTCCCCGATTTTACGGCGGAACGGAGCGCTCGTCGTAGGGTCAAAAAGAAAGAAAAGGCCATCAGCAATGCTCACGTGTTGTGCACCCGGAGATTCTTCGCTGTTACGTCCCGGCTCGAAATGCTCACCAGCATTATCGTAGAATATCAGGGACGTGATTTTAGTCGAATCTTTCAGCGATGAGACGGCGTACACAAAGGGCTTGGGCAGCTTCACCAACCTCCCGTGGCGGTGGAATTCTGAGTACAAAGCTCCCTCCAAATCCGTCTTGCTCAGGTAAGCCTCCTCCGGGGTATTGGAATTAAAGAGCCTGTACGTCACATCATTGAGCATGGAGTTCCCCGTCGGATCAGCATCTCTCCAGGCCGCGGCGAATTTCCTGGCCAAATTATTTTCCATCTCATGCACGAGAGAGGCAAGATAGTAAGATTTACCGGCAGCAGGGGCCCCAATGATGGAAAAAACATGCTCTCGTGATTCCAGGAATGCCGGCGGTAATTTGCAGCGGCAGAACGGACATGCTATGTCCGGACACGGCACCCCTTTTTCATCCAAAGCCTGTCCCAGGGTGTTAAAACGCTTTGCAAGGAATCTCAGCATCTGATCGCGCCCCAGCACGGGATCCCCCATTAAATCAGGATGACTCGCGATACTCAGCACGTTCCCCGCATCAAACTTCAACCAACAGACGGGGCATGTGTACCGTCCCGAACTTCCGTCCAGAGTTTCCTCTTCCTCCGCATTCGACTGCTCCGGCAAAGACGGGGAAAGCTGCCCAGCTTCCTCCATCGCATACATCGTCGATGGCACACTGTCCTGTATAAGCCTCTTCAGCGCATTGATGCTGCAAATCCCTTTTCGTACCCCGGCAAGAGAAGCCCATGCGAATCGCCTCTCAATATCCGGATCCGCTGCTATAGCTGCCTGGGCAAACGGCCCTTTCCATTCCCCGGTAGCCGTTTCATAAAGAAACCATTTCCCCCGTTCATACTGCGCCATAAGCGCCCCGGCAGATGTCTCATCCTCCGTCCAATAGGCAATGAACATCCCATCCCCTACGACCAACATCCTGTCCTTCATTGGTTCAATGGGATATACATTATCAATGGGTCTCCCGTTCGCCTCTCCTGCCATTCCCCCTTTCGTCTGCACGTAAAAAGAGAGTCCCGTAGGTCCCGTGGCCACGAAAACTCCGGCGTCTCCGCTCATCCTTACACGCAGCGGGCTGCTCAGCGAGCTTCCCACTTGCACGGGGTACGTGCGACTCAGGCTTATTTCCCCTGTCCGACAGTCGTAAATAAATAACGTTCTCATTGTCCTCGCAATGCTTTAATCTTTTCTTCCTTTACCTGATTGATCCCGGCCTGCACCAAACGCAGCAACACAACCCATGCGATCACAAAATATCCGATAGCTGCGATATTTCCGAACTGTTCAAGAGCTATCCCGGCATTCCATGCCATGTGGAGGATGATAGGGATTACCGCAATACTCAGAAAACGCATATCAAAGAAAATTGAGGTATCAATTTTTCTGTCTCCGGCCAAACGCTCACCCTGCTGAACCTTGAGTGAAAGCACGCGCCAATAAGCTCCCGCTGTGATGGAAGTCCATACGACGTGACCGCACGGCGCCAGCATGGCGCGCAACTGAGAAATGTTTTTCAAACTCTCAGCACACTGACTTATCACGGCAGAATCATTAAGACAAGCGTTGATCTTCTGCCCAATTTGATCACTAAGCCATGCCTGAAAATTCGGATCAAGAAACTTTGCTATTTCAACCTCTCCTTTTTGCGCGATCTCCATGATCTGAGAGAGTGTCATATCTTTCACGTTCATTCCCAATTTTGAGGCGACGGTATTAAGTTCTCCGAGAAAAAAGTTCATTGCATAGCCGGCACTCTCAAATGCGGCAAAACCCGCTCCGATGGCGCACCCTATCAAAGTTCCCGTTAAAATTCTCCCATTGCGAAATGAAGATGCGACAAAAATAGCTGCCAATACTTTTGCCGTCTCCTCAATCGGTCCTGCCCAATATGCTTCCGGACCAAGGTTAACTTTGTCATCCAGAAATAACGTAATGAAGAGAGAAAGGACTCCTCCCAGAAGGAATGCTTTTACCACTGCGTAGAAAGGGACATCCCGTCGTATGTTGAGTTCGAACATGAGAACCAAACAACTGAAAGGAACCCCAAAATTGGCCACAAACATGATGGCCGGTATGATATTGGAATTATGGTTATATCCGTACGTGATGATAAGCCCTACGTAAAGCACCGCGCAAAAAAATAAAACGCGGATGAACACCCAAGGACTGGGCCACGTGGCATGAACATTCCGGATATCCGGCGTATAAAGAGGAGTCCCTGCGCAAAACTCCTTCACGATGTCCTCCTGTGTGCGGGGCTGAAATATTCCTGAAAAAAATTTGGTCAAGGAGAACTCATCCAGTTTCTCCAGCCCGAGAGCTTGATTCATTGCATCCACAACCCTTCCCGGCGTATCTGCGGCAGCATGAACGACATCAACTAACGTGTTGCCGGAATCAGCAGCTGCAGATACGACACGCTCCATGGCGCTCCGCCCGATTCCCAACGAAGAAAGGGGAACAGGGTTTGGCATTCCCTGCGCATACACCAGAGTGGAGGCTCCGATCTTCCCCTCAGAGACGAGCTCGGAAAGGGCCTCCGGCGTATAGGGCCCCAGCTGCCGACCATTGTCGAGAATTACCCAATACTGTTGGATATCGGATCCCGACCGATCAGCAGATGTCGGCTGATTACTCTCCACGCGCATGCCAAATGACGGCTGAATGATTCCGGCCGCTCGCAGTTCATCTACCTGCCGCTTATCAAACGGTCCCACCCAGCTGTTCCCTCCATCCGGAGTGTAGTAGAATTGTTCCATGATTCTATCGGACAAATTGAGACGACTCTCTTACTAAGTAAATGAAACCCAGCATTTCTGAAGTACCAAAAAAGAAACATGTGCGTCCATCCCAGGTCATCATTACTCCTCGATGTATGATCCAAAAACACCGATGGTGATTTCAGTCTTTCTTCACATCTATCTTCCAAAAAAACCGTAACACCTTTCCCTCTCTTCCCCTTTTTATGATGCTAAAACATCGTCTTCTCCCCAGAAGTTGATTTCTGGGGAGAAGACAAAAAGCTGATTACTGCTGATTCGACGAAGGAGCGCCGCGCCGGGGACGCACACCTGCGGGCTTCTCAATCTCCTCTAGGATCGGCGAAATTCGCATGTTTTCGTTCGGAGTGAGCTTCTTTTCCCATGTCTTATATCCAGCGAGGGACACACGCAAAATACCGGGAGTAGCCGGAGCAGTCACTGTGCACGGGGTGTTGCCAACAAAGCTATCGTTATACTCTACGTCAGCTCCCTCAGGAGTGGATTTCACCTCAAAGGTGACAGGCTCCGCAGCACTGCTCACCTCCCCTGAATTGGTGGCGATATTAATGGAAGCGATGAATTTTGGCACGGCCGAAGAGATTGCCTTACGCAGAGGTTCTTCCCAGTCATCATTTAACCCTTCGATCTCAGTAACACCCTCTGGAATATCCCGCGTGAGTTTTTCACTCATTGTTTTGCTAGCCAATACCTCTTGAGAGGGGACCTGAACTAACTTGACATCCAGACTCACTGTTACGGTATTCCGCCAGCGTTGAACTCCGTAAACAACACTCTTTTCATTTTTGACACGATAATTGTTGATGCTGCCCACAAGGAGATAATCAACAGATTTCGAATCTGAAACAACATAGCCGTTCGAATTCTCCTTTTTCCGTTTTTCATTGATCTGAGATTCAACGAGGGGAGAGTAATCGACTACTCGAAATTTGCCACAGCGAGCAAGTGCTTCTTTTACTGCGTTTGTTGCAATCTCTGCCGCCACATCAGGCAATTGCAATCCAGCCTGAGGAACATCCATGGTACCATTATTACTAACTGTACGCTTCGCTCGGATTTGATCCTCCCGGCGCTCAACTTCAATAACATCAATATGGTCACTGCTACTTTTGCGGGTCACAAGACCACCTGTCCTATTCTCGAAGATGGGCACACCAATGGCCGGCTTATCTGAGACACGTGACATAGCTGTTTGGGCAAAAACGCAGCCTGATGCCATAACAAGCAGTGCAAATATCGTTGTTTTCATGGTTGGAAAGTATAATTAGAGTTTTTTAGGAGAAATTTCAATCGAACGAGTTCTGAGCTCGAGTCTTCTTGTTTCTTTTAGATTTTGATCATAAATACAATTGCGGGAGATACTTTGCGGGAGTTTTTCTTTTCGTCATGCCGTCAAAAACCAATTTTCTCTCCTTTCTCGCTCGATCGTTGAAAGACGCACTCCATCCTCCGCAACTCACATTTCTTTTCTTTACTATTTCAGGTATGCGATTCGACATCAGCAATGCGCTTTTGCGTGAGTGTGGCAACATGAAGCAGATGCCCCTCCGGGTAGGCTGTAATTTTCACCTTGAGATTATTCTTGGTTTGAGACACACTTACAAATTCCACAGTACTCAGGGCCCCCACTTTTTCTGCCTGAACCACTTGACCGGAGACAGAGGCCTCTTCTGAGGCCTGACGATAGAATTCTCGCTCATATAACTTACAGCCACGATCAAACAAAGCGGCTAAAATCTGAGCAAACGCCACTCTCTTGTCTATCGTGTCTCTCTTATCTGTGCCCTTAGCGTACACCATAGCGATGCCTTTGCTCACCTTAGCTTTAACTTCATCAGCCATCGTATCCATCTGCTTCTTTGTAGACAAAGGAAGCGCGAATGTCTCAACGTCAGGCGCATCCTTCTCCAAGAGTTGCTTTTCCCTACTGTCCCATTTCACCGGCACAAACCCTGCAGCTAGAATACGCATATCCAACGTGTTAAAAACCCGGTAGATAAAGAAACCAAGATTTCGCTTGGGAACGCATATGACCTCCCCCATAAACACTGCAGTGGCAGCCTTGAGTGCTACCGTCTCCTGCTGAGCTTGTCCTTCCTGCATAAGCAACTTCGTGTCCACTCGGTCCGTAACACGTAGCTGAGACTTCCCCTCAACCAGCGCTTCCTGCACTTTATCTCGAACCTCATCTGACAACTCGTTTTTCTCCGAGCTTCCGTTGCACAAGAAATCGACCATAGCAACCTCTTCTATGTTTGCTTCAGAGGTTTTCTTCTGGATAGTTTTCGCAACTTCTTTGACAGCATTTTTCACGCTGTCCACTTTTATCTGTATTTGCCCCAATTCTCCTTCTTCTTTGGCGTTTTCGTATGCATCCCCTTTCTTTTCCATGTAGATGACCGCTTTTCTGTGTCCATGGCTTGCCGCATTCTCCATGAACTTTCTTCCCATTTCTTCATCTTTCTTATCGTAATATATCCGACCCAAAAGATACATGGATTCTTTATCGCCTTTCGCCGCTGCTCTCTCCAGCCACTGTATCCCGGCCGAAGGACTGCCAACGGAGCACCCGCGATACATACGCATACCAATGCGACGCATAGCATTCACATTCCCCCGATGCGCAGCTCGTAGTACGTCAATGTCTCCCTCTGCCCATGCTTGTGGCATCACTAACATGGAAAATAGGATGAGAACAATGCTCACCACCAATTTTTCTATTCTGATCCGCTTCATGACCGCAGTATATCTCTTTTCAAAAGAGATATACGGGATCGTATTTGTATTCAATTCAAAAAGAATTATTTACAAGAGGTTCCTTTCCTTTTTTCTTGATAGGCGTCTTCTCAAAATCTGAATTCCTCGGAAACATACTTTCGTTGGAAAATAATATATAACGACGTTTCTATCTGGACATCGCCTTTGAAAAGAGATGCACAGCAAATTTCTACAACAAGATATCGATAATTCGCGAATAAAGTAGCGGAAAGACCACTCTTCGTATATTTTTAGGTAATGACCCACAAAGCGGCTCCAAAAGGGTGGAAGCATAGGCGAGGTCCGGCTGGAAAGCTTTGTGGACATGCAAAGCTGTATCCCCGGCTTCGCTCCTCGCAGACCTTTCCGGCTAATCACCACTTACGCCATGACCCGGAGCAAACTCATTAGGAAATGCGTTTGCAGAAGTGCGAGGTACAAAGGACGAAGTATTGAGCTAGCGCGCTGACGCGCGTTTCCGCGGAGCGGTAGCGTGGCCGAATTTTTGGAGCATAGCGGAAGGGGTGTCAAAAAGTTTTTCTAAAGAGTCATCATCATGATGACCGTCTGTTGTCATGATTTTTGATGCGTATAAACGATGATATCAATCTACCCGTCCCTGCTGACCGCTGCGCGGTTCCCCTCGCAGAGGTTTCTGCTCGGCAGCAGGGGCGATGCTCTATCA
>CANRLM010000018.1 GCA_947631435.1 uncultured Akkermansia sp.
AGTATGCTTTGGGCGCACTGAAATTATGAGGTAACCGATCAAGCATTTCGGCGTCCTGAATTTATGAGGTACCGCGATCGCCTATACGCACTTTCCGTCAATTTTTGGATCGGAGGAAGGATTCCGCATATTTGGCGAGGACGTCCCACTCCACGTTGACGCGCATGCGGGGGCGGTAGTGTGGCATAACGGTGGTCTGCCACGTATGCGGGGTGATCCAGAATTCCAGCTCTCTGTTGTCACGATGGATGGCGGCAATTGTCAGCGACACGCCATCAATCGCGATGCTCCCCTTATCGATGACATAACGCAGATCCGGCACCTGCACGCGCAGCACGTGATCCTGCCCCACGGCCGAGACGCCGAGCAGCGTCCCGGCGGCATCGATATGCCCGGAGACGAAGTGCCCGCCGAGACGCGTAGTAGGGAGCATGGCACGTTCCAGATTGCACAGGCTGCCCACCGTGAGATCACCAAGGGAGGTGACGCGCAGGGTCTGCTGCAGCAGGTCGAAGCAGGCGTATCCGTCGCCCAGCTCATCCACTGTCAGGCAACAGCCATTCACTGCTACAGAATCACCCGGCTGCAGCTCCGCGGCAAAAGGGAGAGCAATACGGAAGCGAGCCCCGCCGTCAATGGCGCGGCATTCCAGGAGCTTCCCCGTGCATTCGACGATACCCGTAAACATAAAGCGATCAGGCGTAATTGAACATCAGGAACATAATGATGGTGGGGAGCAGCGCCCAGATGAAGAGCTTTGGCGCGCTGATCCCGGACTTGAAATACTTGCCGAGGATTGCCTGGCCGGCGGGGTTGGGGGCATTGGCGATCACGGTGAGACCGCCGCCCGTCACTGCTCCCGCCACGATGGCGTAGCGGATTTCCTCCGGCAGATTGGGCACCGTGCTGGAAAGGAAAGTGACTGAGGCATTGTCATTGAACGCCGTGAGTACGCTTGCCACGCTCATCGTGGCTTCACCTCCCAACTCGGCAAGAGCCTGCAGAACCGGCTGCATCCACCAACCCTGCACGCCGCCGAGGATCAACAGACCCGCCAGGAAGAAAGCTACCAGAAGAGGCACCTTGATGGAAAAGGTGTTCTGGTACTGGGGCGTAGCGAGGGTGAAGCCGAGGAAGAACATGAAGCCGCCGATGAAGATAGCAGGGTGGTGGGCAAAGTAGACCGTCCAGGCTAGGAAGAGGATGGAGACGATATAGACCCAGATCGGGATGACGTCCTGCCTGTCCTCCCAGGAGGTAGGCACAGAGCCTTCTCCCGTGGTGATCTGCCGCTGGACATCAGCAAGTCGGCGAAACTCTCTGGTGAAGAAGACGAAGTAGATGAGGTTTGCGATGACGATCCCGGTAACAGCTTTCCAGCCGAAGTGGGTGAACATGTGAGCCATGTCCCAATTCCACTTGCCTGCCACCATCACGATTGGCGGCGCGGCGAAGTGCGTCAGCGTGCCGCCGACAGAGACATTCACAAAGAGAAGGGCCACTGTGGCGTAACAGAGAGCCGAACTCGGTCGCAGTTGGTAGAGTTTTTTCCCCAGCAGAATCGCTCCCAGCGTCATAGCTGCGGGTTCTGTGATGAAGGAGCCGAGCAACGGAGCAATGCAGAGCACCGAAAGCCACCAGGCAGCCGGCGATCCTTTTCCGAGACGCGCGCCGAGCTGCAGCGTGTTTTCCGCCAGACGGTAGATCGGGCGTGATGAGGCAATCACCATGATAACCGCCACGAAGAGTGGTTCGGTGAAGCTCGTATCACGGTCGATGTAGCGCAGAAAATCGCCCATGGAATAGTAATGCTGGCAGACCAGGAAGAAGGGGATGATCCACAGTCCGAAGACCACTTCCACTTCCCCGAGGAAATGGCAGAGAGTGGATAGGAAGGAGACCGGCACGCGTTGTTCCGGGTGAAGAATGCGGAATTTCTTCTCGAGCAACTTTTGCTTGTAGCGTTTCTCCAGCTTGTGTGCCAGTTTCTGGAAAATCGGCGACATGAAGGTGTGGATGATGGCGAGCAGGAAAATAACTGTGGCCGACAAATTGAAGGGGTCTACATCAATGCGATGCTTCAATTTCTCACCAAGCGTCATCCCTTGCTCATTCGGCGTGTAGATCGAAAGAGGCACGGGAAAACGACTGTACTGCATCGCGCCGTGGGTGTAGTGGTGCGTCCACGCAGGGAACGGCCCTTCCGGGTCGTAATTAGCCGTGGGCTTTCCGCAGTCTGGGCAGGGGTGTCCCTCCACAGGCGGAGCGAAAGTTTGTTTCATGCGCACGTGGTCCAGCACACTGTGTCCATCGTACGCGTGGTGTGGGTTTGAGAGATACCTTTTGAGCCCTTCAAAACTCATTGCGCGTGCCGCATCTCGCAGTGCCGGGCGCATCGAATCCGGAACCGGTGCTTCGGTCACGAGTCTGTCCTTCATCTGTTCCTCGCTCTGTGGGGTAGCGGAAGTTGTGGCTGATGTTGCCGTAACTGTTTCTGGTTTAGTTGTCTCAACTTGTTGAGTCCACCCCACCGCTGCGGATGTTATCCCCAAAACAAGAGCGAAAAGAAGAGTTGTGCGTGCCTTCATGGTCTTCACTAAAACGAACCCCTGTAGTCTACCACAGTATCGTTCGTTTTTGCAAACAAAATCAAGCAGCAATATGGCTCATGTCGCCTCAAAATAAAAATAGAGTTCAAGGTTTGCAAAGACAGTTGAAAATGCTGTGTTGGCGGTGGGGCGTTTGTTTTGAAACCCCATGCTCCGATGATTTTTCTTCTGTAAGCGATACAAGCATTTTGAGAGGTAATGACGTGATTAAAAAGGAAAAAGCTGGCAAAAAGGCAGAATAGGCGTACAATAGCGGAGGAGAAACACCTGAGCTCATTTTACAAATATGACCACGAAGACACTTACCGTCCTGAATAAACTCGGCATCCATGCTCGTCCGGCCGCGCAGTTTGTGCGTGTTGCCAGTCGATTTCATAGTGATGTGACCGTGGAGAAGGATGGGGAGACAGTGGATGGGAAAAGCATCATGGGGTTGATGATGTTGGCGGTTGGATGCGGGGCCCAAATAATGGTGAGTGCGGATGGAGATGATGAGAGTGATGCGCTGGCGGCCTTGGAGCAGCTTGTCGTGGATAAATTTGGTGAGAATTGAAAAACTACCGCCCGGGAGGAAGCGTACCGGCGGGATTCAACACAACCACCCGTATGGGAAAATTTTTGGAGCAGAGATTGCGAGGATTGCCTGTGTCTCCGGGCATTGCGATCGGCAGTCTGCGCGTGGAGGCGAGGGACTGTTCGGCACCTTCGATTCACCCTATTACGGAGGAAGAGCTGCCCGGTGAGTGGAAGCGATTTGAGGAGGCGCTCGTGCGCACAGAAAGGGAGTTGGTTGAGCTTAAACACCGTGTGGAAAAGGTGTCGGGAGCCACTGAGGCAGCGATATTTGATGCACACTTGCTCTTCCTTCGGGATAGCACCATTATAGGGAAACTCAAGAACGAGCTCCCGTTACGTCTGCAGAACATTGAGTCCGTCTATTATGCAGTAGTACAAAATTTCATGGAGATTATGCGGGCTGTGGATGACCCCTATCTGCGTTCGCGTGTGATGGATGTTCGCGATGTGTTGCAGCGTGTTTTACGAAACATGCAGAGTGGGGACTCAGTGAAGCGTGCGCTCCCTGCGAGTGAACTGAGCTGTATTCTGGCGGCTTATGAGCTCACGCCCGGGGATACAGCCGAACTTGACCGTAAGAATGTACTGGGCTTTGTGACGGAGACCGGCTCTGCGATGTCGCATACGGCGATTCTGGCGCGTTCGTTGGGCTTGCCGGCAGTAGTTGCAGTACCGAGACTGGTGATGGACTCTCGTACGGGAAGTCCGGCCATTCTGGATGGCTATGAGGGGGTACTCATCATCAACCCTACGGAGGAGACGCAGGAGAAGTACCGAATTTTGCGTGATGAGCGGGAGAAAGCTTACCGCGAACTTGTAGGGATGCGTGAGTTGCCGGCAATCACTGTGGATGGGCATCGCGTGCATCTGGCTGCAAACGTTGAGTTTGCTCATGAATTCGAATCCATTCGTCGTAGCGGAGCAGAAGGGGTGGGGTTGTATCGCACAGAGTTTTTCCTGTTGGGTACGGGGAATAGCATGCCGGACGAGGAAGCACAGTACGAGCATTATCGCAAGTTGGTGGAGGAGTGCGCTCCGGAGGAGGTCATCTTCCGCACACTGGATGCGGGAGGCGATAAATTGCCTTTTGAGCCAAGCGCTGAGCGGGAGGATAACCCGGCGCTGGGTTGGCGTGGTATTCGTGTGTCACTCAGCCGGGCGGAGATATTCAAGCAGCAACTCCGTGCCATCCTGCGTGCCTCGGCGTGCGGGAAGGTGGGCATCATGTTCCCTATGGTTTCGGGAGTGACAGAGGTGCGTCGCACATTAGATCTTCTTGATGAATGTAGAGCGGAATTGCGTGGGCGTGGGCAGACCTATGATGAGAACATGCGCGTCGGCGTGATGATTGAGGTGCCAAGCGCCGCTATGATGGCAGATGTTCTGGCTCGTTACGTTGATTTCTTCTCTATCGGTACGAATGATCTCACCCAGTATACCATTGCAGTGGATCGTGTGAACCACCGCGTTGCTTCCATCTTTCGCGTGACGCATCCCGGTGTGGTAAGGCTGATGGCACGTACAATTGAAACCGGGCTTCCTACGGCCATCTGTGGTGAAATGGGTGGAGATTTGAACGTGCTGCCGCTGCTTGTAGGATTGGGCGCCACGGAGATTTCAGTGGGTACGCATCTGTTGCCAGTGGTTCGAGTGGCTATCCGTCACCTGAATTATCTGGAGTGTAAGGCCATGGCGCAACAGGCACTGCAGGCGGAGGACAGCGTGACTATTCGTTCCTTATCGCGCGACGTAGCCCTTAAGTCTTATCCGGAACTTTTCTGAGACTTTCGACATTCCTGGGTGCCAGGAGGAGAGAGAGGGAGGAGACGTCCATCGTCATTCCAAGCGCCGAACATTTCGCCCCGGCGGGTCATCTCAACGAGTTTCCTAAGGCGTGTTTTGAAAAGAGCGGGACGTTTCGTGGCGGTGATTTGCACCGTGTTTACTCGCACGCGCTGATAAAGTTCCGGGAAGCGGCAAAAATTGGCCCAAGTTTCGACATCGGCCTGCAGAGCTTTGCGTACGCTCGGCAACATAACGAAGGGTTTTGCCAGAGCCAGGGCGGCGCGACCGGCAGGAGTCATGAGACCAAGTCGTTCAAGCCTTTCGCATCGAGCCTTATTCAGCTCACTCCAAATGCTGCATTTTCTTCGAGGAGAGAAGCGTTGGAGGGTTTCTCCTGATTCTGTGCGGCGTGTGGTACTATCGATCCAGCCGAAGCAGAGCGCTTCTTCGACGGCATCCAGGTACAGCAAGCCAGGGGAGTCATCCTTACCTCGGCGGAATACCGGAACCCAGCATTCCTTTTCTTCGGCTGCATGCTTGATCAACCATTCCCGAAAATCACCACGGCTGCTTATCCTTAAGATATTCTGCATAACAGATCGCGTAACCATGAGTTGAGAGATCAAAATAAAAAAGGCGTGCTGTCTTGAGCACGCCTTTGGAAATCTCGGACATCCCACTCGGGGATCACTCACTTTGCCCGGTAGTATTGGTAGTGCACGCGCTCGTCGATGGAGAGAGACTCGCGGGCAGTGCGGATGACCGACGGCTCAGCCTCGAAAGCAAAGAGCATGTACTGACCGCTCTTCTGGTGATGGGATTCGTAGGCAAAATCCCGGCGCCCCACGTTTGTGACTTCAGTCACATTTGCACCGGCTTCTTTCAGCTTGGCGTTCATGGCAGCCGTGAGTTCATCAAGAGTCTCGCTGCCCTTCATGTTGAGGACGATCAGTGCTTCGTACTTTCTCATGGTATGTATGGTTGGAAGTGCTTAGTCGCGCGTCGCGGCGCCATATGATGCACCTTTCTACTTCGTTATGCAAGCCTAAAATGCGGCATTTTGGCGCATTCCCTCAAAAATGTAGTCTCCGAAGGGATGCTAAAAACCAAGAAAGAGGATTTTCTGAAAGCTTGATGCCTCAAAAAAGATGTCAATATCAACCATATATTACTCAAGATGAGTATATAAGAAAGAACAGAGTTGCTTTCTGCGTGGAGAGGGGACTATGCCTCGCTGGCATCTCGACACAAAAAAGCAAGGATTATCGCTTCCATCATGCAATCTGCTGGCTACAAGAGCCGCAGGAACGTCATTCGACTATCGAGCAGCGGGAGAAGCCTTTCGACAAGAAGAGGAAAGGGAGACGAAAAATGATAGGTTGCAAGGAGCTTCAAGTCATCGAGAAGATTTGGTTTTTGATGGGACAGTTTTGGATGAAAAGTAAGTTTTTTTAAGAATAGAGTTGACAAGAGAAGTGTATTGGAGTGTACTATGTGTATTGGTAAGTGCACTCTAAGATATGCCAACGCCCCTGAAAGTGCCCTTCACAGGGAATGTGACGCACAAACTGGATCCGAAGAGTCGGATAGCAGTACCGGCGAATTGGCGGACGGCGCAAGAAGGAGTACTGGTAATGATCGCGGCTCATAATGAGGGACGTCCTGTACTGAAATGCTACACACAAGAAAGCTTTGCGGAAAAAATTGAGGCAATTCGGGAGCATGCGCATGAACATGGGGTAAACCCGGGCGAGTTGGATCAGTACGTTGGTAAGATCACCGGCTGCAGCTTTGAAGCTGAAGTGAGCAATCAAGGGAAACTCCTCATTCCGAAACCCCAGAGGGAGCGCATGAATTTGTCGGATAGCGCCACTATCGTGGGGCGCGGCACATATTTCGAGATTTGGTCGCCGACAGATTTCGAGGCTATCCATTCGGCCGAAGCGATGAGTAAGCTACAGCTTGACCAACTGTTCCATATCCTTTCATGACCCCTTTTTCACCAGAATATTGGGTCGCGCAGCTCGCACCGGATCCCGGGGTCAATTACGCAGTTACGGTGTGGCGGGTGTCTGCTATTCCCTCGGATCAATTTCAGCGCTGGAACAGAAGAAATACAGTCCTACGCGAGGCACTGCGAGAAGCTACTGCGAATGGTGATACCAGGCGTATGCAGTCGCTTTCTCAAGAGCTTAACTGTTTGAATTCTAGTTTTGTAGAGAAAGTCCTCCCCCGCGCGCGCGCGGGCAGCGCGCTCATGCGTGCGGACGGGTTGCACGACGCATTGCGGACGGACGGAGGGGTGCTGGGCTATGAGCTGGGACATGCAGCAGTACACGTACTGCTGCGATTGACGGATGAGCGTGGGGTGGAACAGCATATCGCCAGTTGGCGAGCAGCCGCACCGGAAGTTTTCGACGGTGTTGAGTGTATCCTGCAATCCTGCACAGCAGAGGAAGCAACTCAATGGCAGAAGCAACACCGGGGCGAAAGCAAATCAGTCCCTGAGACAGGGGAAGCGCCCTTCCGGCATACTACGGTGCTAGGCCACGAAACGGCAGATGTTCTTCTGCCAACGGAGGGGAAGGTGATGCTGGACGCTACGTTGGGGGGAGGCGGACACAGCGAGCTGTTGCTGAGGAAAGGGGCAAGCGTATGGGGGATCGACCGTGATCCAACCGCTTGTGCGGCTGCGCGTAAGAGGCTGGCGTCGTATGGCAATCGCATGCATGTATTGGAAGGTTGTTTTGCAAATGTGCAAGAGCTGCTGCACCACGAAGGCGTGAAAAGCATCGACGGCATCGTGGCGGATCTGGGAATCTCTTCTCCCCAGGTTGATACTCCTCTGCGGGGCTTTTCCTTTCTCTCTGAAGGGCCTTTGGATATGCGCATGGATCCACGCTCACCGCTCTGTGCATCGGACATTGTCAACGATGCAACGGAAGAAGAAATCGCGAGTATCTTGTACCGTTACGGTGAAGAACGCGCCGCACACGCTATCGCGCGGCGCATTGTACAGCATCGGGCTATCTCTCCCATAACTACGACTACACGTTTGGCAGATATCATCTGTTCGGTATTGCCTCGCCGCAGCAAACGGCACCCTGCCACCCGGAGTTTTCAAGCTTTGCGTATTGCGGTCAATGATGAACTGAAACAACTGGAAATTCTACTCAAGGATGGTTTTTCTCTTTTGCGTAGCGGTGGACGCTTCGCCGTGATTACCTTCCATAGCCTTGAGGATCGTACCGTAAAGCGTTTTTTTGAGCACGTTTCCAGGCCGGAATTAGATCGTCCGGAGTGGCCGGCGCCTCGTCCGAACCCGGATTATGCGGCTAGAATCATCACGCGCAAACCAATTATTCCCGGCGCAGAAGAGCTTGCAACTAATCCCCGCGCCCGCAGTGCCAAGCTGCGCGTGCTGGAAAAATTATAATCACCTCTCAGCTTATCACGTTTCATGTATACTCTTGAGTCCGTCAACACTCGTTATTCCGGGCGCGTCAGCTTCGGACTACTGACATGGATAGTTGCCTCTGCCGTCATCGCCGCGAGTGCCGGCGTCTCTTACGCTGTACTGAAGAGCAATCAAGTGGCGGAGCGTACAGAACTGGAAAAAATCAATCGAGAGATCGCGATCTGTCGACTCAATACGAATCAGTACCGAGCCAAAGCCGACGCTCTCACCAATCGCTGGGCTATGCTCGACCGGCTCAATCAGGATGGTTCCTCCCTGCGCGATATTACCCATGACCAAATTGAGCAGGCTCGTAGCACGCGCGATACTGCCGCCATAAGTGCCACTGCTTCCCGATAATTCTCCTCCTCTTTTTTCGCTCCTCATGAAAACAAAGATATCCTTTGCGAACCGGTGCATCTGGCTATGTGCTATGGTGCTGGGTATCTCGTGCACGATCGCCTATCGCCTCGTTGAGCTACAAGTAGTCGATTCAGGAAACCGAGGACGCATCGCCGCGGATGAACTCATCGAAAAAGAGATTATCCCTGCGCAACGCGGCATCATCATGGACCGAAATGAGGAGATCCTCACAAATAACATCCAAAATGCCGAACTCATTGCGAACCGCTACCATCTGCGTGAACTCACAGCAGTTGTGGAAGGACTGGCGTACAACCAGGTGAGTCACACCGCCGCCTGGGGACGAACCAAAAGCCCCTCCGACCGTCGGAAACTCCTCAATGCGAAACGCAATGAACTTCTCGACAATGCGCGGCGGAGGCTGACTCCAGAACAAAAGGCAGCTCTACGCCGTCAGATGGGTACCAACGACCCCAAGACCAACCGCATGTTGGAATATGATCCCGACATCTGCAACTATTACTACAAGCTGCACGACCAACTTGTTGCGGAACTACTCTATCCGTACCTCTGCCGCATTTCGCAGAACGACGAGGAGAGCGGTAAAAAAGGGCGGAATATGACGCGGGAGGATATTATCGAGCGCATCGCTCAAACCCAAACCGAGGAGTATAATCGACAAGCCAAGGAAAAGGGACAGCCCCTGCGATCCTTCCGCAATAATATTATTCTTGCCAAGGACTTCAGCCTGGACCAGGCGGAACGCATCAAGGAAGCACTGAGTCGTGCCCACGTGCACGGCATCGTGGTACAGCAAAACCCCCATCGCTCTTATGTAATGCCGGAAATGCTCTGTCACGTACTTGGATATGTAGACCACGAAAACCGCGGCGTTAGCGGCGTAGAGCAATATTTCCAGAGTTACCTGGCCGGAGTGAACGGCATGCGAGAGTATCGTCACAATGCCCGCGGGCAGATACTCCCAAATGAGGACGACCGCTACATGTCGCCTAAAAATGGTCTGAACTTACGTCTCACCATCGACATGCGATTGCAGGCCATTTGCGAACAGGAACTCGACCGCGGAATGCAACACTACCGCGCCAAGCGGGGTTGCATGATCGTGGTACACCCTGGAACCGGTGATATTTTAGCTATGGTCAGTCGCCCTTCCTTCAATTTAAACACGAAAGATCTCATTACTCCCGATGGTTCTTTCAAGCGCGGCACAATAAAGGACGCTAAGGGGAAACCCATTACAGGCGACTTCAATTTCGCCTGCCAGACGCGCTATGAACCAGGTTCCACTTTCAAAGTGATCGGCACCACTACGGCAATTGATCGGCACATTATGACCATCGACACACCGGTGAACTGCTCTCCTTTCAGTGTGGGCTTCGGCAGCAAACCTATCAATGATGGACGCTTCAATTACGGCACGCTCACTGTGGGACAGATTCTCAAAAAATCCAGCAACCCCGGTGCAGCGCGCGTTGCACTCACAGTAAAGTGGGCAAACTACCGCGAATATCTTTCGCGCTACGGACTAAACGTACCAACAGGGATTGACCTGCCCAGCGGTGGAGCCTGCCTTCTGGCGGATGGGTCCAACATCGTCAACTATTCCCGCATTGCTTATGGATACTCTGTCTCCGTCTCCCCGCTGCATATGGCAATGGTGTATGCCACCATTGCCAACAACGGTGTACGTATGAAGCCCCGTCTTATCGACAAGATCATTGCGGAAGATGGCTCAGTATATGATGAGTGCAAACCTCAGGAAGTGGAGCGTGTCATGTCTCCGGAATCTTCTCGCATCATCCGCGGAGCCCTTGAAAGTGTTACTCAATCTTCAGGACCAGCCGGACGCGGCACTGCTACTGCGGCCGCTATTCCCGGGTTCCGTATCGGCGGCAAAACCGGAACGGCAAAAAAAGTGAAGGAATCTGGCGGATATTACGAGGGCCTCTACACTGTTTCATTTGCTGGTATACTACCCATAGACAATCCACAACTGGTGGTGATGACAGTGATTGACGAACCACATCCCACGGACTGCAACGCCGGCGGGGGCACCGTTGCAGCACCAATTTTTCGAGCAGCTGCCGAACGCTTTATCAGCGTGCTAAACCTGCAACCTTCCGATCCGCTCGCCTACGAGCGTTACCGTAACACAAAAGATCGAACAGCGCAGACGTCCCAACCTTCCTCCCGTAAAAAGCCATGATGAACCCCAAGCAACTCTTTTCTCTTCTCCCGGAGGCGACTGTCACAGGATCTCTTCGCCGCGGCATAGGACAAGTAGTTGACGATGATCGCAAAGTGACACCGGGGAGTTGTTTTATCGCCGTGCGCGGCAGCCGTATCGACGGGCACAAACTGATTCCTCGAGCGATCCGTGCCGGCGCTATTGCTATTGTGGCGGAGGAACCGTGCCCGGTGGCTGTGCAAAAGAAGAACATCCTCTGGGTGCAGGTGCCGGATACGCGTCGCGCTTGCGGGGTACTCACAGGCGCCTGGCAGGGGTTTCCGAGCCAAAGGCTCGTTGTTCTCGGTGTCACCGGCACGAATGGCAAAACAACCATTTCCTATCTTCTGCACCACATTCTGCGTTGTACCTGGCAGAAGGCCGGACTCATTGGCACAATTCTCTATGACGACGGTGCACGGCGCATCACTTCACACAACACAACGCCGGGCAGTGCTGAACTTCAGAAAATGCTTGCCGACATGCTTCGTAACAACTGCCGCGCCGTGGCGATGGAAGTCTCATCCCATGCCCTGGAACAGGAGAGAACTGCCGGTGTCCAATTTCGGGTCGGCATTTTCACCAATCTCACACCGGAGCATCTCGATTATCACGGTGACATGGAAAACTACTACCAGGCGAAGAAGCGTCTCTTCACTGCGATGGTTGAAGATGGCCCACGTCGCGGCACCGCCGTCATCAATGTCGATGATGTGTACGGACAACGTTTGGCACGGGAAATGACACCTTTGATGAAGGTACGTACCTTTGGCACAGCTGCAGATGCAGAATTCCGCTTTACTCCGAAGACTCTCACCACGTCCGGCAGTAGTTACGAACTCTCCTACCGGGAAAAAACATACCTCGTTCGCATCCCACTCATCGGCGCGTATAATATTTCCAACAGCCTCGCGGCTCTTGTAGGAGCTGTTTCTGCCGGCATCAACCTGCGAGATGCCATTAATGCGGTCTCAAACGCACCGCAAGTGCCCGGGCGTCTGGAACTCGTGAGTTCGTTCAACCGTGTACGCTGTTTTGTGGACTACGCTCATACGCCGGACGCGTTGGAGAATGTGTGCCGCACAATGAGGGAGCTGTGTCGTTCCGGTCGTTTGATTGTTGTATTTGGTTGCGGAGGAGATCGCGATCGCACGAAACGTCCCCTGATGGGACAAGCGGCGGCAAGGTACGCTGATCTGTGCATCGTAACAAGTGACAACCCGCGCACGGAAGATCCGGAAGGTATCATTGATGAGATTATGCCGGGCATTCCTGAATCCATGCGTCACCGCATTACCCTGCGTGCTGAAGCTATTGAGGAAGCTCTCAATCACGCGCGTCCGGGTGACGTTGTTCTCATTGCCGGAAAAGGACACGAAGATTACCAGATCATCGGCACAAAGAAATTCCGCTTCTCTGATGCCGAGGCGGTGCGCCGCTACACCGAACGTAAAGAAAGAGAACTTATCGCGGCAAAAACCGCCGGCAAACGAGTATGATGCACATCACTACAGATCAGCTCGTACAAGCCACAAACGCTGAACTTGTGGCCTCCGGAAGCCGTATCGTTACCTCCGGTATTTGCACCGACACGCGCTGCATTACTCCGGGCTGCGTTTTTTTTGCACTCAGCGGCGAGCATTTCGACGCCAATTGCTTCGCTGCCGAAGCTTCTCAATCTGCTGCCGCAGTGGTAGTGAATCACACCGAGGGGACGTACCACCCCGCATGCACTATACTGCGCACTACAGATACTTTGATTGCTCTCCAAAGATTGGCAAAATGGTGGCGAGCGAAACTCGTGGATTTGCATGTGGTTGGTATAACAGGCTCCAGTGGCAAAACGAGCACAAAAGATATGGTGCGCGCGATTCTAGAGCAGCATTTCAAGGAAGTGACTGCCACGTGCGGAAATTTGAACAACCACATCGGTGTACCTTTGAGCGTCTTAAGCGCCGAGAAAACCTGTCGCGCAGCCGTCTGGGAGATGGGGATGAATCACGCGGGGGAATTGGCTCCCCTCTGCGCTCTCACCCAACCGCAGATCGGTATCATTACCCATATCGGTTCTGCCCATATCGGTCTCCTTGGCTCGAGAGATGCCATAGCTGAAGAGAAGTGTACACTGGCGCGTGCGTTACCCTCCGATGGTTATATAATTTTCCCATCTGCTGATGACTACGCGAGTTATATCCCCTCTCAAACAAAAGCGTGTGTTCTGCCGGTCGGCGGGGAGACGTGCGCCGTGCGTGCAGAGGATGTGAGGTGCAATGCAGAGGGGTGCGATTATAAACTCATCGTCGCAGGTCTGGGGGAAATTCCCGTACATCTACCTGTTCCCGGAGAGCACATGGTGAATAACAGTTTACTCGCCGCCGCGGCCGGCTGGAAACTCGGCTGCACCCTCGCCGAAATTGCCACGGGCCTCGGCAAGATTGCCCTCACGAAGGGACGCCTCTCCTGCCGCTCTGTGCGAGGCTTACACATCGTGGACGATACTTACAACGCAAACCCGGAAAGCATGACTGCAGCCTTGCATACCGTGGCGAGCATGCCCATACAGGGGAAGCGCTACGCCGTACTGGGCAAAATGGGCGAGTTGGGGGACACCGGGATTGCCGCCCACGCGGAGGTGGGAATATGCGCGGCAGCTGCTGGCTATGCGGGTATCGTGATATGCGGCGAATCCTGTGCTGAACTCTCCGCACTGGAAGATGCCGCGAGGAGCCATGGAGTGCAGTACGTAAAACGCACTGATACACCACGGCAAGCCTCTGAAATACTGCATCTGATCGTGCAGAAAGGCGACGCGATCCTATTCAAAGGTTCCCGCTCAACAGGTATTGAGCGTGTAATCGACGAATTCCTCAAGCAAGACTGACGAACGATGCTAAATTACTTTTTCAAAATCGGCGAGAATACCATGTACGCGGCAGCATTTTTGCTCCCGCTCGCTCTGGTGCTGGCATTCGGACCATGGACCATCCGTAAGCTGAAGGAGATAAAAGCGAGGCAACCGCTTCGCGAAGCACATGGCAATGTGCATGCACCCGATCATGCAAACAAGGTTGGTACACCGACTATGGGGGGAGTGCTGCTCATCGGCGCACTGCTTATCTATTCTCTGCTATTCCTGCCACTCAACGATCCACGCGTGCAGTGTGTGCTGCTCGTCACTGTCGTCACAGGTTTTCTCGGGTTTCTGGATGATTACGCGAAAGTTAAAAAACATAGTAGCGACGGGGTCAATGGTTGGTTCAAAATAGCCCTGCAAACTACCTCAGCTGCGTTCTGCGCTGTCTACCTTTATCTGGTGGATGCGTCTTCCTGCGCCGTAATGGTGCCTTTCTGCGGTTGGATCAATACAGGGTGGCTGTTTATTCCGCTGGCAATTCTTACCATTATCGCCACTTCCAATGCCGTCAATTTGACGGATGGTCTGGATGGTCTGGCAAGCGGCTGCATGCTGCCTGCCGCATTGTTCATGTTCCTCATGAGCTCCAATCCACTCTTGTGGAACGGAAATCTTTCCTATTTTTCCATGGCGCTCATGGGGGTCTGCGCGGGCTTTTTGTGGTACAACTGTCACCCGGCGAAGGTTTTTATGGGCGACACCGGTTCACTGGCACTGGGCGGCGCATTAGGAACTCTGGCCGTGTGTTTAGGTATGGAATTTTTCCTCATTATCGTGGCCGGAGTATTTGTGGCGGAGGCTGCGTCCGTCGTGCTCCAGGTAATGTGGTTCAAAATTACAAGACGTATCTACGGCGAAGGACGGCGATTCTTCCGCATGGCGCCGCTTCATCATCACTTTGAAAAGGGAGGCATGAGCGAAACACAGGTGTGTGTGCGTTTCTGGCTTGTCTCCTGGTTTCTTTGCATTCTCTCCCTCATTTTCTTCTTCATTCGCCTCCTCTGATCTTCACTCATGAATTTACTCCATAAAAAAGTGGCGGTGCTCGGCTGCGGACGCAGCGGGGTAGCGGCGGCGCATCTGGCGTCAGCACGCGGTGCAGCGCGGGTGTGTATTTTTGATTCCAACCCAGCCGCCGTCTGTTCCGATAGCTCGCTTGATTTTTTGCCCGGAGCGGGGGAAAAAGAGGCGCGAGAATTTGCTGCGGATTTGGTAGTCATTTCCCCGGGTATTGAAGCCAATGCTCCATGGTCGCTTGCTTTCACCTGCGCCGGTGCTCCAATCATCGGTGAAGTAGAGCTCGCCTTCCGCTACTTCCGCGGACGCATCATCGCCATCACCGGCACGAATGGAAAGACAACCACTACTGCCCTCATTGAACACATTCTCACCTCTGCGGGGAAGACAGCCAGGGCCTGCGGGAACTACGGCTATCCCTTCTGCGAAGTAGCTCTGTCCGATCCGCAACCGGAGTTTGCCGTATTGGAAGTTTCATCCTTCCAACTGGAAACGATAGTGAGTTTCAAACCGGAGGTAGCTGTGTGGCTAAATTTCGCATCTGATCACATGGATCGCTACAAAACAGTCGAAGACTACTATCACGCCAAACTGCGCATCTTTGAAAACATGGCGAAGGACCAAATCGCCGTCGTGCGCGCAGGCGAAAATCTTCGCTCCATCACGCCGAGAATCGTCGAATTCTCCGCCACTTCCGGCAGCGGTATTCTCCGCTTTGAGAGCGGGTGTATCATGCAACTTGCCACGCCCGTAGCGGACCTCAGGGGCACGGCTTTGCAGCAAGCGCATAATGCAGAAAATTCTATGGCCGCTATCCTCGCTTGCCGTGCCGTAGGACTGAGTGATAGGCAAATCGTGCCATTTCTGGCAGATTTCAGACCACCCCACCACCGCTGCGAATTTGTGGCGGAAGAGAGGGGAGTCCTCTGGCTCAATGATTCCAAAAGTACCAATCTGCATTCCACCGAAGCAGCAATTCGTTCTCAGACGCGTCCGATTATCCTGATCATTGGAGGGAAAGACAAAGGGCTGGACTACACTCCCTTGTTGCCACTAATGCACGGCAAAGTACGCCTCTGTATCGTCTTCGGTCAGATTTCTCAGCAATTAGAAGACACTTTCGGGGCCGGCGTCGAGACTATCCGAGTGGAAACGGTGCCTCAAGCCGTGAAAGTGGCAGACCAACGTGCAAATATCGGCGACGTCGTTCTCTTCTCTCCGGGCACATCTTCCTTCGACCAGTTTGCGAATTATGCCGAGCGTGGCGATTGCTTTTGCAACGTTGTTCGAAACACTCTCGCTCCATCAACTAGTAATTGATATCACCAAATTTCACCTCCTTCCCCCAATAACATCACCATGAGAAACACAGACAACTTCCGCAACTCTCCCCTCGATCGGGCCAAGCCTAAACGACACCTTTTTCACTCGTTCCTCAAACGCCATCACAGCGATACGGGACTCGTGGAAGATCGAACCAGCAGTGTCACCATCGTCCGCATCATTGGTGGTCTCCTTATGCTGCACCTCATCATCATCGGCGGGGTGCTGCTGCGGGGACATATCACACCAGCAAGCTCAGACCATTCTTCCCGAGTCGGCATGGCACCTCCGCCGCCCATCACACAAAGTGCTCCTGTGCTGCCACCGCCTGCCACTGCCACAGTCGCGAGTTCTACAGCGCCTCCTGCCTCAGCAGCTCCCAACCCAACGACATCTGCCGCACCACTCGCGCCGCTCGCCGCCACGACGTCTGTCGTTTCCAAAGTTGATCCCGCCAACACAGCAGAGCAGAACCATATCACCGCCACAGTTCTCGCGCAAGATGATTCTGCAGAGGAAGTGGGTGATAGTCCCGCTGTAATGAGGACTTCAACAGTTGCTCCGGTGCGACATCGAGTAGATCGCGGCGACACCTGGCAAAGCATCGCCATGCAGTACAGCGTGAGCACCACAGCTCTGCAGGCGGCCAATCCGGGGGCACCAATAACCGCACCCGCCCAGGGCAGTGTCCTCGTGATTCCCACGGCCTCTACCGGAACGGACAACTCCAAAACATCAAAACCGGCACCTCAAGCTACTCCGGCGGCCACAATGGCTGTTGCACCTGAAACTCAGCCTGCTGCCGGTTCTTGTGTCTATACGGTGCAGCGAGGGGAAACGTTATCACGCATCGCGCGCAAAACAAAAGTGCCTCTCAAAGATATTCTCCGCATCAACGGGATTAAAGACGCCAATCGCATCCAACCGGGGATGCAATTAAAGTTACGCTGATCATCTAACAAACAAAATATTCCCCCGGAAATGTCCTCGCGGCTGAGCATCCTCTGCATTTGGCTGAGTTTTATCGTACTGCTCGTGCTAGGCATCATGATGGTGGCGAGTACGGGACTGAGCGCTTACGTGCCGCAAGGGGAAAACCCGGCGCAATTTCTCATCAAACAATGCATTTTCGGATTCGTAGGTCTTCTGGGAGCATTGGCGGTGAGTGCGGTAAACTACCGACGTCTGCGCCAGTGGGTATACATATTCTGGGGAGTCTGTGTATTCCTGTTAATTTTGTGCTATGTGCCACATGTTGGCATGGAAATCAACGGAGAAAAACGCTGGCTCAACCTTGGATTTATGACCTTTCAACCCAGCGAAATTGCGAAAATATGCATGATGATTACCCTGGCGGATTGGTACACTACCCATCGTGAAATGCCTGGCACCTTCTGGCGCGGATTCATCCTGCCCGGGGCATTTCTCTTCGGTATCCCGCTCGTTCTTATCCTCGCAGAAAAGGACATGGGAACCGCTGCAGCACTCGCCGTTTCGGGTGCATGTGTTATGTATGTTGCCGGCGTGCGCCATTGGCTGCTCTTTACGGCGCTGCTCGTGGGCATTGTGCTCATGTTAGATATGGCAACGGGCAATGAGAATCGTCTGGAACGCATTTATGCATGGTTCGACCCCCAGGCTTTCAGTCAAGGGGTTGGGCGCCAGCAGTGGATTTCGATCCTTGCCCTTGCACGCGGTGGCATCACTGGCGTCGGCCTGGGCGACGGTATTGAAAAATTTGGTAATCTCCCTTTTGCGCACACCGACTTCATCTTTGCTGAAATCGGGGAGGAATGGGGACTGGTCGGCACACTGGGCGTGCTACTGCTCTTTACAATGCTTACAGTTTTCGGCATCATGCTGGCACTGCAAACGCAAGAAACCTTTGGGCGTCTCCTCGCTACAGGGCTCGTCTGCACCATCTTCTGGCCGGCGGTGCTGAACATGGCAGTAGTTACCTCTCTGCTACCGAATTCCGGTCTGCCTCTTCCTTTCATCAGTTACGGTGGCACAAGTCTCGTCTTCACCATTCTTTCCATTGGCTTGCTAACGAGCATTCAGCGCCACACTCCATCGGTGAAGCCGGTGTATTGGCCTGAAGGCGTCTCGCGTGAACCTCTCTCCTGATCTTCTTCTTTTCATGTCTGTTCCTGCAAAATCTCTGCGTATCATCATTGCCTGCGGAGGGACAGGCGGGCACCTCTTCCCCGGCATCGCCGTGGCGCAAGAACTGCGTGCGCTCGGCCATCGTCCTCTGCTGCTCATCTCCCGCAAACAAGTCGATACAGCAGGTTCCGGTAAATACACGGATCTCGAATTTTACCCCGTGCCTGCCATTGCCAAACCGCCCACCTTCTCCCTGCGCATGATCTCTTTTCTCTGGCGCTTCGTCTGCACATTACTGAGCAGCTTACGCCTCGTACAACGAGAGAAGGCGGATGCCGTGCTGGGTATGGGTGGATTCACCTCTCTCGCACCGGTACTGGCGGGCTATCTGCTACGCCGCCGAACATATGTGCACGATTCCAACTCTATACCCGGTTGCGCCAATCGTCTCACGGCACACTTCTGCACGACGGTCCTGTTGGGACTAAAGGAAGCAGCGAATTACCTACACGGCCGTCCCTGCCGTACAGTAGGCACGCCGGTGAGAGCAGAATTGCTGGGCGTCCAACCAACATCACGAGCGGCGCGAACGGCTCTCTCCCTGCCGCTTGATAAACCCCTTCTTCTGGTTATCGGTGGCTCCCAGGGAGCGCAGCAGTTGAACACTATCATGGTGGAAGCTGCCAGAATCACACCGCAGGTACAGGTGCTTATCATCGCCGGGGAAACCGACCGTGCACGCGTAGAAAGGATGGCTGCCGATGTAGAGAATTTACGTGTGATAGGCTTTTGTTCGGAAATGTCAATAGCCTACGCAGCGGCAGACGCTGTTGTGGCGCGCAGTGGAGCATCCACGCTCACCGAGCTTTCCGTGCTGGGCAAGGCCAGCCTGCTCGTGCCTTATCCTCACGCCGCCGATAATCATCAATACCACAACGCCCGCATTATGGAAGAAGCCGGAGCGGCGGTGCTCTGTGAACAAAAAGATCTCACACCGGAGCGCGTGAAAAATTTCCTGACCGGTACACTCCTCAATCCAACAGCCCTTAAGGCTATGCAAACGGCGATGCGTGCCCTTGCCAGACCAAATGCCGCGCGGGCAATCGCCGCCATTGTGTCAGGAGCCGAAGAAACATGACCACTTTTACTAACCTTACGGGTGCTGCAGAAATCGGCGCCAATTGCTACCTCATCAGTCGGGGTAGTACCCACCTCATACTGGACGCCGGCATGCATCCTAAGAAGATCGGTAACGAAGCCAGGCCTCAGCTTGAACTGCTTGACACTCGTCCCCCTCAGAGCATCTTCATCACTCACGCGCACATAGATCACATCGGCACACTCCCCGTGCTACAAGATCTTTTCCCTCTGGCAGAGGTTAACATGACCAACGCTACAGCGGAGGTGGGTGGGGCGATGCTGCATAACTCGGTCAATGTGATGAGCTCGCAGCGATTGTTCGACGGTATAGTGGAATACCCCTTTTTCACCCATGGAGAACTGGAACGTGCAGAAAATCAGTGGAAGAGACGCGCTTACGAACAACCTTTCATCACGGCGGGAGGAGAAGTACTGGCAACACTCTACGATGCCGGGCATATTCTCGGTTCCTGCGGAGTGCTTCTGGAACTGAAGGACGGGTTGCGCCTCTTCTATACCGGAGATGTACAATTCAATGACCAAAGTCTCATTCCCGGCGCAGCTTTTCCGGAAGAAGGAGTAGATGTGTTGATCATGGAGTGCACCCACGGCGCTACACAGCAAGCCGGAGATTATACGAGGGCGCGGGAATTGGAGCGTCTCGGATGCTGCATCCGAGAGGTACTTACTGAAGGCGGCGCGGTACTCATCCCGGTATTCGCTCTTGGCAAGAGTCAGGAACTCCTTTATGAGTTAGGTCGCCTGCGGAAAATGGGGAAAATTCCCGCCGTACCCATTTACTTTGGAGGATTAGGGGCAAAAGTGACTCACCTGTACGATCGCCTTGCCGATTCGACGAGGCGCCTGCACCCGGGCCTGAGGCTCTTCGATGAGGTCGAAATTTGCGGCCTCCCCAACCATGGGGCTCCCTCTGTCTCTCCGGGTAATATCTACTTCGTCTCCAGTGGGATGATGAGTCCCCATACCCTATCAAACGCGCTTGCGGCCCAAATCCTCCCACAGCACCATCACGCTATCCTTTTCGTCGGCTATAGCGACCCCGATTCCCCCGCTGCCAGGATCAAATCCTCCAAACCTGGGGACCAAATACGCCTCGGTCCTCTTCCGGATGTTGGGCAGGCGTACCCACGCAACTGTCGCGTGGAATGCTTTGACTTTTCCGGGCATGCCACTCGCGATGCACTTATTTCCTACGCGCGACGCCTTAACCCACGCCACATTGTATTGGTACACGGCGACCCGGAGGCACAAAGGCAGATGTCTGGGATACTCGGAGAAACCATGCCAAACACACGTATTTCCATCCCTATGCCAGGGGAAGAGCTCGTTCTCGACTAAACAACTTGCCTGTCTTACGGATGTTTGCAAATAAAACTACGCCCTTTCCTGATTTTGGAATTTACCCTGGAACGAGTATGAACAAACATGTTTCTTGCCGGAAGTTCACTCATATGGACAGGTGAAAATGTACTCCGATGAGGCAAATACATGACCTCGCTGGTGTTTTTATCTGCCTTGGATTATTAAGGTCGGAGGAATGTTGCATGCATCGAATCATTGTGCTATAGTTGTGCCCGTCATGTCGGTTGATGTAAGCATCGAAGGAGCAGAAAACATACCGGACTCTCCTCATTTGGTTCTGGTCAATAGGTTGCACCTGCCCACCTTACGCGCGCTGGAATCCGCTCTTGGCGGTGAGGAAAAGGTAGCGTGGCTCATTGAAGATTCTTTGAGGCCGACACACGAAATTACGGATTATGTTTCCCATCGCCGCGGGGGTGGTATCCTTTTCTCGCTGGCAAAACAGAAGAGAAACGTACTGAGAGCGAAAATTAAAGAGAAATTTACTGCCGGATGTCATGTAGTTCTACTACCGGGGCGACCTGACCGACCACCAGCCTGCACGTCCGATGTGCCACTTGCGCTCCTGAATTACCTTCTTGAAGATGTACAGAGCGAAATTATCCCCGTGTATGAGGGACTTTACTCATTGCGTAGCGGAAGCGGGACTGCCCTCTGCACGGAGCCTCCTTTCTCGCGCGCTGTTCTTCGCATTATGTCTCCCATCCGCCCGAAAGTTGCGACGGCGCGCTCCATCACCACCGCGTGGGAAGTCAGCGCAGCAGAACAAGTGGCGGACATGGAAGAGCGAAATACAGCAGATACCCTGGCTGGGGCTCTTCTTTCTAGCCTTCTTACACATCCACGCTCATTGGTTGTCGATGGAGTGAATGAGCAACGTATGAGCTATAGACGTCTGCTTTCGTTGGCGGTGCCACTGGCACGGCGCCTGAGGCGCCACATCAACACACGGCGTCTCGGCATCATCCTTCCGCCGGGGCGTCTTTCCTTCATCGCGAATGTAGGTTGTATTCTTGCGGGCATTACTCCGGTCAATATTGATTTCACCTATCCTCCATCCGCTTTCCGTCGCATGGTTGAGCAAGCACATGTAACGCGCTTCCTCTCCGGGCACAGCTTTGCGGAAAATCTTGAAAACTTTGCCTGGCCACGGACGCGCGATGTGATCTACATCGACGAACTGCTTCCGGCGAATAATCATTCTTTGCGGATAGTGCAAGATTTTTTCATCTCCCTTCTCGGCAAGAAAAATATTGAAAAATGGATTCACGCTCCGGAACAAGATCCAACACAGGAAGCTGTGGTTCTTTTCAACAGCTACAGTGACGGCAGCAACCTGCGTGGCGTGAGTATGAGCCACCGCGCCATCCTCGCTGGATACCGTCTCACTCAGGGGCGAATAGGCATCAGCGAAAGGGAACGGATTCTCAGTTGTCTTCCTTTTCATCACAATGCCGGATTCCTGCCCGGTTTCCTCTACCCCCTTCTCAGCGGGGCAGATTTTATCACTTACCCAGAACCGAAAGCAGGCAGACGGCTGGGCGAACTCGCTCTGCGCTACAAACCTGTCCGCGCGATTATCCGACCGGAACAAATTCCGCCTCTCCTGACTGCCTGCCGAGGAGAGGAACTTTCTCACATCCACCAGTTACTGGTAGCAGGGCACATCTCAGTGGATGATGCTCGGAGAGTATACGCGACACACAAGATCCACCTCTGTGAATGCTACATGCCGCTGCCCGCTGCGATGCCCGTTGCTTGCTCCCTTCCTCCGCAGGGTAATTATGGACCAGAGACACCACCTCCCCTTCGGATTCGCCGGGGTTCCCCGGGTACAGCAGGACAACCAATCGCAGGACTTGCGGTACGCATAGGCTCCATGGAACCCAATGCCCCGTTGCAAAAAGAAGCGACGCAAGGCCTTATCTATGTGAAAAGTCCTGCTTGCTGCACTTGTTCTGCGGAAGAGTTTATTCCACCAACCTCTCCCACACTGAGTTGGATTTGCACCGGAGATATAGGTTACCTCCGAGAAGACGGGCAACTTGTCGTTTTGGGTCCCCGTGAGAATTTCTCCATGGTGGGAGGAGAACTTATTTCGCACCGGGAAACTGAACAGTTACTCGCTTCTCTTCTGCACATTCCCTCAAGACCCGGCGAGCCACCAAAATTTGTCGTGGTGGCTCTGAATAACAAGGAAAGTCGATCCGAAGATGTTCTGGTTCTGCTTTCTACGCTGCATAAAACGGTAGGACCGCATGATGTTATCACGCTACGCTACACGTTCATCAACGCCCGCTATTCCAAAAATATGGCCCCTCAGCACATCGTTCCACTACGCGCAATTCCAATCCTTCCGGATGGCGCGGTTAACTACCCGCTATGCCGTCTCCTCGCGGCGCGGTCGCTCGGTGTAAAACCGGCGGCGTAAGGGTTACTTCCGGACCTCAGGAGCGTTTTGGAGAAACGAGCGCCTCATGCATGAGTTGCGCGGCTTTTCGACCACTCAGTAGCATCCCGCCAAAGATGGGACCCATGCGAAAACTGCCACTCACCCCATTCGCAGCCATGCCTGAAACAAAAAGACCGGGATAAATCTCCTTTGTATTCTCAATTGTCGTACGCTCGCCCTCGGCAGCGTCCATGCTCATTTCTCCAATGACCCCACCAGTCTCTGTTAACAGGCGTACCCCGTTCTTGCGGGCTACTGTTTTCGCGACTTCGCAGTCGTGTCCGGTCGCATCCAGCACCACCCGAGCTGCAAAAGTCAGCGGATCCACGTGCAATCCCTCGCGCAGGACGGGCGTCCAGTTCACTACCACTCCACCAACACGTCCCCCTTTGTACACCACATCCTCCACCGAGAAACAGTTGAAAATGGTCGCCCCTGCCTGGGTAGCACGATAAATCAAGCAAGCTGTAGAATGTACAGAATCAATAATATATGTTCCTTTTTCGTGTTTGCGATAGCTAAGTTGAAGCTCCTCGATGATGGGTAGGGCCTCCTCCTGTACCACGATATCGTTGAACATCATCGCCCCTCCCCACATCCCGCCGCCGGGGGCAAGTTTACGATCCAATAATGCCACACGATGCCCGGCTTTTGCCAGATAATAGGCTGCCACAATGCCGGAAGGCCCACCACCCACTATGGCTGCATCCAGCTCCAGGCTCTTTTCCAATTTTCCGAAATACGATTGAATAATTCTCCGTGAAATAAGAGTTTCCATCCCTTCATGGTAGCCTCTGAAGGAACGGATGTCAAGCTTGACAGTGCACCCCATATCGAGCATAATGGCGCGCGCCATGCTCACTCTTTTCGACACCTGCACACGTCGTTTCCTCCCCGTAGAAGCCCAGGATAACAAAACTCTGCGCTTCTACTGCTGCGGACCTACGGTGTATGCAGCGGCGCATATCGGAAATTTCCGCACCTTTGTGATTCAGGACGTCTTTCGTCGCGTCGTGGAGTTAGGTGGATTACGTACCAAACATGTTCGTAACATCACCGATGTGGATGACAAGACCATCCGCAACTCCCGAGCTCAGGGCATACCTTTGAAAGAGTATACCAGCAAATGGGTGCAGAAGTTTCATGATGACTGTGATGCGCTGAATTGTCTTCCACCCCATGTAGAACCGAGTGCCGTGGCTCATATCCCCGAGCAGATTGAACTTGTCAAAAATCTTATCGAAAAGGGGTATGCCTATCCCAGCGGTGATGGCTCTGTGTATTTCCGTATCTCTTCTTACGCCGACTATGGCAAACTCGCTCATCTCGATACTCAGACTCTTGACTTTGGCAAAACTGCCCAGACCCGTGCCGATACTGATGAATACGAGAAAGACAGTGTGGCAGATTTCGTGCTCTGGAAAGCGCGCCGCCCAGAAGATGGGGAGAACTATTGGGAATCCCCGTGGGGACAGGGTCGACCCGGCTGGCACCTCGAGTGTTCTGCCATGAGCCATAAATATCTTGGTGATAATTTCGACCTTCACTCCGGCGGCGTGGACCTCATTTTCCCTCACCATGAGAACGAAATTGCTCAGAGTCGCTGTGGGTGCGGTGGAAATTTCGCGCGACAATGGTTTCATATCGCCCACCTGCTGGTGAACGGTTCTAAGATGAGCAAAAGTCTCGGCAATATGTACACGCTGGATGATTTAACAGCGCTGGGGTATACTCCCGCCGCCCTGCGTTATGTCCTGGCCGGCGCCTATTATCGTCGCCCGTTGAACTTTACTCTCAGTGGCATGAAAGATGCTGCGACGGCACTCGGGAAACTGAGGCGATTTGACGATATGCTGGCGACTCGGGCCGCCTCGACGAAGGCCCCGGAACCAACCTACCGGGACCTCGTGAAAAACCCTCCGAGTCTTGGTTCCTTCGCCCCGGCCTGGGAGAGTCTTCAGGATGACCTGAATACACCTGAGGCGCTGGGACATGTCTTCAGCGCTCTGCATGCCATCCAACCGGATGGGCTAACGCCGGAGGATGCAGCTACTGTGCGCCGGGCTTTCCGTTTCGTGGTTGAGGCTTTCGGATTAATTTTGCCGAAGGCGCAAGACGATGAAACAACGCAAGCGCCCGAGGAAGTTCGAGCCATAGCAGAACAACGCTGGGTAGCACGACAGGCCAGAGATTGGGCGAAGGCAGATGCCCTTCGTATACGTCTCACCGAGTTCGGCTGGGGAATGAAGGATGGCAAAAGCGGTTATCAACTCTACAAACTCTGATTTCTCGACACTTCTACCATGGCACAGCAGAATTTCACCCTCCTCGGCAAGCACAGCAAATTCTTCTCCTCTCCGGATGAGGCGAAGCTTGAGACCTTTCCAAACCGATCCCCGGAGCGGGTCTACACTATTACGCTGGAGACGGAGGAATTTTCCTCTCTCTGTCCTGTGACCGGTCAGCCGGATTCCTGTAAGCTGTCCATCTCATACTGCCCTGCGGCGAAGATTATCGAAACGAAAAGCCTCAAGTATTACCTGGTTTCTTTTCGCAACTACCCCGCTTTCAATGAGCAGGTGATTAACCGTATCCTCGATGACCTCGTAGAGGCAGCCTCCCCTCTCTGGATGCGCGTCGTGGGGCGCTTCGGTGCACGAGGAGGTATTCGTCTCACCACCACTGCTGAACACCGCCCGGAAAACCGTCCTGACTGATCCTCCGGTTCTTCTCCTTTTGCCCTGTCATGAAATGCCTTGTTTTACTCTCTGGCGGTGTGGATTCCAGTACGGCGCTGTATTGGGCGCACAGCGAACATGAGGTGGTTGCTACTCTCAGCTTTGATTACGGCAGTAACCATGCTGCACGGGAACTTGCCTGCGCCCGCTACCAGGCAGATACCCTCGGCATCCCTTTGCGGGGTATTGATCTGCGCTCGCTTGCACCTCATCTCTCCAGCGCCCTACTTTCCGGGGCGGATGCTATTCCGGCTGCAGACTATGCCGAGAAGAACATGAAGCAAACGGTCGTCCCGTTCCGCAATGGCATTTTCCTGGCTATTGCCGCAGGCGTTGCAGAGAGTGTCGGCGCAGAGGGCATTGTCATCGCTGCACACACCGGAGATCACTCGATTTACCCGGACTGCCGCGAGTCCTTCATGCAGACCATGCAGCAGGCCATCGCACAAGGTACGTACGCCGAGATCCAATTGCTGCGTCCTTTTATCTCCATGACAAAACGAGAAATTGTGACACTGGGGGCAAAGCTTGGCGTGGATTTTGCGCACACATATTCCTGTTACTGTGGCAGGGAAATACACTGCGGGCATTGTGCCACCTGCCGAGAGCGGAGAGAGGCGTTCCGCGCCGCCGGTATCCCGGATCCCACATCCTACCTCGCATAACATCATGCCCTCTCTCTTCATCAAAACCTACGGCTGCCAGATGAACGAGCGGGACTCTGAGCAAGTCGCTGCCGATTTCCTCTCCGCGGGGTACTCGCTTGTGCCTTCCCCTGAAGCAGCAGATGTTGTGCTCATGAACACCTGTTCCGTGCGAGAGAAAGCTGAGCTGAAAGCTCTTGGTAAGATGGGTATGCTCATGGCTTCTCCTGAGATGCGCCCTCACACGGTCTATGGCATCATGGGCTGCATGAGCCAGAGCCTTGGTCGCGCTCTTTTCGCCGAACTGCCGCGGCTGGATGTCGTTATCGGCACCCAACGCTACCACCGCGTGCTACCTCTCTGTGACGCCCTGCTGAAAAGGCGCCTTTCCGACCCCGGCAGCAATCTCCTGCGTCGCGGTGCACAACTCTGCGAGACGGAGCCCTCCCCCCACGCACAGGAGTTTATCCGTGACCACTTACCCCCACATGGAAGCTGCTCAGCTTTTGTTTCCATCATGCAGGGATGCAATATGCACTGCTCTTATTGCATCGTTCCATCCACCCGGGGAGAAGAGCGCTCCCGGCCCATGGGGGATATCCTCGATGAAGTTCGCCGTTTGGTGGAGCATGACGGTATCAAGGAAGTAACGCTCCTCGGACAGATCGTAAATCGCTACGGTCGGGAGGAACCCATCATCAATGGGCGAGGAGCCTTTGTGCGTCTGCTGGAAGCTGTGCATGAAATCAATGGTCTGGAGCGTATTCGCTTCACTTCGCCGCACCCCATCGGCTTCCGAGAGGATCTCGTTCACGCCTACACTTATCTTCCAAAACTCTGCAGTCACATTCACTTCCCCATGCAGAGCGGCAGCGACCGCATCCTACTGCTTATGCGCCGTCCCTACAAGCAGGCCAAATACCTCGAGCTCTGCCATGCCATGCGCTCCGCTCGTCCCGATCTCGCTATCACTACCGACATTATTGTTGGTTTTCCGGGAGAAACTGAAGAAGACTACCTGCTCACGCGTGATGCTGTAGAAGAAGTACAATTCGACAACGCGTTTATCTTCCAGTACTCTCCGCGTCGCGGCACACCTGCCGCCGAAATGTCCGGTCAAATCTGTTTGCGCGAAAAGGAGGCACGCAACCATGATCTGCTCCGCGTCGTCAACCGTATCGCCACCGCACGCAATGCCGCCCTGGTTGGCTCCACCCAGCTTGTCCTTGTAGAAGGACCGAGCAAGACTAACCCCGACCGTCTACAAGGACGCTCCTCTCAGAATAAACCTATCATCATAACCTCCGGTTCCCCTGCCATCGGTTCTATCGCGCCCATTCGCATAGAGGAGTCTACGGGCTTTACCCTGTACGGCAAGGCTCTCTGAAATTCACGTTCCGGCGTGCTAATTTTCCATTTCGTCCTTCGTATCTCGTACATCTGATTTATTGATTTCGTGATTTGTGCGTCGTAAATCATATGGATCTTTACGTGTTCCTCCTCGATAAAGCTCTTCTTTATTCTAAGTCCTGAATTTGTTTTGAATGCGCGTAGTTCTAACTGCTAGCGAGCGTTTTTTGAGCTTGACTTAACGCATGCACAGCTCCAGAATAAAACGCGTGAAATCTCTTTTTTTGATTCCATCTGCGCTGTTTCTTTGTGCTGTTTGTTCCGCGCAGCAGGCGGATCAAGTTCCCGCTCCACCGGATCCTCCACTGAAGCCATCAAAACCGGAAGAGCAACCGGATTCGTCAGCGACAAAACCAAAACAACCAGTGCCCGACGAACCGGAGAAGCAACCGGCGCCGCAAGCGGAGTCCGATCAACAGCGAAACGCAGAGGAGGAGATAAAGGATAAACCGAACACCGAAGCTCCGGGGGAGGAAAAGCTCTCAGCAGAGGGGCAATCAGAAGGTTCGGTGAATATGACAGCAGCGTACCGTGGCATCGTGAAAATTGAAGTCGCCAAGCGACTGCCGGACTACAGGGTACCATGGCAGGCGGGGCAGTTTGGCCGCGGAACCGGCACAGGCTTTATGGTGGCGCCCGGCGTGTTCATGACAAATGCGCACGTGGTAGCAGATGCAGAACGTCTCTACGTGTCGCCGTATGCAGATGCACGAAAACTACCAGCTAAGGTAAAGTACGTGGCGCACGATGCGGATTTAGCTCTTGTAGAGGTGGAAGACAGCAGTGCTTTTGCGGATATCCCTTATCTGGAGTTCAGCAAGGAGATGCCTCATCTGGAAGATGAAGTGCGCGCTATTGGCTACCCCATCGGAGGAAATCGTCTCTCGGTAACACGCGGTATTATCTCACGCATCGATACCATCCCATATGCGCATCCTCAGAATGACTCGCACCTCATCGTACAGATTGATGCTGCGATCAACCCCGGCAATAGTGGGGGCCCCGTGCTGCTGGGAGACAAGGTGGTGGGTGTGGCCTTCCAAGGGCTGATGCAAGCCAATTCAACGGGTTACATGATACCATTGCCGGTGATTAATCGCTTCCTTCAGGATGTGAAGGACGGAAACTACGACCATTACGTCGAAATCGGTGCAGAATTTTTCCCGATGGAGAACCCGGCTATGCGCAAGCATTTCTGTCTGCCGGATGATGCTATGGGCGCGCTTGTGGGCGAGGTTGTGCGCGGCAGTAGTTGCGATGGGAAACTGGAGGTTGGGGACATAGTGCTGGCAGTAGATGGACATCGGGTGGACAGCTCCGGTATGATTGAACTTGACGGCGAACGGGTGAAGTTGGAGGAGCTTGCTGAGCGCGCTTTTAATGGTGATTCCATTACCTTCTCCATCCTCCGTGCCGGTAAGCCTGCAGATGTAAAAATCATTTTGCAACCACTTCCTGCTGCTGCAAGTATCACAGGGAATGCGTATGACGAGCTGCCGCGCTATGTACAGTTTGCCGGGATGGTGTTCCAACCTCTGCAGCGTAACGTCATCGCAGCGCATAACCTCAATCCCGCGAATTTTATCGTAGAGATGGAAGATTTCCTGCAGCGCGGGGGCTGGCGTGAGAAAGAGGATATCGTGGTACTCACGGCGGTGCTGCCGGATGAAATCAACGCGAGGTTTGATAATTACGGCTCTCGAGTAGTGACCAAAGTAAACGGACACCCGGTAAAGGGCTTAAAACACCTTTACAATCTTCTCTATCCGGCTTCCGGGGAACAACGACCGGAGTTCACTGTGATTGAGTTCAAAGATGCGCCGCGCCCCTTCGTGGTAGAGAATGCTGCCCTGCAAACCGGGCATGCCCGTATCTCTGCCGGCTACAACATTCCACAGCCTGCCCGCCTGTGAGTTTTTCCCATTATCCCTCCACCTTCGGAATCAAGTGATGAAAATTTTCTTTCGTTCCATGATGACGGCGCTCATCGCGATAACCTTCCTTTCTCTGAGTGACTGTAAGCCCACGCCGCGCACTGCCAAACCGGCAAAGCCCGATGAGAGACAAAGCGTTTCTCCCGCAACTCAGGCGGTCACGCCCGAGCTGGATACGGCAGAGCAACTCGCCGCAGTGAAACAGACGCCTGCAGCCCGGGAAGTTGGATTGCTGTACGTAGATTCAGTCCAACAAGGTTTCGATATTCTGCGCCCCTGGGAGAAGGGAAAGACGAATCGTACCCGTGCCATGGGGGTGTACCTTGGCAATGGACGCGTTCTGACGGTAGATGATGCCGCAAAGGATGCGACCTACATTGAGCTGAGCCTGCCGGACGAAACACGGCGAGTACCGGCAAAAACCCTCAAGCGCGACGAGGTAATGGGGTTGGCTCTGCTGGGAGTGCAGCATGAAAAAGATGCAGATATTTTCGAAAAAGTAAGGGTACACGAGATAGGGGCTCCTCTTTCTCCGGGCAATGAAGCGACTCTGCACACCCTGATCAACAGAATCATCCCCATGCAAATCCCTATGGTGGTAGAGAGTGTGGATGACAGCGGGCTGCTGCCTCAGTTGAGCATGCGCGCGCGTGGCGGCACATTGCCGCAGGACACACAGCAGGGGTTGCCCATACTACGTGAGGGCCGCGTTGTGGGGCTTGTGATGGAGCGAGATTCTGAGAACCAGACGGTCAACGTGCTAAATGCCGAATTGCTGCGTCGCTTCCTGGTGGAACGCGGGGAAGAAACCTCTGTGCCCGTCCTCGGCGTTCGTTTTTCTCCGCTGGACGACCCCGTGTTTCGTCGCTATCTTCATCTGCCTGATGACGCCGGGGGATTGTACGTGAGCGAAGTGCTGCCTTTTGGCGCGGCGGAATTTGCCGGTTTGAAGGAAGGAGATGTTGTCGTCTCAATTGGAGGCATTTCTATTGATGCTATCGGGCGGTGCAAGCATCCGATTTATGGACTCATCGCTGCCGATACGATGTTGCGAAGCTTTAAACCGAACGGCGAAACGCTCAAGCTGGGTATAAGCCGTAAGGGTGAACAGAGCGAAATCATCGTAAAGCTCAATCGTGACGCCGTGGAGAAGGGCCCTATCCCCGAGGAGAAAGAGGGTGTTGCCCCGCGTTATATCCTCTGGGGAGGTTTACTCTTTCAGCCTTTCACCTCCACCTACGCCGAGGCTTTACGACGCCGCGGCAACGGCCTGCCCCTTCCTTTCTTGCGCTTGATGGACGAGGTAGAAAAACAAATCGACGAAAAGCGTCGGGATATCGTGGCTCTCACATTCATTATCCCCACTCCTGCCACCCTTGGTTATGAGAATCTTGGCTTCTGTATCGTGGAGAAGGTGAATGGCAAACCCGTGCGGAGTTTTTCCCAATTCGCTGATTTGCTGGATGAACCCACAGCTGATGGTATCGTTGAGCTTTCCATCAATCGCGCACCTTATTCCATCTACATTGATCGCCGTGCCGCTGAATCCAGCAACGACGCCCTCCATCGCCGAGCCATTCATCAGCTCCGCCGCCTGGGGGAACAGAAGGGTGAGTGAGACAAGACTCCGGGACCGTTTTGTCTGAAAGGCACGTACCTGCTTGTTTCTGCCTCAGCTTTGCCTGGAACAGGGAATAAGCTTCCCAATTTGCAACTCTGTTCTTGTTCCAGTCGTTAACCTCTCCGGAATTGGTAACCGCGGCTCGTTCGCTCTCTCAGTTTTTCGAAACGTAAACGCGCGGAACACGGGCAGAGATAGACGTGATGACGTTGCTCGGGATAGTTTTGGCCCGAGCCGTCAATTCCTGCCAGGGCACACGAGGTCCCATGATTTCCGCGATATCACCGGGTTCCACCTTGCTCAGGTGAGTTACATCCACCATAATTTGGTCCATGGTGACGCGACCCAACACGGGACAGTAGGAGCCATTCAGATAGACGCGTGCTCCGGTGTTGGAAAGATAATGCAGGTAGCCATCCCCAAAGCCTATACCGATAGTTGCCACACGCGTAGGAGCGGTAGTGATGTAGGTGTGATTGTAGGAAACACCATGGTTGTCCGGCAGAGTGCGCACGAGAGTAACCCTGCTGTAAAGGGTGAGCGTGTTACGCAGTTCCTTGTTGTAAGGCGAAGGCATGGGCGAATAACCATAGAGTATGCGACCAAGACGCACCATATTAGTGCAGGGAGCATTGTAGTTAAATACTGCCGAGCTGCTGCATAGATGGCGGTAATCGAAACTCATCTTCTCAGAAAGTTGCGCCACGGCACGCTCGAAGGATGCTATCTGGCGGTGAGTGAAGGAGATATCCTCGCTTGCCGCAGAGAGATGCGAAAACACTCCTTCGATGTGCAGCATTTCGCAGCGAGGCAGCACATCCATGAGTTCCTCAATTCCCTGTGGCAGGAGCCCGGCGCGCCCCATACCGGTGTCAATATTCAGGTGCAAGTGTACTTTTTTGTTGTACAGCCGTCCCAGCGAGTTGAAATGCTCTGCCTCTTCCGAACTCGACAGAGCCGCGCGCCAACTATTCTGAACAACGGCATCCCGTTCCGCCGGAAAGCACGGACCAATAATGAAAGGACAGGTTTTGCACCCCGCTTCCTGCACTCTTGCCGCCTCGGCAATCGTCGCCACCCCCAAAAAGGGAATGTCCTCCCCATCCAGCGCGCGTGCCACACCTTCCAGCCCATGTCCATACGCCTCCGCCTTCACGATGGGCATGCGCATGTGACCGGGCAATGCCTGCTGCACCACGTGCAGGTTGTGCTTCATGGCATCGGTATCCACCTCTGCCCACACACGATACAATTCCGGCGATGTCATACGCGCATTCTACACTCTCACGCTCACAAAATCAATACCTCATCATACTTGTTCCATAAAATTCCCTTCATCTCATTTTCGGTATTCCGATACGCCATGGAACCATTTCATCTGAAGCTGTGTACCCATCTTCCGCTCCACTCTTGCGCCTGCAACCCTTCCTCGGCTTCCCTCAGAGGGGGAAACAAAATTGCACAACCCAACCATGGATAATTCTATGACTTCTTCTTTCGAGCTCTGCGTCTCCCCCCTCCCCCTCCTTCGGAAGTTTTGTTCTTACCCCGGATGCCAATTTTCGGACGAATGCGCACTCACGTGTGCGTTTTTTCCTTGTGCATCCCGTGTCTATTGGCTATAACAACGACATGATTACAGATCGGAGAACTTTTATGGCCCGCGCAGGGCTTGTCGGCGGCGCACTTGCGGCAACAGCGGTTTTGGGAGATGAAGTCGCTGAGGGGTCTGCAAAACTTCGCGCCTTGCTCGTCAACGGTAGCCCGCACCGTGAGGGTTGCACCTACACGGCCCTTTCCCTTGTGGCAGAGGAACTCAAAAAAAACAATGTAGAAGTCGAGATTCTGCATCTCGGCGCTGGCCCGGTGCAAGACTGCATCGCTTGTGGTAATTGCCGCAAGCACCCCGGCATCTGCATCTGGAAAGATGACCCGGTGAATGAACTTATTGACAAGGCAAAAAATTCGCACGGCTTTGTTTTCGGTTCCCCCGTTTACTACGGACACCCATCCGGTCGTCTCCTCAGCGCGTTGGATCGTGCTTTCTACGCCGGCAGTTTCGCCTTTACCGGCAAACCCGGTGCCGCCGTTGCTTCCAGCCGCCGTGCCGGCTCTCTCGCCACAATTGATGCCATCCAAAAACACCTTACAATCAACCAAATGCCTGTTATCTCTTCCTTCTACTGGAATGAGGTGCACGGCAATACTCCCGAGCAAGTGATGCAGGATGCGGAAGGCATTGCTGTCATGCGCCAGTTGGGTCGTAACCTCGCACGAGCCATCAAGGCATACGCCGCTTTCCCCTCCGGTGAAGAAATCCCACGCTCGTACACCAACTTTATCCGTTAATCAAGATTGCATCGTGCTTTGTGGACTTTGAAAGAATTTACGGGTTGCGTTCAGAAAAGGAGTTGACAACCCCGCCCGGCGTGCTATACTCGCACCCGCTTTTTCCGAAAAGCTCAGTTTACTAAGCTGTTCGTGCGCCCGTAGCTCAACTGGATAGAGCGTCTGACTACGGATCAGAAGGTTTGGGGTTCGAATCCCTACGGGCGTGTTCTCCGTCGCCGTTGTGGTTTCTTATTGCATTGCGACGGATGTTTTTCATGGGGGCGCCCCGGTTTCGACCGAACATTCGAGGTGCCGGCTGCATGTGGGGGTTGATCGGCTGGCCCCCTTACCAAGCCGCTCAAACATTAAGTGCCTATTCCGATAACGAATACGCCATGGCTGCGTGATTACGCACCGGATCTTGCGTCTGATGCCCACTAGGACGCCGGATCTCCAATCCAGCGGGCAGTCTCTTGCGGGGGGTACCGCCGCCTGAGACTCATCCACAGGTCCCTCGCTTTCTCGGAAGCCGGCGCAGAGCTTCCGTTTCAGCTAAAGCAGCTTCTGCGCCTGAACATGGAGATGCTTGCATCAAAAGTGTCCGGGACAGGGGTTCGACTCCCCTCGCCTCCATAGAGCTAGATACGTTTGAAGAACGTATCTAGCGGGTCAACCCAAATTTTGGGTCAACCCAAATTTTTGTGGAAAGAGGGATTTTTGTTAAACAGGCGGGAGCATTCGAGCAGGACGCGTAAACGATAGTTCCGGAAGTTTCGGAAACCGTAGGCGCTCCGTGATTTTTCTTTTTATGTCTCTTCGTCTGTGTTACACTCTCTTTAACGTATGGAAACGACGACCAGCCCGGCGACGGAGACGGCAAAGAGGAAAGCCGCCGCAAAGGCGTTTGCAGACAAGTGGACGGCGGCGCCGGGCGATGAGAAGCAGGAGACGCAGAGCTTCTGGATTGAACTCTTGCAAGAGGTGCTTGGCGTGCGCAGTGACAGCCGAACGATCAGCTTTGAAATGCGCGTGAAGGTGGGAAACTCTACCCGCTTCATTGATGCTTACCTGCCGGATACCCGGGTGCTTATTGAGCAGAAGAGCAGCAGCATTGACATGGACGCGCCGCAAATGCAGTCCGGCGGCGACATGCTGACGCCCTACGAACAAGCCAAACGTTACTCGGACAATCTGCCCGTAGATAAACATGCCCGCTGGATTGTGACGTGCAACTTCCGCGAGATTCGTATTCACGATATGAACGCCGCGAAGCCTGCCGTACCGGTGAGCAGTATCGCTCTTGCTGAACTCCCCGAACAGTGGCACCGTTTGCAGTTTCTCGTGGATGCCCGCAATTCCCGCGTTGAAAAGGAGAAGGAAATGTCCATGCAGGCGGGCGTTCTCATTTCGCGGATTTACAACGCGCTTCTTGAAAATGCGGAGAGCGGGAAGGACGCCGCCACGCTGCAAAGCATGAATAAGTTTTGCGTGCGGCTCGTGTTCTGTCTTTATGCGGAGGATGCCGGACTCTTCCGAAAGAATCAGTTTTGGGAGTATCTGGCAGACGCCGAAGACAATCCGCGTTACATGCGTTCCCGTATCTTGCAGCTTTTCCGCGCGCTCAATATGGACCCCGAAAAGCGTGACCGCTACGACAAGGAACTTCTGGCTTTCCCGTATGTGGACGGCGGGCTTTTCGATGACGGCGGGCAGGAGATTCCGGACATTCCCATGCTGGATGAGAACCTGTGCGAGCTGATTAAGGATGCGGCGCATTTTGACTGGCGCGAAATCTCCCCGACTATCTTCGGCGGGCTGTTTGAAAGCACGCTGAACCCGGCGACCCGGAGAATCGGCGGCATGCACTATACCAGCGTGGAGAATATCCACAAGGTGATTGATCCGCTTTTTCTGGACGCCCTTAAGGAGGAACTGCGCTCCATTGCAGAAGCCAAGCGCGGCAGCGAGAAAGCGCGCGCCAAGAAGTTGGAAGAATACCGCGATAAACTCGCTTCCCTGATCTTCCTCGACCCGGCATGCGGCTCCGGCAACTTCCTCACGGAAACATTCATCTCTCTTCGACGTCTGGAAAATGACGCCCTGCGTTACCTTTCCAACGGGCAAGGCAGTTTCGGCGGTGAGCTTTCCCGTGTGAAGGTTACCATGCAGCAATTCTACGGGATTGAGATTAACGACTTCGCCGTGTCGGTTGCCAAGGCGGCTCTCTGGATAGCGGACGCGCAAATGTGGCAGGAAACGCAGGAGTTCTCCACGCAAGAGCTTCCCGACTTCCTGCCCCTGAGAGGGTACGACAACATCCGTGAGAATGATGCTCTTTTCCTGGACTGGACGGAGAACACACCCGCCAGGCACGTGGACTATATCATCAGCAATCCGCCATTTGTGGGTTCGTACTTACAGCACCAACAACAAAAGGAGGGATTATTGCATGTTTGCAAAGGCATTCACGGCGCGGGAGACCTGGATTATGTTGCAGCGTGGTTTGTGAAAGCAGCGGAAATCATGCAGCAAGACCCGGCTACCCGTACAACCTTTGTGGCAACAAACTCCATCACGCAAGGGCAATCTGTTGCTTTCCTTTGGCGGCATATCCTTCAAGAGCGCGGCATGAAAATCAACTTTGCCTACCGCACATTCAAGTGGGCAAACGAGACGAAGGACACGGCGGCGGTTCATTGCGTCATTGTCGGGTTCAGCGGACAGAAAACACCCTGCCGCCTGTTCGATGAACAAGGAGGAGAACACAGTGTTTCCCGGCTCAATGGCTACTTAATAGAAGCTGATGACGTGTTTATCGACAATCGACAAACTCCCCTTTGTAATGTTCCCGTCATCATAAAAGGCAATCAACCAACAGATGACGGTAATCTACTCTTCACGGAAGAAGAATACCGGCAATTCATATCGGCTACACCCGAAGCAGCTCCATTGTTCAGAAAAATACTAGGTGCGAAAGAATTTTTGCATAATATAAGCCGATATTGCCTTTGGATAACTCCGGACAAATTGTCTTTAGCTCATAGACTAGCCCCTGTTAAAGAAAGAATTGCAGCAGTGCGAGAGTTCCGGCTCAAGAGTCCAAAGGCAGCAACGAGAAAATGCGCAGAATCTCCTTGGAGATTCCAAGAGATTAGACAACCGGAATCTGACTATATCCTAATTCCGCGCCATTCATCCGAAAATCGCCGGTATGTCCCCTTCGGTTTTTTGGGACACGAGACCATTGTTTCCGATGCAGTAACAATCATTCCTAACGCCACCCTCTACCACTTCGGAGTTCTGACGTCCGCTATGCACATGGTTTGGATGCGAACGGTAGCAGGGAGACTCAAGAGCGACTATCGCTACTCAAATAAAGTCGTTTATAATAATTTTCCGTGGGCGAGTCCCGGTGACAAACAGCGAGAGAAGATAGAGGCGTGCGCGCAGGCTGTACTGGATGCCCGCGCTTTATATTCCGGGAGCTCGTTGGCAGAACTGTACGACCCGTTAATGATGCCGCCCGAGCTGAGGAAAGCGCACAGTAAACTTGACGCCGCTGTTGATGCCGCATACGGGAGGAAGTTCGCCGATGATTCTGACCGCGTGACTCACCTGTTCGCGCTGTACCAAAAACTCACGAAGAAGGGAAAATAAAGGAAGAGCGGGGAGAGGGGGGTAAAAGAGTGACGGAAGGAATGAGCTGTATGCCGGGCGGTTTTTTCTGTTCGCCTGCCGCTCCGTGATTTTTCTTTTTATGTCTCTTCGTCTGTGTTACACTCTCTTTAACGTATGGAAACGACGACCAGCCCGGCGACGGAGACGGCAAAGAGGAAAGCCGCCGCAAAGGCGTTTGCAGACAAGTGGACGGCGGCGCCGGGCGATGAGAAGCAGGAGACGCAGAGCTTCTGGATTGAACTCTTGCAAGAGGTGCTTGGCGTGCGCAGTGACAGCCGAACGATCAGCTTTGAAATGCGCGTGAAGGTAGGCAGCTCTACCCGCTTCATTGATGCTTACCTGCCGGATACCCGGGTGCTTATTGAGCAGAAGAGCAGCAGCATTGACATGGACGCGCCGCAAATGCAGTCCGGCGGCGACATGCTGACGCCCTACGAGCAAGCCAAACGTTACTCGGACAATCTGCCCGTAGATAAACATGCCCGCTGGATTGTGACGTGCAACTTCCGCGAGATTCGTATTCACGATATGAACGCCGCGAAGCCTGCCGTACCGGTGAGCAGTATCGCTCTTGCTGAACTCCCCGAACAGTGGCACCGTTTGCAGTTTCTCGTGGATGCCCGCAATTCCCGCGTTGAAAAGGAGAAGGAAATGTCCATGCAGGCGGGCGTTCTCATTTCGCGGATTTACAACGCGCTTCTTGAAAATGCGGAGAGCGGGAAGGACGCCGCCACGCTGCAAAGCATGAATAAGTTTTGCGTGCGGCTCGTGTTCTGTCTTTATGCGGAGGATGCCGGACTCTTCCGAAAGAATCAGTTTTGGGAGTATCTGGCAGACGCCGAAGACAATCCGCGTTACATGCGCGCTCGTATCTTGCAGCTTTTCCGCGCGCTCAATATGGACCCCGAAAAGCGCGACCGCTACGACAAGGAA